>CAYXJS010000359.1:0-2567 GCA_964465045.1 uncultured Bacteroidales bacterium | reverse complement strand
ACAATATAAATACCTGATATTCTGCAATTAAAGCAGATGTTTTGCGGATTTTAGGGTTTATAACAAAATATTGAACGGGATAAAATCATTCCTGGCTTTTGAAAGCCGTTCTACCAAATCCTAATCCTCCGATAAATGAAATAATAGCTATAACAATCTTAATTAAGAGTTCCTCATTTGTTTGTAAGAAAACAATCAAAAATCCGACAAAAACCAAGCCGATTATGAGTAATAATAAATTATAATTTCTTTCACTTTTCCGCTCTTTTCTATCTCGCTGGTCTTGTTCATCGGACTTGTCAATTAACCGACCTATGTGTCGGATGTTATCTTCTCGGCAATTGGATTGTTTCTTCTCATAACCCCAGAAATCATAGTTTGCTTAATCACGCTAGCAACTTTTCCTCTTTCTTCTTCCGGTATTGATTCTAATAATTCATCTGGAATTACACCTCTATCGGAATTTTTTTCCTGATTGGTTTCTTTTGATTCATGCGTCTTTGATGATTCTTTTTTACCTTTTTTGTTTTCCTCTTCACTCATTAGATGTTCAAGATTTTAAATAAAGAGTTATCTATTTCTTTTTCCACCTTATTGTCAATGTAGAACTCAATGTACTTTGAGAGAACCTCAATAAAAGATTTTCTTTCAGAATCTGACATATCATTCAAAATTCCCGTGAGATATTTAATATCTTTAGAAAACTCCTTATCAAGTTCTTTTGATGACATTTTATCGAAATAATCATAATAAAACTCATCAAACAGAGAGTCCTCCCAATACCTATAAGTATTTGATTTTGATTCCTTCTTAAGCTTATTGTTTTTTTTTAGACACCAGTTCCATAGGATTACAAATTTAAAGAATCAAACGTATTTTCCCAACGATTGTTGCATAATTCTATATTAAATAGAGCTTTAAACTACTTCTATCTACTTTTTACTCGAAAAAGGTCAATTCTCGGCCCTCCACTATCTTGAATCCGATGAAACATGGGTTTTTATTGATGGCGATCCCATTGTATTACACCAGTTTTCTGACCATTACAGCAAAGCCACACTTGGAAAAGATGTTGAAAAAGGGCAGACTCCGCAAAAAACCATCCCATATCATACACACTTTGCTGCTGAAACTACAGGTAATTTTTCATTAGTAGCTTGCTTTGTAGCTCCCGGATTTGATTTCAAAGACTTTCACTTTTCGGATATGCAAAAACTGATTAAGAAGTTTCCGGATAAAAAGGAAATTATTGAGAAATACGGTTACAAGGTATAGGTTTTATTTTTTCTGCTTTCTTATTTCCTCAGCGCCTTGAATCACTTTATCCTTCAAAGAGCTTTTATATTCCATCATTTTATTCCGGAGCTTTTCATTGGTAGCGCCCAAAATTTGCACTGCCAAAATTCCTGCATTTTTAGCACCGTTGAGTGCTACTGTAGCTACCGGAACACCGGCAGGCATTTGCAGAATAGACAACACCGAATCCCAGCCATCAATAGAATTTCTTGATTTCACGGGTACGCCAATCACCGGTAGCGGACTTACCGCCGCCATCATACCGGGCAGGTGAGCTGCACCGCCCGCGCCGGCAATAATAACAGAAATCCCTCTATTGTGGGCTTCTTTTCCATATTGCATCAGGCGCTCCGGTGTACGGTGCGCTGAAACGATATCAACTTCAGTTTCTACATCAAATTCCTTTAAAATATCAAGCGCGTCCTGCATAACCGGCAGATCGCTTGTGCTTCCCATAATGACCGCTACTTTGCTCATAATCTTGATTATTAATTCCTGGTTTTATGATGATACCACCCGTATTGTATCCTTAACTTGTTCCGCGATGCTGCGCGCTTCATCAATCTCTTTACTGATTATTGTTACATGCCCCATCTTACGGAAGGGACGGGTTTCTTTTTTCCCATAAATATGCGGTACTACACCCGGCAACGCCATGATCTTTTCAATGTTTTGATATTTCGCGTTTCCGCGATGTGTTTCCGCTCCTACCAAATTCACCATTACTGCACCGGTTTTACTATCGGTTTTACCCAATGGTAAATCCAAAATAGCTCTGAGGTGCTGCTCAAACTGATTGGTGTAACTGCCTTCGATGCTGTAGTGACCGCTGTTATGGGGCCGCGGCGCAACCTCGTTAACCAGGATTTCCCCTTCAGCAGTCTGAAACATTTCCACAGCCAGCAACCCCACATGCTGAAAGGCATCTGAAACCTCCTCAGCTATCTTTCTGGCTTTCGCTGAAATAGTATCTGATATGCGGGCCGGACAGATGACATACTCCACCTGGTTAGCCCCCGGATGAAACTCCATTTCCACAACCGGGTATGATTTAATCTCACCATCAGGGTTTCGTGCCACAATAACGGCCAGTTCATTCTCGAAAGGTATCCACTTTTCAGCCATGCATTCTACATCAGGAAGCGCTTTCACATCTTCCTGCTTTTTGATGATACGGACACCTCTCCCGTCGTAACCTCCTTTAGTGCTTTTCCATACAAAAGGAAATTCAGTATCATCACTTGAAATTGCTTCTCCCAAAGCAGCTTTGT
>CAYXJS010000358.1:0-2567 GCA_964465045.1 uncultured Bacteroidales bacterium | reverse complement strand
AGCTTACATTGCCGAGCTGGCTCATCAATAAAAGTGATAAGCAAGCTGACCGTGGGGGCATTACAGGATCATTCTTCATGGCTTTTACGCTGGTATTGGTTTCATTCTCCTGTACAGGCCCGCTGGTAGGAGCTATTCTGGTTGAGTCGGCAGGCGGGGATTTCCTTAAACCCATAATTGGTATGTTAGGCTTCTCTGCCGCTTTTGCATTGCCATTTACTTTGTTTGCATTCTTCCCGAAATGGTTGAGTGGAATGCCTAAATCCGGAGGATGGCTGAACAATGTGAAAGTTGTTTTAGGATTGCTGGAGCTGGCGCTTGGATTTAAATTTCTCAGCATTGCAGACCAAACTTACCATTGGGGTATCCTCGATCGCGAGATTTACCTGGCTATCTGGATTGTTATCTTTACCATTCTTGGATTTTATCTGCTCGGCAAAATTAAATTTGCCAACGACAGCGACGTAAAGCACGTAACCGTGCCTCGCCTTTCGCTGGCCATTATAACATTCACTTTTGTGGTTTACATGATTCCGGGTTTGTTTGGCGCACCGCTTAAGGCGCTTTCGGGATATCTGCCGCCACAGCACACCCAGGACTTTGATATAAATACGATAGTACGTGATAACTTGAAAGTGGCAAATTACTCCTCCGGAGGACAGGATGCTGTAGCTGTTTCAGAAGATTGCAAAGAGTCAAAATACAGCGACTTCCTGCATCTGCCTCACGGATTGGATGGCTATTTCGACTTTGAGCAGGGCATGGAATGTGCCCGAAAGCAAAACAAACCCGTGTTTATTGACTTTACTGGCCATGGATGCGTCAATTGCCGGGAGATGGAAGCCAATGTATGGTCGGATCCGCGCGTGCTCAAACGCCTCAGGGATGATTATGTGATTATTGCACTTTACGTGGATGATAAATCGAGACTGGATGAAAGTGAGTGGGTAAAATCCTCATATGACGGCAAAGTGAAAAAGACGCTCGGAAAAAAATATGCCGATTTCCAGATCAGAAAATTTGGGGTGAATGCGCAACCCTATTATGTACTGCTCGATCATAATGAAGAAAAACTAGTAGAACCACGGGCATACAGCCTTGACGTAGATGAGTTTGTAGACTTTCTCGACAGAGGCATCGAAGAGTTTGAAGAACAAAACTGATAACAGAAAAACCCGGCAATAGCGCATAATCTCGTTGCTGTTGCCGGGTTTTTACTAATATATTAAAAACAAAAACTGATACTATGAGAAACAATGTACTTTTAATACTGACAACATTTTTATTGTTGAATACAGGAGCTACTGCACAATCCTTTTCCTATCAATCATCAGAGATTCCAGCCATGACACGATCAAGCGTTGCTTTTGGTGATTATGACAACGACGGGGATTTGGATATGGTGATCAGTGGGATGATAAATAGTTTTGAAGCGGCGACTTACCTGTTTGAGAACCAGGAAGGTAATTTTGTGCAAACGGATGTTCAGTTACCCGCCGTATCCGATGGAGTTGTGCTTTTTGGCGATGTAGACAGGGATGGAATGCCCGATCTTTTTATCAGTGGAAGTGGAAACTCCGGCCCTGTTTCTGCGCTTTTTATGAATACCGGTGGGAGCTTTGAAGAAACCGATACGGATATTGAACCTATGGGAGCATACACAGATGCCTCCTTTGGCGATTATAACAACAACGGTTTCCTCGATTTGGTGATTGCCGGAGACGATAAAACATTCCTTTACAATAATAACAATGGAGAGTTTACGGAAGCCAATGCTGATCTTATACAGTTGAATTATGCCACAACATCCTGGGTGGATTTTGATAATGATGGCGATTTAGACCTGATGCTGGCCGGCGAGAACGGGGCCCAGCCAGCTACTCGCTTATATGAAAATGTAGACGGATCTTTCCAGTTGGTGAATGTGCCGTTTGAGGATGTAATGAGTGGCGATATTGCCTGGGGCGATTATGATAACGACGGCGATAAGGATGTGGCTATCGTGGGGTATGATGAGTATCTTACCGGCCAAACATTGGTATATCGCAACGACGGCGATGGGGCTTTCAAAAACATGGGCGTTAACATCCTGGGTGTGAGCAACAGTGCTGTGGATTGGGGCGATGTAAATAATGACGGGAAGCTCGACCTGCTGGTCTCAGGAAATTGTGATGATTGCGGGGTGCTGATGACTTCGGTGTTTATGAATGAAGATGGCACTTTCGTGGATGCCTTTCCGGGATTCCAGAATGCGAACCGTGGCGATGCGCGGTTTATAGACTATGATAACGATGGGGACTCTGATGTGATTATCACTGGAGAAGACCTGGGAGGTAATTACATAACCGCCGTATATCAGAATGATGATTTTGATAATGAATATCACGCTAACGAAGCGCCGGAGAAACCGCAAAGCATGAATACAGAAAACCTGGGTAACGAGGTGATGCTGCAGTGGGAGGCTGCTGCTGATGATTATACGCCGCAAAGCTCTTTGACCTACAATGTTAGAGTAGGAACCACACCCGGCAGCAGCGATATCATGAACAGCATGTGCGGTGCAGACG
>CAYXJS010000357.1:0-2574 GCA_964465045.1 uncultured Bacteroidales bacterium | reverse complement strand
TGATATATCCTATCATAAACAAAAAGAAAAACTAAAGTCGTAAAGTAGAATTAAGAACCAATAGATAAAGGATGAAAAGGGTAAGTCCGCTGTTAACTTTTACGAAAAAACTCAAAGCCCACGGCGCTTTTAAAAATAACCCCAACAAAAAAATGATTGGGATGGTTTATTTTAAGATTTTATTATCTGAACCCTTTCGGTTATTGGAAAACAGAAGATATAACAATGTTATAGAAAAAACAGATCCTGATCGGGCTCCCATTTTTGTTATCGGACACTGGCGTAGCGGTACTACCTATACGCATACGCTCTTGAGCCAGGACCCTGGGTTTGTGTTCCAGACCAAGTATCAGAATTTTTTTTCGGACAATTTCCTGGTTACCGAGGATTTTTTTAAACCATTTATTTCTAAAACCATAGATTTCTTCAGTCCGGTTAAGCAATGGCAGACCCATATTTCCAAATCCATGCACCTGGATACGCCTTCTGAGTCTGATACGGCTCTGATTAGCGAAATTTCTGAATATACCTACCATTGGGCCCACCTTTTCCCCAAAGCGTATGAAGAATACTTTAACAAGTATTTATTCTGTGAAAATTTAAGCGGGCAAGAGCTGCGAAATTGGCAGAATACAATGCGTACCATGATTAACAAAGCTTACTTAAGAACGCCGCACGGAAGACTCCTTATAAAAAATCCCGGAGACACCGCACGTATAAAATACTTGTTGGATATCTATCCGGATGCGCGTTTTGTTTTTATTCACCGAAACCCTTATGAAGTTTACTATTCTAATCTGAAGTTGTGGACATTGATTCAAAAAAGTGTTGCTATGCAGCAGATTAGCGAAAATGAAAAAAGGGAAATTGTGTTGCAGGTATATTTAAAGCTGCATCAACACTACCTTGACCAAAAAGCACTGTTGAAACCGCATCAACTGATTGAGTTAGGGTTTGATGAAATTTCAGAAAAACCATTGCAGGCAATTGAAAAAATTTACCGGCAGCTTTCACTGACAGGTTTTGATGAAGCACTTCCGCGGATTAAGCAGTTTCTAAAGAAACAACCGCCCCGGCGTAATCAGAGTTATGAATTTAAAAAGGAAGATATTCGTATGATTAATCAAAAGTGGGATATCGTATTTCAGCAATGGAATTATCCGAAACTCGATCCGGATAAAGAGCTGGATGAAGCAGGTTGAACCACTTAATCACGAAAAGCTGGTGTGAAGAAAATCAGGATAATTAAAAACGTTAAAGCGGTGGCTGCCCCGGCCCAGAAAACCCATTGCAACCCTCCTAAACCAAAAATGAAACCGGCCAGGAGAGGGCCCGCCGTTTGACCTGCACGGGTCGTCATGCTGTTAACAGACATAAATGCTCCCCGGTGCTCCAGCGGAGCTATACTCGTCAAAATATTAAAAATGGTTGGTATGTTTATGCCCTGACCCATTCCAATAATAAGCATCAGTGCAAGCAAAACATAGAAATTGTCTACAAACGGGATGTAAGCAAATCCGATCAGAAAAGCAACTAATCCTGCTGATATCAGTGCTTTCATGGATAATACCTTTGTGATGCGGCTCAGAAAAGCTGCTACAGCTCCTGCCGTAATCGCCATAAAAGAAATCATCAGCCCTATTTCGCTGCTCGACAGCCCAAAACGGTCTTTTAGCATAATGGGCATATAGGTCATTACTACACCAAAAAGCAACAGAAAAGTAATGAATGTCAATAAAAAGAGCATAATCGATTCTTTGGAAGTGACAGACTTGAAGGTATTGCGTAAATAACTTGAAAATTTAGGCTTTTCAGTGGGCTCCGGATTATTCAGAAAACGATAAATAAGTAAAGCTACAATCAAAGCCAACAGCGGAATCAAAAAAGGATACCGCCAGTGGAAGGTGGCAAGCAGGCCGCCCAGCGCAGGAAACAGCGCCATTCCTACACTCATTACCCCACTGTTGTAACCCATAACCTTTATTTTTTCCTGACCTTTAAACATATCCCCGATAAGGGTAATATTGATAATTCCAAGCCCTGCCGCACCCAAACCCTGAAAGAAGCGAAAAACCAGCATCAGTTCAAACGAAGATGCAAAATAACATGCACTGCCGCTGATGCCAAACAGAAGCAAGGCCGGAATCAAAATGCGCTTCCGGCCGTAGCGGTCGATGATCATCCCCAAAACAGGGGCTAAAGCCGCTCCCGGAAGCGAAAATACGGTAATGAACAAACCAATCTGGTTCCCGGGAATATCCAGATTCTCTGACATGGCCGGGAAAACAGGCACTACTGAAGGAACACCAATTACAGACAACATCGTTACGGAAAGAATCAAGCCTGTGGCCGTGCGGTTTTTCATAATAGTAGTAACATTTTATACTCCATGCAAACCCATATGATGCTGACATAACTCCGCTTATACAGCGAAGACAGCAAAACTCTTTCTGTTTTTTATATTTGATAGCTTTTGCATAAAGTACACAAAAGCTGCTAAAATAGGAAAAAGCCTGAAAAAAGTACAGCAATTCCGCATCTTGAAATATAATTATTCTGGTTAAAGCCCTGTAG
>CAYXJS010000356.1:0-2577 GCA_964465045.1 uncultured Bacteroidales bacterium | reverse complement strand
GGTTCACGATTCGACGAAATTGTTCTGCTGAAATCAATTTTTGGTTTTCATCCAGCATCTTTTTCAGCTTCAGACTTCCGGATGAGGCACCGGCAATGATATCCGCATCTCGGGTAAACCTGATTTCCCCAGGCTTTAGCGTATCATCAACCACTTCTGCCTTGGTGATACAGATGCGTTTTCCCGCGAAAGCGGTGTAAGGAACATAGGTAGGTGACTGAAACGGTGCATAATCGGCGGCCCTGATAAAATTAAATATCGTTTCGGCCGGCTGATGCCAATCAATTCTACCATTCAACGCCATCTTGTGTGTATACAGCTTTCTTTTTGACAAATCCTGCGAGATGGCGGGCAGCGGACGGTCTTCCACCATATAATCAAGCGCTTTTCTTACCAGTTTAATCCCTTCGCGCAAGCATTTCAGATACAAAGACAAACCCGTATCGCGGGGTTTAACCGGAAAAATCTGCTGAAAAGCAATATCACCCGTATCTATCCCCGGCTCCATATGATGCAAGGTAACTCCAAACGTTGTTTCGCCGTTGCGGATGGCCCACTGATGCGTGTGCAGTCCGGCATATTCGGGAAGCTTTCCGGGGTGCAGGTTGAGCGCTCCTTTTTCAGGGAGAGACAATACATCTGAATTTAAAATCACTGTAGAATTTACACTGAGCAGCCAATGAAATGGTTTTTCACGCAACTTTTGCAGTCCGGATCCTGATTTCAGCAAGGCTGCATCATCAAAAGGAATTTTATTGCTATCGCAAAAATCCATCGCCTCAGCGTCCTGATTTTTATCCAAAAAGACATGGATAACCTTTACCCGCTCATCCGGAACAAGATACTCTAAGGTTTTGAGCAGCGGACTGGAACTTCCGGTGACTAGCAGTTTAATCATAAATCGTGATATTTTGCTGTGCTAAGGCCTTCATTTCTTCAAACAAAGTGTTGGCATCTGCCGTAAAATAGTTTGTGCCCTTATCCTTAAACTGGTGACAGGCTTGTTTGCTGACGTGCTTTTGCATAAATCCGGGGATGCTGCGGATGTGATGCTTCCCGTTGTGGATATACACGCTCAGGGTTTTGATTTTTCCTTCTGCGTCCTTGTAGCTCACCTTTTGTGGCTCAGAGTAGTAGATATCCACCGGAAACGCATCGCGCAGTACATCCTCCACGCAATGCACAAAGGACAGACTGGAAGGCTTTTCGCCAAGACCAATGATTTTTGCATTATGATTCATCATCTTATAATACGGACTGTTTTCATCGCAGGCGTATTGGGATAGATGATGAGTGTTCAACAATTCCCGTGCATGTTTTCCTATGGCTGCGATTGAAGCGGTTGGATGTTCACTGCGAAGAGCCGATTTACTGCGCCGCGCTATTTCAGGCAGCAACCCCATGCGGGTAAACGATTTACGAACGTCGAACATTTTGCCTGATTTAAGGAACTCCTCTGTACATCCGGAATAGCTCCATGAGGGGAACAAAAGCGTACCCTCGTCTCCCACTCTGTTTTTCAACAATTCCAGTATCTGAATGGGAGATAAGCTACTGTTTATCTTGTCGATGGAACTGTGCACAAAAACCACATCACCATGCCGGATATTCAGTTTATCTAAAACCGCTTCAAATCCCTTTTCATCCAGCGGCGGATAAATTTTTTTCCTGGTTTGGTGATAGCGTCTTTGGAGCATTTCAAACATCTTCTCCGGAACCAGTTTATAAATCAACTCGCTGATGCTCATGAATCCTCCTCTTTAGATTCTTCAGCCATTTCCCGAAATGTAGTAAAGCGTGCCTTTGCGGGATAATGTTCCCGGACATGATGAATAAATCCGTGAAGCAGCTCAAAAGCATAGTTTCCCATCGACTTCGGATGCCCGATTAAAGCCAGGGATATTTCCTCATAATTCTGATATTTGGCAATGTATCTGTCGAACATCCCGTTAAGGTATTTTTGCGAATACGTAAAATTATCTACCGTGAGCATCCGGTTTGCCATCAGCATCTGGAATTTTTCTTTGATGCCAAGCTGCTCAGGCGAATGAATCATCTTTCCACGGTTTTCCGGTGCACGATGAGCATATTTCCTCATTTTTAAAGCGGTGGGCATCTCAAAAAAACGCTTCGGTACGGAAGCGACGGGGATTTCCAGCAAGCCATCTTTTGCTGGTTGCCTAAGGTCACTGTCAGGATGCAGAAACCAATTCGGTTTATTGGGCATGTTGCGGTAATCCACCCGGTTTTGCTGCGAATAAAACACATACCCCGGCACGATGGTGCTATCATATTTTAACCCGCTCTCTAACAAGGCGCTCAGGATTTCCCGGCAACCGGGCTCCAGATTATAGCCTCCGCCGCGGTAGGCAAGGCAGCGATATGCAGAATCGGCTTTCCGGGCAATGTTTTGCAGGTGCTCCACACCCTGAGCTACAATTTCATTGATTTTATCAGGATGGTCATCCTGAGCATATTCTCCCAGCATAAAAGGCTTTCCAGGAATAAACCGATCTGCTTCTATTTCGGTATTCATCCAGTGAGGGTGCAGGTGCAACTGCACATCGTGTCCGGCAT
>CAYXJS010000355.1:1233-2590 GCA_964465045.1 uncultured Bacteroidales bacterium | reverse complement strand
GATGAAATGGAAGATGCTGAAGCGGTTAACTTTCTTTTAGCCTTGGCGCAAAAGAGTTTTGATTATAAAACAGACCAGGAGCAGTTTGGCGAGGAAAAGTTCTTTTTCCCGGAAGAAGTTTTTCATTTTCCGTATTCTGATTGTGAAGACCGTTCAGCTCTTTTTACCTGGCTTATCCGGGACATGAAAGGACTGGATATCGTCGGCCTGGATTATCCCGGGCATTTGGCAACGGCGGTTAAACTCCGCGGCGCTCAGGGGGCTTTCGTTTCGGTGGGAGAGGATAATTATGTAGTGGCTGACCCTACTTATGTTAATGCACCCTATGGCGTGGTTATGCCTGAATTCAGAGATGCACCGGTAAAAGTCATTCAGTTTATGACGGCGCTGCTCAACCGGGCAAATTTCTATGGAAATTATGCGTTTGTCGAGGATTAAATTTCGAAGTTTGTAAGTTAATATGTTTGTAGGTTGTTTGATAGGTGTTTAAGTGCGTGGGTGCTCAAGTGTTTAAGAAAAGTTGGCAGTTGGCAATAGGCAGTTGGCAATCAGATAAGAATTGGTGCTTAGGTGCTTAGGTAAAGTTGGCAAAAAGCAATTGGCAGTTGGCAATGAAGATATTTCGGGTTCCGAATTTCGGATTTCGAGTTTCGCGTAATTCGCTAAATATTCGCATTAATCCGCGTCTTTGGAATTTGGGTATTGGAATTTGGAATTTATTTTTATGAATTAACAAATACACGAGTATCATGAAAAAATTAGGATTACTACTAACGGTTTTGCTTCCATTCATGGCTTTGGCTCAGATTGACCAGATGCGGGACCGTTTAAACGATGAGGTTACCCGCCTTGAGGAAGGCAAAATGACTTTGCGCTTTGCAAATGCAATGAATGATGAACCGCTGGAAGGCGCTGAAATTAAAATTGAAGGCATGGGCGAGTTTGTTACAGATGCCCAGGGAAGGGTGATTTTTGATGACCCCGAGGAAGACGGCGTGTATCCCATCCAATTCAAAAAAGAAGGCTTCATTCCGCTGAAAACGGAATTTGAAATTGCTGCCGGAACCATTTTTTACAACCGATTTGCGGTTTCGCCGCTGGTTGCCCGTGAAAATATGCGGATTGTACTGGAGTGGGGGAGACGACCGGATGATTTGGATGCACATCTTGAAAAAACCGGCGACTATCACATTTCATACAGAAATATGCGGGTGTCGGCAGATGGACAGGCGAAACTCGACCGCGACGACCGGGAGAGCTATGGTCCGGAAACCATTACCATTAAAAAATTGGACGGCCAAAACCATTACCGCTATTACGTAAAGGACTATTCCAATCGCGACAGGCATCGCTCTAA
>CAYXJS010000355.1:0-1133 GCA_964465045.1 uncultured Bacteroidales bacterium | reverse complement strand
AACCTCGATTACAGATATTTTACAGGCAGCACAGTTTCACAGTTAGTTACAGCAAAAGATGGTACGGGTGTAATCGAACTGTATGATGCCTCTGCTCAATCGCTCAGAAAGGTAGATGTGTACATTGAGTATCAGTACGAGCACAAGTGGAAAATCGATGATGAAGTACGAAGGGTGATGGAGGACACGAAACTGCCGGGTTATGGCAAATCTCAGGTAAAACTTAATATCAGTGACGCGGAAACATTAAAAGACCGGCAAAAACATCAAAAGGATATTGCGTCAGCAAGTCAGGATGTTAAAGCATTTGATAAGACGGCAACACTGAAAGACCGAGACAAATTTATTAGCAGAACTTTTCAGGTTGTAGAAGGAATTCAGCTACAACAAACCGGCAACCTGAAACCGATGTTTACCCGCAGCGGCTATGAAATGTTCGACAGGTTGATCAACCAGGGCGAAGTTACGGTTTTGTTTCAGGATACCTCCTCACTGAGTGTTATAGAAGTAAACCAACAGTTCGTGGTTAGATCCGTGCCCATGTGGTTCAACTATGAAAACAACAACCGGAAATTTGTGGAAGATGTGGTATTTGTTTTTAACGATGAAGGGAAAATTGATGCGGTAAACTTTGCGCTAAGCGAAGTAGCGGTAAGAGATATCATCGATAAAAATGACCAGTGGGGCACGCCAGAGGAAAAATACACCCTGATTCAGTTTCTTGAATACTACAAAACCGCTTACAGCCTGAAGCGACTTGATTACCTGGAACAGGTTTTTGATGATAACGCCCTGATTATTGTAGGACATGTATTGAAAAAAGACAAGCAAAGAAGCATTGAGGGACTTACTACAGATCTGAACCAAAAACAGGTGGAATATGTAAAACTCAGCAAGGAAGAATACATCCGGCGCTTGGCCAATGTTTTCCGCTCCAACGAATACATCAACATCGACTTTGAAGACAACGAAGTCGTCCGCCACCAAAACGAAAAAATCTTTGGCATCCAAATCAATCAGCATTATTATTCCTCAAACTATGGCGACAAAGGCTATCTTTTCCTGATGGTAGACCTGCAAGACACCCTCAACCCCCGCATCTACGTAAGAAGCTGGCAACCCGAAAAGTTTGA
>CAYXJS010000354.1:0-2594 GCA_964465045.1 uncultured Bacteroidales bacterium | reverse complement strand
CTGGATGAAAACCAAAAATTGATTTCAGCAGAACAATTTCGTCGAATCGTGAACCAAAAAATCCGTTTTTTGAATGAAGAACGTTTTTACTTTTTTTGAATTCGCCGCAAAGAATTATCCGCAAAACCATGCACTTTTCGTGGACGATGCGTTTTATACGTACAAAAGCCTTTTTCAAAAAGCGGCTTTCATCTCCGGGATGCTGCCGCCGGATTCTTCAGGTTTTGCCGGAGTTTTTGCCCATCGCAGTTTAACTGCCTTCGCAGGCGTTTTAGGCGTCCTGAAATCCGGGAAAGGTTATATCCCACTGAATCCGAAATTCCCGGCGCAACGCATTGCAACCATTATTGAGCAATCGGAGATTCAGACTATCGTTGTGGAAGAAGCTTTTGCTGAAAAGCTGGCAGAGGTGTTGAAACTTGTCGATCGGCCGTTGAATTTGGCCTTTCCCTTCGCAGAAAATGCTGACAAGAAGTTTCAGGACATAATTCATCAACATCATAAAATTACTCACTCACAAGGAACAGATACATTTCAAAAAGAGCAACAACCTGTAGAATCACCATATGCTTACATGCTTTTTACCTCCGGCAGCACCGGAAAACCAAAAGGGGTTCCGGTGAAGCATGAAAATGTGGTGGCGTATGTTGCGAATATGAACAACATGTTTGATTTTTCTTCGGAAGACCGCTTTTCCAATACCTTTGATCTTACCTTCGACTTGAGTGTGCACGATTTGTTTGTGAGCTGGTCTAACGGAGCCACACTGTATTGCATTCCCGGCAAGTCGCTGATGGCGCCTGCCCGCTTTATCAAAAAGCATGCGCTTACATCCTGGTTTTCGGTGCCTTCGCTGGCTAACGTAATGAGTCGGTTGCGCATGCTTCAAAAGGATGCCTTTCCATCGCTGCGCTACACCTTGTTTTGTGGCGAGCCGCTACCTGAAACCCTTGCATTAAAATGGCAGCAAGCCGCTCCCTACAGCCGGATGGTGAATATCTACGGCCCTACAGAGGCAACCATTGGCATTACGGCGTATGAAATAACAGGGGAATCACGAAAATCTCAAAATGGAATTTTGTCTATCGGAAAAGCATTCCCCGGAAATACGGCCTTGGTTATGGATGAGCAACAGCGTGAAGTGAATGGGGATGAACCTGGTGAGCTTTGGCTGAAAGGCACGCAGGTTACGGAAGGATACTGGAAGCAGCCGGAAAAAACAGCAGAAGCTTTTGTTTTCCTTAACGGGATATGGCATTATAAAACCGGCGATTTAGTGAAAAAGGACGCGGAAGGGGATTTGTTTTATCTGGGGAGGAAGGACTTTCAGGCAAAAATACAGGGCTATCGGGTAGAAACGCAGGAAATCGATTTTGTAATTACAGACTCCACCGATCTCCAGGATGTGGTTACCTTACCTATTGATGATGGTTTACATAACACAAAACTGGTCACGTGTATTGCGGGGAATGAAACTAAGATTATAGAAAAAGAAAAAATCTATGATATTTGCAAAGCCAAATTACCGGATTACATGGTTCCGGAGTATATTTTGTTTTTTGAATCGTTCCCGTTAAATCAGAACGCAAAAACAGATCGTAAGGCATTGTTGCAGTGGGTTAAGGTAGAACTTGGGATATAAGCAATGAGTCTGGTCTAAAAATCGTTCACTAGTTTAATAAATTATATAATGCACAGTTTGTCAGAATGTTATAAAAAGTCGCATTTTATATTTATATGGTTGAATTTCAAATTATTAACCTATAAACTTACGAACCTATTAAACTGATTTCAAACAATGGAAGTACAGCAAATTAAAAATACACTATACCGGTTGATGGAGAACCGGCTTCAGCGCAAGAATAAAAAGCCAGGTGATATTGATGAAGAAAAAAGCCTGCTGGAGCAGGGCATTTACGATTCAATGGCCTTTATTGAATTCATTGCTGATGTGGAAGAAGCATTTGAAATTGAAATTGATTTTGAGAACCTGGATGCAGCGGATTTTACATCCATAAGTCAGATGATAAAGTTGATTGAAAATTCGCTTGCTTCCTGAGGTATAGGAGGTTTCTTGATTTATTTTGATTTTATTAGACTCTCAAGTTTCTCAATGTCTTAAATCATACGATGAAAAAATTGGCCGGGAATTGCAGGTGCAGAGCACTTTAATATTTGTAGTCTGATTATTCCATTTTCAAATCATTGAGGTGCGGAGCACCGTTATATTCTATTCAAGTCACCGCGAGTAGGATTACGGTGCTCCGAACTTTACCCGTCAAGCTCCATCAGGGTGATTTCAGGCATGATGCCGATGCGTCCGGGATATCCGATAACGCCTAATCCGCGGTTCACGTAAATATATTGAGGCTTTCCGTTCCGGTTGTCTTCATAGAGCCCGGCCCAGTGCCTATACATATATTTGGCAGGCGACCATTTTACGCCAGGGATTTCAATGCCAAACTGCATGCCATGCGTGTGGCCGGAGAATGTAATATCGATTTCAGGATACTTTTCAACAACTTCAGAGCTGAAGTGAGTCGGGTCATGCGACAGCAAAAGCTTTACGCGGGATTTTTCTGTTCCTGAAAGAG
>CAYXJS010000353.1:0-2594 GCA_964465045.1 uncultured Bacteroidales bacterium | reverse complement strand
TAAAATGGCAAAAGAAGATTAGAGATGAATGGGATTGATTTTATAGCTGATACAAACATTCTTTTATTAATTCTTGCAGGAAATGATAACGTCAAACAGTATGAAGGAAGTCACTTTGGTATTTCTGTAATCACTGAAATTGAATTGATGGGTTGGTATAAAATTACTACAGAACATAATTATGTTTTAGAAGGTTTAATACGCGAATTGACTGTTTTTCCACTTAATGATATGATAAAGGACACAACCATCTATTTAAAACAGCACCATAAGATTAAAACACCTGATGCAGTAATTGGAGCAACATCTAAATGGCTTAATATTCCTTTGCTAACGGCAGATAATGATTTTAAATCCATAAAAGAACTCGACGCCATCATTGTGGACATTTAACAAGCTGATACAATAACTATTATGATTTCATTGTTGTGAAAAGTTTTTGAATTGCTTTTTCTTGATTTCAATCCATAATAAAGTTAATCAGATAGATTATTCCATTGAAAATTTCTAAAAAATCAAGAAACCTCCTATACCTCAGGAAGCAAGCGAATTTTCGATCAACTTTATCATCTGATTTACGGATGTAAAATCGGCTGCATCCAGGTTTTCAAAATCAATTTCAATTTCAAACGCTTCTTCCACATCAGCAATGAATTCAATAAAGGCCATTGAATCGTAAATGCCCTGCTCCAGCAGGCTTTTTTCTTCATCAATATCACCTGGCTTTTTATTCTTGCGCTGAAGCCGGTTCTCCATCAACCGGTATAGTGTATTTTTAATTTGCTGTACTTCCATTGTTTGAAATCAGTTTAATAGGTTCGTAAGTTTATAGGTTAATAATTTGAAATTCAACCATATAAATATAAAATGCGACTTTTTATAACATTCTGACAAACTGTGCATTATATAATTTATTAAACTAGTGAACGATTTTTAGACCAGACTCATTGCTTATATCCCAAGTTCTACCTTAACCCACTGCAACAATGCCTTACGATCTGTTTTTGCGTTCTGATTTAACGGGAACGATTCAAAAAACAAAATATACTCCGGAACCATGTAATCCGGTAATTTGGCTTTGCAAATATCATAGATTTTTTCTTTTTCTATAATCCCGGTTTCCTTCCCTGCTATGCACGTGACCAGTTTTGTGTTATGCAGACCATCATCAAAAGGTAAGGTAACCACATCCTGGAGCTCGGTGGAGTCTGTAATTACAAAATCAATTTCCTGGGTTTCTACCCGGTAGCCCTGAATTTTTGCCTGAAAGTCCTTCCTCCCCAGATAAAACAAATCTCCTTCCGTGTCCTTTTTTACTAAATCGCCGGTTTTATAATGCCATATCCCGTTAAGGAAAACAAATGCCCCGGCTGTTTTTTCCGGATGCTTCCAGTACCCTTCCGTAACCTGCGCGCCTCTCAGCCATAGTTCACCGGGCTCATCCTCATTCACTTCACGCTGTAGTTCATCCATAACCAATGCTGTGTTTCCTGGGAATACTTTTCCGATAGACAAAATGCCATTTTGAGATTTTAGGGATTCCCTTGATATTTCATACGCCGTAATGCCAATGGTAGCCTCTGTGGGGCCGTAGATATTAACCATCCGGCTGTAGGGAGCGGCTTGCTGCCATTTAAGTGCAAGGGCTTCAGGCAGCGGCTCGCCACAAAACAATGTGTAACGCAGCGATGGAAAGGCATCCTTTTTAAGCATGCGCAACCGACTCATTACGCTAGCCAGCGAAGGCACCGAAAACCAGGATGTAAGTGCATGCTTTTTGATAAAACGGGCAGGCGCCATCAGCGACTTGCCCGGGATGCAATAGAGCGTAGCTCCATTAGACCAGCTTACGAACAAATCATGTACACTCAAATCAAAGGTAAGATCAAAGGTATTGGAAAAACGGTCTTCAGAGGTAAAACCAAACATGCTGTTTATATTCTCAACATACGCCACAACATTTTCATGCCTCACCGGAACTCCTTTTGGTTTTCCGGTGCTGCCAGAGGTGAAAATCATGTAAGCATATGGTGATTCCATGGGTTGCTCCTCTTGCTGAAAGGGTTCAGTCCCTGGCAAGTGATTAATTATTTGATGCTGATGAAAAATAGCCTGATACTTCCTGTCAACGTTTTCTGCAAAGGGAAAGATTAAATTGAACGACCGGTTTATAAATTTCAGTACCTCTGCCAGCTTTTCAGCGAAAGCTTCTTCCACAACTATGGTCTGAATCTCCGATTGCTCTATGATTTTTGCAACTCGTTGCGCCGGAAATTTCGGATTCAGTGGGATATAACCTTTCCCGGATTTCAGAATCCCCAAAACACCGGCAAAGGCAGTTAAACTTCGATGGGCAAATACTCCGGCAAAACCTGAAGAATCTGACGGCAACATTCCGGAAATAAAAGCCGCTTTTTGCGCAAGAATTTCATACGTATAAAAAACCTCGTCCACAAAAAGTGCATGATTTTGCGGATAATTCTTTGCGGCAGTTTCAAAAAAAGTGAAAACGTTCTTCATTCAAAAAACGGATTTTTTGGGTTCACGATTCGACGAAATTGTTCTGCTGAAATCAATTTTTGGTTTTCATCCAG
>CAYXJS010000352.1:0-2602 GCA_964465045.1 uncultured Bacteroidales bacterium | reverse complement strand
TAGAGGTGTCATAGACACTCTTAGCCAGGAGCTCATCGTACATTTCCTCTTTCCAACGCAGATAATTACCGCTGTTTCCTACACCCTGAAGCCTTGTTACTTCAATTCCATCTCCATATTCAGCCTGCGGCTCTGTATCGCTTACATTTTTATGCGGAATTCCTGTATATGATTTAATGTTATTTCTACCTTCAAGATATGGAAGTTTCTGCCCGTAGAAATTGGCATCCGGCGTTTGCGATTCAGGGTCCGGATTATAAGTCATATAATTGTTATACCCATAAGCTACAGCCTTATAATAATATTGCTTATGGTTAACCAGAGGCTCATTGCTAAAGGCATCCTCTTCGACCGTAAAAGTATGCTGGATACCGTTATCAGAGCCATCTACTTTAACCACGGGAACATCCGCATCCAGATCATTGTTATATTCATAATTAATAATCTGGTCTATTCCATTGTCAATATCACATTGAAAAACCAACTGTGCTTTATCTGGGTCGTCAAATTCCGCCGGAGAAACATCAGGGCTGGTAATCTGATAGACTTTATACCCTTCAAAAACGTAGGTAGAGTCATAACGTTCATCTCCTGAAAGGGTATCCGGTGTAGTAATTGAAGGGTCAATCTCTTCGTATTGCTCCCTGTAATTGTTACCTGTATTGTTTATATCACGGTTTGTGATATAAACAAGCAATTTTTGGTCTTGCTCCTGAATCGTCAGATCTGGAGCATTGGGACCGTTAACTACCTGGAAGCAGTTGTCAAATAAAGCCTGTGCTTTATCATCAGCAACTTTTAATTTTTCTACTGAGGCATAAGGACCTCCGCTTTGTGCTCTGGCCCAGGGAATACCCACAGTAATATAGTTTACAGCTCCCGGTTTCAAAGTAAAAGGTCCTGCTGATTGCATAAAACGGCGATCGCCTTCTTCGTTACCGGCAGTCTCTTCCGTCCAATTTTTTGGTCCGTTTGGCTCTTCACCACGAGTACCCCAGTTGCAAGGATCGGTATTGCCCGGAAACATAAAATCAGCTTCCGGACCATATCCTCCTGCTGTAGGGTGTCCATTACCACCATATATCATTTTAGAGTTATCCAACCAGATACCGCGCAAGTAATTATAATACTCTATAGCATAATCCGGGTCATTTTGATACTCTCCCACGCTATTACCAGGGTTGTTGTGGTAAACAAACCTGCGCATCCCGAAACGTTCATTATCCACAATGCCGTCTCCAAAATTAACGCCATTAATAGCACTACCGTCATTGGCGCTGCCTTGCGGTGCATCAAAATCGAAAATAGAGCAATCATCGTCAAATGCCTGGTTGTCTTCACCATCAGGATCTATATATGGCCCTTGGAAAAAGTCAACCCCAATAGCAGGAGGATTAGAACCATAAGCCCAGGGCTGTCCATCGCCATCTACTGTAGTGCCATTATATACATAACCTAAACCTCTTTCTACATCACAACCTGTGTAGTCATCGGCAGCATATCCTAAGTCTGGGTCTACCCACTGGCTAAAGTAGGTGTCTGCCAGTGTAAATGTGGAACGGTTAATGATTTCATAAGAATAAAAGCTCATGTTGTTAAGTTCATCATTGGTAGAAAACCCAAAAGCCTGAGCTCTTATTTCAACTCCAATCGGGGTTCCGAGAGTTTCTGTATGGGCATTTCCCTTGTCGTTTGTAACCCACCAAAGCGTCTGATCACCTTTGATAACCTGGTCTGATAACACTGAAGAACCTTCAATTACATCACCTGCCTGCTCATCTGCTGTAGGTGTTTTTGTGCCGCATAATTCACCGGAAAGGTCATAGTAAGGATAATCACCATTCTGGGGATTATAGTTACCATCGCCATCAGCATCGTAGAATGGCGCCAGGTAATAACTTTGTCCTTTAGAAATATCACCGTGCGCCGGCCAGTTCCGGATTTCTTCCGGCATATTGGCGGCATACTCCTGCCATGTTTCTCCACCGGCTTCAAAAGCTGCAACATGATCATTTACCAGTTGCCTGGTCATGGGGAACATTTGGTCATAAGCACGACACGTTTCCGCATCAATTGCTGCAGAGCCATCGGTTGTTAATGGTCCGGTATAATAATCCGCTTTGTTTGAAGGTAGCCCTCCGTGCCCTTCAGGTCCGTAGCGATACATTTGAGCAGCCAGTTTTAACTGGTTGTTTACGTCAACACCTCCTAACCAAAGCGAACCGGAAAACATGGATGTTTTTCCTGAGCCTTTAGGGATTTCATATTTACCATTCTCAAGGTCCCACCACATGTCGCCGCCAGTATTGATTCTGGCATTTACATTATTAATATCAAGGTACCTGAAGTTCGTTGCAGGAAGACAACCCGCAGCCGTAGCTTTCACAGTCGGCGCGTTCTTATTATTGTTTTTCGACTTTTTCTTATTTTCTTCAGCTAAGGCATTAACGCTGCTAAAAAATAATACAGAAAAAGCCAGAAGGAAAAATATAGTTCTATACATCTTCATAATATTTTCTTTATCCGGTTATTTAAAAATTAAGCTCAACACCTAAACGTATTTGTCTTGGCTGGCTGTAGTTAAATGGAGAATAAATTCTCA
>CAYXJS010000351.1:0-2615 GCA_964465045.1 uncultured Bacteroidales bacterium | reverse complement strand
CTCCTTCTCCTTGACTTTCAATATATTATATCGCCGCTTTGCCAAGTTGGGTTAATGAATATACTAAAATACAATGATTTATATGTTTTCAAATTGGACATAAAAAAACCACGCTAAAAGGAAATTTAGCGTGGCCCCGTCATTAACTAAAATTATTAAGAAGAAGATAATTGTATTAGGCTTTGTAAAAGTATAACAAAAATTCCGGCTACGCAAATATACTGATAAAAAATTTACGTTAATTCACGTATGAAATTTTGAATTAATTGTGAATCATCAAGTTAAGTCTTAAAAAAAGTTAATAATTTTAATTTTTTTCTGAGCGACCCGGTTATTAGCTTTCGAATTGACAAAATGCTCATGACTGGATGCTTAATATTATGCGAATCGATAGTGTTATGATGCTGTGCGGCGCCAGTTTTTCGGAATTTCCTGATCGGCCATATTATTGCATTAAAGAGTCTATACCAAAGTCATAGTAATCAAACAATCAGGATTTACCTTTTGGTATTTTTACACAAACAATTGTTTTGGTTCACAGTTTCGTTCTGTAAATCAACTTTTGCGCTTGTTTTAGCAAGAACAAAATGAAAATGCCCAGGATGATCCCAAAAACAGCTCCTCCCAGGATATCGCCGGGGTAATGTACCCCGAGGTAAATTCTGCTGTAGGAGACTACTGCAGCCCAGACTAAGATAAAGGTTGTAAATCCCCTGAAATACTTTCTTAGAATCCCGGCAAGGAAAGTGGCGGCGGCAAAACTGTTTGCCGCATGCGATGAAATAAAGCCGTATTGTCCTCCGCAGTGGTTATTTACGATGTGAACCATTTCGTGGATAGGTGATTCAGGACGGCATGGCCTGAATCGTTCAAATACTTCTTTAAACAGATGCACGCTGAGCTGGTCTGCCAGGGTAATCAAGACCGCTATGGCGATGAGGATCGGGATAGATTTCTTTCTTTCCTTATAGATGATGATGCCAATAAGCACGGCATAAAACGGAAACCAGAAATATTTATCGCTGATCCAATACATTACCGTATCCCAAAACGGCGAGTGTATCCCGTTAAGGAAAAGAAACAGTTGTTGATCGAGTTTTTCAAGCGTTTCTATCATGATTGCAGCATTTTCCAGATGATGTCTTTCAGCTTTTGTAAGCCCTGTTGTGCAACTGATGAAATAAACACTGCCTCAACGTTCTCAGGCAAAGTTTTCGCTATTTCTTGTTTTAAATCCTCATCCAGCATATCGCTTTTAGAGATAGCCAGGATTCTTTGTTTGTCAAGCAGTTGCGGGTTGTATTGTTTCAGTTCATTCAGTAAAATTTCATATTCTTCATGAAAATCACGTGTGGTGTCAGCCGGAATCATAAAAAGCAACACGGCATTGCGTTCGATATGACGCAGAAAACGTATCCCCAGTCCTTTTCCCGTATGCGCATCTTCGATAATTCCAGGAATGTCAGCCATAACGAAGGATTGGTCGTTGCGGTAGGCAATCATGCCGAGGTTAGGCGTGAGCGTAGTAAACGGATAGTCGGCAATTCTGGGTTTTGCCGCCGAGAGCACGGATAGCAGGGTAGATTTTCCGGCGTTGGGAAACCCAACAAGACCAACGTCTGCCAGTACTTTCAGCTCTATGACAATGGTTCGTTCAACTCCGGGTTCGCCGGGCTGGGCATATCGTGGTGTTTGGTTGGTAGACGTTTTAAAATGGTCGTTGCCAAGTCCACCCCGTCCGGCTTTTACTACAATGTACTGCTGGTCATGTTCTGTCATCTCACAGATAACTTCATCCGTATCAGCATCTTTAACAACCGAGCCAAGTGGCACTTCCAGTATCCGGTCTTCACCCTCAGCGCCGGTAGACCTTTGCGGCCCGCCGTCTCCGCCTTTATCTGCTTTTACGTGCTTTGTATATTTCAGGTGCAATAACGTCCACTTATGCTTTGAGCCTTTTACGATGATATGACCGCCGCGCCCGCCGTCGCCTCCGTCAGGGCCGCCTTTCGGGATAAACTTCTCCCGGCGCAGGTGGGCTGAGCCGGAACCGCCACGACCGGAGGTGCAGTAGATTTTTACATAATCAATGAAATTCGGGCTGCTCATTTAGCGAATGTGTTTAAAAGCTTTATCGGCTGCTTCAGAAAGGCGTTCAAAGACCTCTTCACGCGAACCGTAAGCGTCTATAGTCATGGTCTTGTCTATTTTACGGTAATATTCTATGACAGGCACCGTACGTTTTTCAAACTCTTCCAAACGTCTTACGATAAGATCGGTGTTTTTGTCATAGCTTCTGCCTTTCTCTGTTTTTCCGCGTGCTGAGAGACGTTTGATAGACTCCAGGGTAGGAATTTTTAAATCCATGCAAACCGACACAGAGCTGTTAAGCTTTCGCAGCAAGCCATCCAGGATGTATACCTGGATAATTGTACGCGGGAATCCTTTAAAAACAAATCCGTTCACGTTCGGGTGCTTTTTAATTTCCCGCTCAATAAGCTGTATTACAATCTCATCAGGGATAAGTTCACCTTTTTCCAGATAAGGTTTTACTTTTTTACCGATATCGGTGTTGGCTTTCACTTCGGCACGCAGTTTTGAACCTGTAGAGATGT
>CAYXJS010000350.1:0-2632 GCA_964465045.1 uncultured Bacteroidales bacterium | reverse complement strand
ATGTAAGCTCCCTCGTACCGGGAAATCATCGGGTGGTCTTTACTGCCTTCGATGTCTTCCTGTTGGGCTGTCACTTGTAAGGCGGGTAGCAGAAAAACAAATACCATTAGGTAACAAGGTAATTTTTGTAACATATTTCCTCCTCTTTTTTGTTGATTTCTGACCTCTAAATTAATAGACGAAATGGCAAGATGCAAATATATACTCAAGTTGGTTTAGTATTAATATCGGAAGTTCTCCTAAAAAAATCCTATAAGGCTTGTGTATTCTGCCAGAACTCTTATTTTGCTGAAAATAAGCAGGCAAGGTATAGTCTAATTTAGTTTCTATATAAATTTTGTGATTAAAATAAACAGCCCACCGACACCTTTCTAACCTTTCCGGATGGCCTGAGGCCAGGTACTCCACGACAGCCTCAGCGCGCTGCTCTGATAATTCCATGTTGTGCGCCATACTTCCGGTGGCATCGGTATGGCCTACCACGTGCAGCTTAAGGGCGGGGTTTTGCTCCAAAAACATAGCTATTTCATTCAGGGTGGATTCAGACTTTTCCGTGATGGTAGCTTCGTTGGTGTAGAAATTTTCAGTGTCTGCATAGTTTCATGAACTTTATATTCACAGGAAACGCTTAGCATCAATAAAATGAGCCATAGGAAAAAACTTTACACAATTGAACAGAATAGCACTATAAAACTGCCCACAGAAACGTATCACCATAAAATGTTGTAAGTATACACTTTAAATCGTTCTGACTGCGCTGGCAGACCCGGCAGGGTTTGTTAAAAGTAAAAAAAATGGCTCACCGAATCGTCGATGAGCCATTTTTTAGTGAATGTGCAATAAATTATTTCACAATTAAACGTTTTGTGATTCGCTGATGACTTTCCTCATCAATGAATTCCACAAAATAGATTCCTTGTGGAAGGTTGTTAATGTTAAACTCTGCGTTCCTTTTCAGGATGGTTTTTTCCATCACTTTGTTTCCGGTTGCACTGCGCAGCGTTATTGTTCCCTGCAAGCCTGAATGCAGAACCACATTTACCATATCAACGGCCGGATTCGGATAAACTATCATCTTTTCCTCGTCCAGCGACAGCTCCTCTATTCCATCTGCATCAACGGCAATATAGTCAACTTTTGCTTCTGTATCCGAACCAAACATATTTGAAACTTCAAGTATGACAGAATATACACCGAAGTCATTGTACGTTACTTCCGGATTCTGCAATCCAGATGAAGAAGGCGTTCCTCCGTTGAAAGACCAGCTCCATGAGTCCGGTTCGTTTTCTGAAAGGTCTGTGAATTCTATAGTGGTTCCTTCTACAATGTTTTGTGCGGAAGATTCAAAATCAGCTACAGGCTCCAATCCTACGATAATATACTCTTCGCGTGTAAGCGTATTCTCACCTGCTTCGTTACTAACGATAAGCGTTACGTCATACGAACCTGTATTTTCATAAGTTACTTCCGGAGGATTTTGACCGGAATAAGTTTCCGGGTCACCACCTTCAAAAGTCCACTCCCAGCTTGTGGGGTCTCCGCTTGAAAGATCCTCAAATGTTGTGCTTTCACCTGCAATAAGGATGGTTTCTGTAGCCTCAAAGTTTGCAGCAGGCTCAGCGGTTACTTCAATATAATCGGTTTTCACTTCTGTGGATTCCCCGTACTCATTGCTTACGGTAAGCGTCACATCATAGGTTCCTTCGGCAGCATATGAAACAGCCGGTGGATTTTGTCCGGAATAGCTTGCCGGATCGCCACCTTCAAATTCCCATTCCCAGCTTGTGGGGTCACCTTCTGACTCATCCATAAAGGTGACTTCGCCATCTACGGCAACAGTGGTCACATCCGCTGAAAAATCTGCTTCAGGACCAGAAACCACGCTAATGTAATCCTCTTTGGTTACGGATGTGGTACCGGTTTCGTTATATACCGTCAGCGTAACATCATAAGTACCCGCTTCGTTATAAGTAATGTTATCCGGATTTTGAATATTACTGGTAGCAGGTTCGCCGCCTTCAAATTCCCATTCCCAGTAAGTTGCCTCTTCCGTTGTCAGGTCTATAAATGTGGCATTCTCACCTACTCCGATTTCCGTTTCCAGGGCTTCAAAGTCGGCTACCATATTAAGGTCGCCACATGGGGCTCCCGGCGTACCAAAGACCATTGCTTCTTCGTCATTCATTCCGGCATATTCATCCGAGGCGCTCCAGTTTTCAGCTAGCGTGTTATCCAGTGAAGGATCGCAAAGCGTTAAAGAAGGGCCGTCGCCATCAGCAGCTTCCGGCCAGGGCTCGCCATCGCCGTAAGGCACTTCATCGATAAGCGTTCCGTCAAAATCATAAAGCGATACCGTTTCTCCGCCGTTGCTGAGGGCTCCTGAGCTCCACTCCAGCGCGGTTCCGCCAAAGAAATTCTCAAATGCATTCTGGTTAATTGCTACTACGATGTAATCATCCGCGGCAAGCGTAACGTCAGGAAATGTGAAGGAAACACCCTCAAAATAATATCCTTCCAGATTCACATCAAAATCCCCGAAATTATATACTTCCAAGTATTCCAGCGAATCACTGCCGGCCTCCGGGGGATTGTACATGATTTCCGTGATCACCAAGTCGCCAGGCACGTAAGG
>CAYXJS010000349.1:0-2640 GCA_964465045.1 uncultured Bacteroidales bacterium | reverse complement strand
CGCCAGGCTTTAAATCTCCAATGTTATTCACCCAGTTTCCGCCGATTTTCCAGTAATGTTTACCTTCTGTATCTCTTACAAAAATTAATTCATTGTGGATAGAACTAAACGCTGTGGCTGCATCCATTGGTTCATCATATAGATAACTAATAAAACTGTAGCCATTGTTTAACGGAATATCCATTTGTGGGTCTACAGGTGTACCTGTCATTGTAAATGTGGCATCGTTATCCATTTTAACAAGATAACCCTCAGTGTTTTCCCAGTCGTCAATATTATTAACCCATGAACCGGCTGTTTTAAAATATTTTTCTGCTAATTCATCTTTGAAATAAATAAGGTCAGGTCTGATTCCCGAACCAATTATCAGTTCATCCATATCCATATCTTCAGCCTGGACGCGGGAAGAAACAATTTGATACCCTTCTTCTAATTGTAATGTAATGGTTTCTTCAGCAAAGAATTCAAGTTTTGCAAAGCTGTAGGGGGCATCACCTGATGGGAATACCGTTCCTTCGTAGGCAGCATTGTCATTATGGTCATCCAAAGTAACTACTGGTGTTACTATAACTTCATTTTCGCTGGCGTCGTAGAGTTTAAATTTGTAATCATTTCCGGCAATGAAGCCATCGATGCCGTTGTTTAGTTCAGCATAGGCTGTTAAATCCTGATTTGTAGCATTACCGGCGCCAAGTTCTCCATCAACGTGGTAAACACCAACTATAGTGTTGCCATCATAAACAGCAATCTCATCATTGGCCTCAACTGGTTCACCATCAAGTGTAACTGTTTGTAAGAAGACTGTCCAAACGGGTTCAAAAGTATTTCCTGAAACAGCCTCCCAGTTGTAAGGAGTTAAGGTTACTTCTTCTGAATCGTATTCTCCGGTTTCGATTTCTACATCTTCAATGGTATAGTTGTGAAAATCGTCATGTTCAATAAGGATGTCGTATGTTCCCGGAGGTAACTCTTCGAAATAATACCAGTGAGGGATTTCATCTTCATAACGTTCAGCGGTATAATCTGAACCTATAGTTACAGAAGCTTCCCCGTCAGCATTAAAAACGTTGGTTGTTTTTACCATAAAAGAACCTGGTTCTTTATTCAGGTATGGGCTTACCGTAGTAGCCGTGAGGGATGCAATTTCTACATCTTCTTCTGTGTAGGTTTCATATCCTGATTTAGAAAACTCAACGTCATAAGTTCCAACCGGAACATCTTCAATTTGGTAAAAGCCATTGTTGTCAGTTGTAGTAGTAGGATTAGGCTGTCCTGAAATATAAATCTTTACTTCTACATCTGATAATAATTCACTGGAACCTTCATCACGCACTGTGCCTTCAAGCACACCGGGGGAGGGACTTAGCTCAATATCGTCAGCTTCTGTAACTTGGTTGGCTGCAACGGTAACTTCTATAGAATCGGTTGAATAATTGCCGCCTGTAGCAACAACATCCCATGTTCCGGCTGGAATGTCTTCTGCATAGTAGTCTCCTGAGCCATCCGTAACCCCATTAAATAAAGTCTCCGGCGGGCTCTGGTTGTAGTCTGTTATCGTAACAACCGCATCTTGTATGGGGTCGCCATTGTTTTTTTCTTTTACTTTACCTTCTACATCACCTGGCATGGGGTCTAGCTGGTAATTGTTTGTCAGGTCGTCACCGTCCTCAATGCTGAATTCATCTGATGTAAATTCTTCATAGTCATCATGGCTAATAACCAGGTAATAATCGCCTACACAAAGTTCAGTAAAGAAGTAGTTTCCTCCAGAGCCGGTGCTTGTTTCTTTTATAATGTTGTCGTTGGAATTATATAATACCACATCCGCGTTTGCTATGTTGCTGCCCGTAGCTGCATCTGATAAATTTCCTTCTATATCACCGCTATGGGGCGTCAAGTCGAAGTTGGCGGTTTCATTTGGATCGTTGTTGGTTAGTGTACGTTCTTTTGGGCCGTTGCTGCTGTGATCATCTAAAATAGCATCTACAGTATATTCTGCTGAGTTGCCTAAAGGTAATCCATTTACACTGTAATTGCCGTCACTATCAGCATAATCTGTTCCGTATAAATCGCCGCTAGTTTTTCCCCGCACTTCAACAAGAACGTCGGTGATTTCACCATTGCAACTGTTATCTAAAGTTACTTCACCCGAAATGGTTCCACCTGTGATAAACTCCAGGTCAAAAAAGCTGAACGGATCATCACCTGCAGGAAAAGTAGGGGCGTCTGAGCCTGATTCATCCCAGGCATCATCATCAACTCCTGTAACATATACTTCACCAGCTGAGAACATGCCTGTATATTCCTGGTCTTCGCTGGAATCCCAGATTTTATAGGTTACGCTGTTACCGGCAGTATATCCGGGCCCATCAGAAAGCGTTGAGAAGGCGATCACAGAATGGTCTGTTTCGTCTGAGTTTTCAAAATCTTCATCTCCGTCAAAAACATAAACACCCACCAGGGTACTGCCGTCAAAAATACCCAACTCGTCTCCGTCCTCGGGTTCTTCTCCTTCAATTGTAACATTAGTAAGGAATAAGGTCCATGTATCAGAAGTTGGGTTCCCACTGATATCTTCAAAGTGTGTTTGCGCTTGTGCAAAAACGGAAAACAAAGCCACAAGCAGCCCTGTTAACATCG
>CAYXJS010000348.1:0-2663 GCA_964465045.1 uncultured Bacteroidales bacterium | reverse complement strand
AAATCGTAATATAATGAAGAAAATCATTTTCATTTTCTTTGTGTTGTTTCTTTTTATAAAAGTAAACGCTCAAAATCAGATAACGGGTAAAGTAACAGATAAAACAAATAATAAAGCTTTGTCTTTTGCCAATGTTTATCTTCCCGAACAGAATAAAGGCACATTAACCGATGAGAATGGGGAGTTTGAATTGTCAAATTTGCCCAAGGGTCAATTTAAAATCCAGTTTTCTTATATAGGTTATAAAACCATTATTAAAACAATTCTAACTGATACTTCTGAAAATGTATTAAATATTGAAATGAAACCTGCCATTTTGCAAGCTGAGGAGGTTGTGGTTTCAGGGGGTACGCATTCGACACAGCACGAAAATGCTATGAAAATAGAATTGATTCAAAGCAAAGAAATCGCTTCTATTGGGACCCCAACTTTTACCGAAGCCATTGCAAAAGTACCTGGTGTTGATATGATCTCAAAAGGGACAGGTGTTGCCAAGCCTGTTATTCGCGGCTTATCAATGACCAATATTCTGATGCTTAACAATGGCGTAAAAATGGAGAACTTTCAATTTTCGGAAAACCACCCTTTTATTATTGATGAATTTGGTACTGACCGTATTGAGATAATAAAAGGTCCGGCATCATTACTTTATGGTTCTGATGCAGTTGGTGGTGTTATCAATGTTTTAAAAGAAAAACCGGCTCCTGTCGGCAAAATAATTGGTGACTTTAATACACAATATCATTCTAACACACAAGGCGCTGCAAGTAATATTGGCGTAAAAGGAAGTACTGAACAGTTATTCTGGGGAATACGCGCCGGGTTGAAAAGCCATACAGATTATCAAGACGGCAACGGTGATTATGTACCCAATACACGCTTCAATGAGAACAGTTTAAAAGCGAATATTGGTATAAACCAACCTTTTGGACTGTTTCGTTTATATTATGATTATAACCAGCCTAAACTTGGCATGTGTGTGGGTAAAGCTGTTCCTTTAACCACAGAAAACGGAAGGGAAAATAAAATCTGGTATCAGGATTTAACCAATCATGTTATCTCTTCCCGTAACAGCCTATTCCTTGGTAAATACAAAGTTGATTTAAATGCTGCTTTCCAGATGAACAACAGGCGATTGCAAACCGATGAGAGTATGCCGGCATTTGAAATGGTAAATATGGATTTAAACACATTTAGCTATGAGGTAAAAACATATTTGCCATCTAAAGCAAATTCAGAATACATTGTTGGCTTACAGGGAGCGAATAAAACCAACAGAAACAATGAAGCTCCAAACCACGTATTGCCCGATGCCGATGTGAATGATTTCTCTGTTTTTGGATTGGTTCAATATACATTTATTGAAAAATTGAAAACGCAAGCCGGGATAAGGTACGATTTCCGTTCCATATCAACAGAAGCAGAAACTAATAAAGAAGCTGTTGATAAAGATTACAGCAATGTAAGTGCATCTGCGGGTGCAACCTATAAAGTAAAAGAGAGTTTTTTATTACGAGCCAATATCGCTTCAGCTTATCGAACGCCAAACATTGCAGAATTAACACAAAATGGCATGCACGGCGCAAGATATGAGCAAGGAAATCCAGACTTAACATCACAGCGTAATTATGAAGCCGACATAAGTGCTCATTATCATTCAAAATATGTTATGGTTGATATTTCTGGTTTTTATAACCATGTAAATAATTATATTTTTATTGCTCCAACCAATGATACTATAGCCAGCGGTGATAAAATATATCGGTACTCACAAACTAATGCTGCGCTTTATGGTGGTGAACTTTCAATTGATATTTTGCCTGTTAATTGGTTAAATTTAAACACAAGCTATGCGTATTTGATTGGTAAACAAGAAGACGGGAATTATCTGCCATTTATTCCGCAAAACAAACTACGTTTTGAAGTGAAGTTTCAAAAACAAGAATTAGCTTTTTTAAAGAATAGCTTTTTCAAAATTGGAGGACTTTTTGCTGCAAAGCAGAATAACCCAGCCATGTTTGAAACGGAATCTGACAGTTATTTTTTATTAAACGCAGGAATAGGAACAGAAATAAAATGGGCAAAACAAATGGTTTTGTTATCTGTCCAGGCAAACAACCTATTAAACGAAACTTATATTGACCACCTTTCAACACTTAAAGGGATGGGCTATTACAATATTGGACGAAATTTTAGTATCAACTTGAAAGTTCCATTTGGAATTAAATAGAAACAGATTAAAACGTATGCTCCTTCAAAATAAATTAAATGATGGAGCATACGTAATAAAAAGGATATTGTAAAATATGGATAGTTTTCAACACATTCCCTTCCCTTCGCTTTCAGGCACATGCCGCAAACGCTGCAAGCCAACACACAAACCTAATTTGCGGCAAGAGCCTTCAAGCCCTTCCCGCCAGTAGAAAAGAGAATGTGCAGCAAAAATAATTAATAGACTGATTGATAGTATTAAAACGGCCAGCATACAACATCGTATATAAAACATTTGGCAGTCAGTGGTTTACCGAACGGCATTGCTCGTATTAAAATTTGTTGTATCTTGATGAGATAATGCTTCGTAATGCCAAACGTTTCATATACGTAACCGTTTATAGCACATGCAGGATAGCATCATCATTTATTGGTAAAATCATTATTTTTTT
>CAYXJS010000347.1:0-2663 GCA_964465045.1 uncultured Bacteroidales bacterium | reverse complement strand
GTGCAGCAGATTATCCAGTCGTACCTCCGGCATCAGCAGGTGGAGAAGGTTTTGAAGTTGTGAAGTTTGTAAGTTGCTACGTTTGTAGGTTACTATGTTTAAGAAGCTATGTTTAAGTGGGTAGGTGTTTATGTGTTTAGGTAAAGTTGGCAGTTGGCAGAATTGCAGTTGGCAATGAGGAAATTTCGGGTTTCGCCCCAGTGAAACAGAAAGAGGTTTCACGGGGTAAAGGTTTCGCGTAATCAACGTTAATGGCATTTTCCTGACTAATCAACGAATCAACCAATTAACGATTCACAGTTTTTCCGTTGCTACGTTTATGAAGTAGGCAAATACGTGTTTAAGTGAGTAGGTGTTTAGGGAAAGTTGGCAGTTGGCAGAATGCAGTTGGCAATGAAGATTTCTGATAGGAAGAGTGCTATTAACATTTTTAACATTTTTTGTTATTTCACGGTTATTGCATGATTTGAGGCACTTTACATATATTATTTCAACATAAATCTATATGAATATATGTTCGTGTTTTGATAAACTTTTTCCTGTTGGTGCAGATTATGGAATGAATTTCTTTTAAACTTAAAGAAAATCAGTAAAATACTTCATTGGCATTACCTTTCATGCGAACCATTATTGTAGTATCTTTGTGAGACAATAGTATAATAAAATGAAAGAATTTTCAATTGGAGGCCTCAGGGTCTCCGTGCCCATTGTTCAAGGCGGAATGGGCGTAGGTATCTCTTTATCAGGACTTGCTGCCGCCGTAGCCAACCAGGGAGGAGTAGGAGTAATTTCGAGCGCAGGATTGGGTTTGCTTTATCGTGATCTTTCCAAAGACTTTTTAGAAGCCAGCATCGAAGGCCTTAAAGAAGAGATTCGCAAGGCTAAAGAGCTTACATTGGGCGCTATAGGCGTTAACATTATGTCGGCCATGACCAACTTCGAGGATATGGCGCGCACGGCTATCCGTGAAAAAGCTGATGTCATTTTTGCCGGTGCAGGCCTTCCTATGGATTTGCCTAAATTCCTGAAAGCTGACAGCACTACAAAGCTGGTGCCTATCGTATCTTCCGCCAGAGCGGCAAGCATTATTTCACAGAAATGGAAAACAAATTATAATTATCTGCCGGATGCTTTTGTGGTAGAGGGTCCAAAAGCCGGTGGTCATCTGGGTTTTAAAAACAACCAGATTGATGATAAAACCTATACCCTGGAACATCTCCTGCCTGCAGTAGTAGCCGAAACGCAAAAAATAAAGGCCGCCTATAACAAGGATGTGCCCGTTATTGCTGCCGGAGGAATTTACAGCGGCGACGATATGTATCAAATCATGAAGCTGGGAGCCAGTGCCGTACAGCTTGGAACCCGTTTTGTTACTACTGAAGAGTGCGATGCTTCCCCGCTTTTCAAGCAGGAATATATTACAGCCACCGAATCGAGCGTGAAAATCATCCAAAGCCCGGTAGGTATGCCAGGCAGAGCTATCGGGAATAACTTCCTGGAAGGAGTTCAGCGAGGAGAAAGAATGCCCAAGAGTTGTCCGTTTAAGTGTATTAAGTCGTGCGAAGTTGAAAAAAGTCCCTACTGCATTATCAATGCATTATATCAGGCCTATAAAGGCAACATGAAAAGCGGCTATGCATTTGCAGGCAGCAACGCTTTCAAGGCTGATAAAATCAACAAAGTAAAAGACGTTTTTGCCGAGCTGAGGGCCGGCTTTGAGAAAGCCATGCGTTTTGACTCATCATAAGCAAAACCAACGATCAAGCATCAAAATTCCAAATTCCAAATTCCAAATTCCAAATAAGAAATCACAAATCTTAAGTTTGAGTTTGATATAACAGGTCTATAGTGGTTAGCAAAGAAAAAGCGCGCGACGACACATTTTCAATTTTTTTGATGTCGTCGCGCGCTTTTTCCATGTCTATCAATAAAATACAGTCATTTCGTAGCCCATGTTTCGCGCTATAAAAGCTTAGGCGATTTTAGAGCCCTATAAGCGAAACATTGGGCAAGAAATCTGATTCATAGTATTAACTTAGAAACCTAAAAACTTATCAACATATTAAACTGAACTCAAATTGCAAATAACAGATAAAACTCTCCTACGAGGTTTTCGATAAAAGTTGTATTTTTACCTCAAAATGAGATTATGAGTAGAATATTCAGGAAAAAATCACTGTATGTTTTGATTGCGCTTAGCGCGATGTTTATGATCAGCAGTTGTGAAGATGACAACAGTAAAACCGCTATCAGTCAAAACGGAAATAAATTAAGCCACAAGCCCGGAGCGAATTGCATGGAATGTCATAACGGCACAGAAGATGCTGTTTTCAGCGTTTCCGGAACGGTTTTTCAGGAGGATTTGAGAAACACAGCGCCAAACGGTAAAATCATGCTGTACACAGAGCCGGAAGGAAGCGGAGAATTAGTAAAAACCGTTGAAGTGGATGGCCTGGGAAACTTTTATACGACTGAAAACGTAGATTTTACGCAAGACCTCTATCCAGTAGCGGAAAGTGAACAGGGCAACCAAAAGTATATGCCCGTAACTGCCTCCGGTGCCTGCAACAGTTGTCACGGCGAAACCGAAGACGTCATTTGGGTAGACTAAGCTTTTTGTAGTTTTTCGCCATTCAGCATGAAGATTTGACTTAGAAACCCAG
>CAYXJS010000346.1:0-2685 GCA_964465045.1 uncultured Bacteroidales bacterium | reverse complement strand
ATGAAGGAATGTGGTTGCCTATGTTTGTTGAAGACCGGAATTATGAAGAGATGAAAGAAATGGGGCTTCAGCTTACACCGGAGGAGATTTATGACATCAACAATTCTTCATTGAAAGATGCCATCGTTAATTTCGGAAACTTTTGTACCGGAGAAGTGGTGTCTAATCAAGGCTTGTTTCTCACCAATCACCATTGCGGATATCGTTCTATACAGGAGCATTCTTCGGTAGAACATGATTACCTTACGGATGGTTTCTGGGCCGGCAGCTTTGAAGAGGAGCTTTCTAATGATAACCTGTCTGCCACGTTCTTTGTAAGAATGGATGATGTCACTGAGGAAATCCTGAAAGAGGTGACAGAAGATATGACGGAGAAGGAGCGAGCCGAAGCCATTGAAAAAGCAAAAAAGCCTATCGTTGAAGAAGCTGAGGAAGATGGAAAATTTGTGGCTTCTGTAAAAAGCTTCTTTAAAGGCAATGAGTATTATCTTTTTGTGTATGAAATTTATAATGATGTAAGGCTCGTGGGTGCACCACCTTCCTCAATAGGTAAATTTGGTGGTGATACGGATAACTGGATGTGGCCGCGTCATACAGGAGATTTCTCCATGTTCAGGATTTATGCCGACAAAGACGGCAACCCGGCTGAATATTCAGAGGACAATGTACCTTTAAAAACAGAATATGCGTTGCCTTTATCTTTAGATGGGGTTGAAGAAGGCGACTTTGCTATGATCTGGGGATACCCGGGAAGTACTGACCGCTACAGAACAAGCTACGGTATTGACGCTACGCTGAATGAGATTAACCCGGCCATTAATACCATTGGGCGGGCCGTACTGGATGCGATGGAAAAAAATATGGACCGCTCCGACAAAGTGCGTATCGCTTATGCAAGCAAAAAAGCGAGCATTTCGAATATGTGGAAGAACAAAAAGGGAGAAACCCGTGGATTGAAAAACCTCAACGTCATTGATCAAAAGCGGAAAATTGAAGATGAGTTGATGAATTGGGTAAACCAAAGCGAAGAGAGAAAAGAAAAATACGGAAACCTGATGAAGGGATACCAGAAAGCCTATGAATCCTTATCGGAAAAGGATGCGCTTTCTAATCAATGGTATTACGGGATTGCAAGTTTTGGTTCCTCAATGCTACAGTTTACTATGCAGAACCAGGGGATAGGAAGTATTGTCAATTCGGATAAGGATAACGATGAGATTAAGGAAGAACTCTCTTCTTATAAAGATAAAGCTAAAGCGCATTTCGAGGATTATGATGCCCAAACTGAAAAGGATATTTTGCAAGCAGTACTTGAAACACTCTACAACAAAATTCCGGTCTCAGATTTACCGGATGTTTATAAAGATATCATAGCAGATTACAATACCGACTTTGGAGAATACGTAGATGATTTGTTTGAGAATAGCATACTCGCTACAGAGGAAAACTTTATGGAGTTCATAGATAATCCGAAGAAACGCCATTACAATAAAGATTTGGCGCCTGAGTTAGCAAACAATTTCCAGGGTAAACTCATGGAAATCAGAGGCCAGACAAATCAGATTCAAACCGGTTTGAATAAAAACAAGCGTTTGTTTATCTCTGCTTTACGCGAAATGAACCCGGAAAAGGCATATTACCCGGACGCTAATTTTACAATGCGTTTAACATATGGAGATGTAAGTGGATATGAAGCTCGTGATGCGGTATATTATGAGTATTACACCACACTTGAAGGTGTTATGGCAAAAGAAGACCCGGATTCTAAAGAATTCGTGGTTCCGGAAAAGCTTAAAGAACTATACGAGGATAAGGACTATGGCAGGTATGCTGCTAAAGACGGAACCATGCGTGTATGTTTTCTAAGTGATAACGACATCACAGGCGGAAACTCCGGTAGTCCGGTGCTGAATGGGAAAGGACACTTGATAGGTATTGCTTTTGATGGTAATTGGGAAGCCATGAGCGGCGATATAGCCTTTGAGCCGGAATTGCAGCGGACTATCTCAGTGGATATCCGCTATGTTTTGTTTATCATTGACAAATATGCCGGAGCGCATAATTTGCTGGAAGAGATGAATATTGTGAAAGCAAAACAACCACTACCGCCGGTAAAGAAAGACAACAAGAAAGAGAAACAGGAAAGCAAAGAGATGTAAGCTTAAGATGATAATCATTAAGCTTGCTAACAAGGAGTAAAAAACGGCTCCGCCATTCATAAAGCAATTAAAACAAACGCTGGCTGTATCAATGCAGTCAGCGTTTGTTCTGTAGGAGAATAGATTCATTAAACCCAAAATATTCGACCCTGCTAGGGTCGTAATGTTATCATGGGGTTTTCAAAATTCTATACTGCGATGCCTCTGGCATCAGCAGTTCCCTAACCATTAAAGCTCAACCATTCTTACATGTAACTCTTTCTCGCAGCCTTTTGTTTCTCTGGTTTTTTCTCAAGGTATTCAATCATTTTACTGGACAACTTATGCCGCACTAATAGCCTTTTAAATACATATATATTACTGCTCCTTTTTGTTCAGAGCAATTTTTTTTACTAGGCACTAAAATCAAGTTCAATCCTTTCAGGATTGTGAGATTGACATCACATCATTAACCCTGCATTTCATACAGGGTTAACCCAACTTGGCTCCCTTACCCCCTCAAAATCATAAAAAAATGTTAAATTTT
>CAYXJS010000345.1:0-2691 GCA_964465045.1 uncultured Bacteroidales bacterium | reverse complement strand
GTTATGATAAATAGAATCGTCATAATTTTTCGGTTGGATGAATCTGAACGCCCAGGATTTTACTGGGGGCTTTTGCTTCCATTTGGTATTTTCCGGGTTCGGCAATCACACAGTGGCCCTCTTCAAGTTTGCTGTATTCGTTGTTAATGGTAATACCGACCTTCCCGGCGATGATATAAAAAACCACGTGCGATTCCATTCTACAGGGCTCATCAGGAGGCATTATATCACCCTCTTTCAGTTCTATGAGCCTCGTCTTGAAGGTATCTGCCTCATACAGTACGTTTTTATCGCGCTGTTCATAGGGAAGGGCTTCCAGATTTTTAAGGTTGAATGTGTGCATAGTTGTGTTTTTGTTAACTGATTTAATTGGTACTAATATACTTAAATTAAGTCTTGAATTTTTTTCATGTATGAGTTTGATCTAAAATGTATCATTTTTTTTACTGGACTACATAAAATGCCGTTTAGCAGAATTTTATTAAAACCGTATTGATAGAATTAAATTATTGAATTTCATGCTATTAACCTATAAACTTAGAATCATACGAACTTATTAAACTGGACCCTTATATCCCTTATACGGCTAATTCCCTTATTTCACCTTCATCCATGGCTCTTCCTTCCTGGGTGTTGGTTTCCTGCCATAGAAAAGATCATCCATCTTCAACGCTGTTTTCCTGAAAGGAGCTGATCGTCTTAATCCTTGTCTTACAAGATTATGCATCAGGTTATCCGGGTGACTGTAAGGGCACACCGAAACACACCTTCCGCAATCCGTTCCCATCTTTGTCCACAGCGTAAAGCATGCTTCCTGGTTGATTTGCCAGCGTGTTATCCCATTTATCTCTGCGGGCTCATCAAAAGAAATGGCATTGGCCGGACAAACATCAGCGCATTTCTTGCACAGAAGGCAGAAATCAATCATTGAAGGCTCATCCCTCCTTCCGGTAACTTCCAGCGGGGCATCGGTGGTAACCACCCCAATACGAACCCGCGGCCCAAGTTCAGGGGTCATCAAAATACCCATGCGACCCAGTTCGCCCAAGCCGGCATCTTTGGCAACTAACGGGCACACCACCCTGTAATTACCGTCTATATGTGCCCGGGCTTCATACCCCAGGTTCCGCAGAAACTGAGCCATTTGTAAAGCAATCACCCCGGAATCGACATATTGCTGCCCTGATTCCATCACCGTTGGTCCGTAAGGCGCATGATCCATCATTTCCTTATCCATCTCGGTAGTGATGGCAATAGCATGGGGATGATCCAATTTTACCTTTTTGCCATAATCTTCACCGCGTCCCACATAACTGTATTTATGATAGTCGTAAAGCCCGGTTACTCCAAAAGAGACTACTCCCAATTTGCGGGTCCATTCTCTCAGGAACCGGGTTAAGTCTTCAGCATTTACTTCAGTCTTTTCAGCAGCCGGCACTCCTGAAGCCATTCCGCGTAAATACTCAATGACATTGAAAGTAGCGCCGGCAGCAAAAAACGTCGCCGGATTAAAATAGCGTGATGCCGGGCTCATAAGTCCGGGCAATTTCCGGAAATGACTATCCGGCTCGCGGTGTTCCGGGTACAGGCTGTAATATGTTTCGTGTTGCGCTGTTCCTTCTTTAAGGAGGTTGCGCGAAAACATGATTGTTCGTTCATCAATCCGGCTGCTGGGCCCGGACCAGGTGATCGCTTTTCGTCCGGCGACGGGCAAAACGAAAAACAGGGCCGTCAAAACAATCAGTATTTCCATTCCGCCCCACACGGCAAGAAGGATGCCGGTTTCTAAAACTAAAGGGATCAATAAAAAGACAGGAACGGCCAGCATAAAAATAAGGAATATACGGGCCGCCCTTTTTTCCTTCTCTTTTAAAGAATATAAGAAACCAATAAACAGTGAGATGAAAGCAATGGCGGCCAATATTATCGAAGCAATCTGAATCCAGTGCATGGGCAATTCCTTTTGTCAAAGATGTGAAAAATGTGCTTTCCTGCTGTAAGTCAGCACAATTTAGAAAGGATATAAAGATTGAAACTTTTCGTTTATACGGGATTTGCCGTGCAGGGCAGGGTAGTGTGGCCGGTGATGGTTTAAGAGCTTCTTATGGTCTAAAAAGCTTCAGCATCCAAATCATTAAAATGCTTAAAATCCTTTAAAACATAGACGTACATTTTCTTTTTGTATTTTTTACGGTACTGTCTGAAGTATATTTGTTTTTTTGAGGCATTGAAGGCTTCCAGCAGGCTGTCGGGCGCCTCTTTATAAGAGACATAAATGGCGTGGTAATGATTGTTTTCGAACTGTTCGATCCCCGGCCACATATCAAACTGGTTCATCCGCCTTCCTAGATTGATGCAATATGTTTGTGGCTGTTCATCGGTATAAAAAGCCAACTCGGATGCTATGTGGTAGTTATCTGAAAAAATGAATGTTTTACTACCCTGTTTTTGTTTGAGTTGAGATACCTTACCTCCCAGTTCCTTCCAGCCGGCAAAGCGATGGAGCGTGTCAAATTCTGGCGGGTAAAGGTTTTTTAGTCCCCATTTATCCAGTATGGAAGGATTCATCATCAGTATTTGCAGTGAAACGGTTGCAGCAATAACTAAGGATTTCCATTTAACAGGGAAGTTGAGGAAAAAATAATTGGCCAGTAATATGGGAACTACTCCATAGGAAAATATTAACCAATT
>CAYXJS010000344.1:0-2691 GCA_964465045.1 uncultured Bacteroidales bacterium | reverse complement strand
GATATCGCGAAAATGATTCCGAGGGCAAGTATTACCGTTTTTTTCATATGGATGTATTTTAGACACGAATATACGAAAGTCTGTCTCAATAAAAATACTTTTTTAATTCCTATTGGAAATATTTCCTTCAGAATATGTATTTTCATGTCAAAATTTTTGTGAAGCAGCTTTTTAGTATTTGTTGTATCAGACAAAATTAAAAAGATATGAGTTAAGTTTAATAAGTTTGTATATTTCTATGTTTGCAGGTTAATAATAAGAAAATTAACAACTTACATGCAACAATGCAGGTTTTATAACATATTGATAATCTGAATATTATATAATTTGGCACAAAGATTTAATTACGATTGGTGAAAAAAGTAAATATGAAGTACATGCTCCTTATATTCTTCCTTGCTTTTGCATTGCCATCAAATGCACAGAAAAAGCAAGACGCGCTGAACAATATACGTTTTCGTGCATCCGCCGGAGTGAATTTTTATCAGGCATTCAGCCAGAAAAAGAACTCCATGGTCATGAAAAAGGGCTACCCGGTTTTTAAAGGCGCCGCATTCAATGCAGGCGGAAAAATTATTTGGTCCGGACAAAAAGTGAAGCACCATCTCAACCTTGACGTTTCACACCTGCCCACAATGACTTCCGATGATGGTTTGGGCAACAACTTTCTTTTGCAAAAAAGCCAAAATAAGCTTACAAGTGTTCTGGTCGAACATCAGATGGAACGAACCTTATTCAGCTATCAATCCTTAGATATGAATATTGCCCCTTTGGCAGGACTGGATTTTCAATATCGAAATATAAAATACATGAGCCATGCCAGGGAGCAAACCACTGATATTAATCTGTTTTTTGGAATCAGGTCTGTTCCCCGTTTTCATATTAACTCCGCATTAAGTATTCAGGGCGGGTTTGATTCTTTTTTTTATCTCCCGTATCTGAATACAGGCACATTGAAAAAATGGGACAACCAAAAGAATCTGGTTGAAAAGTCCACCTACCGGGCATTTTATTACCGAACCAGGCTGCATGCTTCGATAGAATATAAAATGAATAACGGAAAAAACTTTCGATTAGGATATCGGAACGAAAAAACAGTGGGATTTGCCAACAGCAAACCGCTTTTCTATATCGATAAACTGATCCATCACCGTATGGACAGGTATCACAATTTCTTTGTGGAATATGAATTTTAAAACGGGAAATACTATGAAAAAGATAACAGGGCTCTTATCGCTTGCGTTACTTTTTTCGGCCTGCACAGAGTTTATTGCTGAATTGGATGCAGACAAAGCCTGGAAACTAACAGAAAGCGATCACATAAAACTCTATTACAGGAAAACGGGAGCCAGTGGAGCTCCATCTCCTTCTCAAGAACAAGTCCAGGCTATTCTTGATAATCAAAATTCCTATTATCAGGCTATTCAGGATAGCATTCAAAAAACCTTTAGTGAACCGGTACTTATCTACTTGTATAACAAAGACCAGGCAGAAGAAGCTATTGGGACTTCAGGTGGTGGGCTGTCTCAATCCCGGTACATGACAATTTATTATACCTTTATCTATGACGCTAAACCCTATGTAGACCAATATGGTATAGAAAATCCTTTTGTGGGTGCACACGAAATGGTCCACATTATCACACATAATGTTTTAGGCAACCCGGGAACCAAAATGATGAGCGAAGGATATGCCGTATGGCTGGACGGGAGTTACGCAAGAAAAAACATCAATTACTTTATCAGGAAGTTTAAAGCAGAATATCCGGAATATGTCATGACTCCCACACAGCTTTTAAATGAGTCCTTTAAAGATGAAATGATATATTACCCCAACGCCGGGGTTCTAATCCGGTACTGGGTAAAACAATTTGGTATAGAAAAAATCAACAAGCTCTTTCCAGTAAGCAGGGAAAATTTTAAGAAAAAATTTGAGGAAGTTACAGAAACCTCCTGGAATGAGATGGAAAGCCGTTACAGCAATTATCTCAATGATTTATGAAAGTGGTAGATATCAGCTTTACCAAAAATTATAGATATGTGCTTGATTTTTTGGGTTGATGCAAGCCAACGAAATGTAAACATGGGCAGATAAAGGCCGAAATAGAAAGAAAAACACATTAACATTAGAAGCACATAATAAGATTAGCACAAAGAATATGATAAATTTCTATCTTTGTGATAAATACTTAGAAATGATAATTGAAAGGACAGATAAAGAAATATTGATCAGAATTCCCAACTCCGTTGATATTGAAGGGGCTCAAAGGATTATTGATTACATAAAATACCAAGAAGTTACATCTGGTTCAAAAGCCACTCAAGCTGATGCGGATAGATTAGCGGACGAGGTTAATAAATCATGATGGGATAAGAATAAGGACACTTATCTCAGATGATTGTAATTGTTGATTCAAATATTGTGTTCAGCGCCATTTTGAATACTAATAGCTTGATTGGTGACATACTGCTGAATTCTCATGGAGCATTTAAATTCAGAACATGTAATTTTCTGACATCAGAGATTAACCAACATTGGGACAAGATAAAGAAAGTATCCAGGCTTCCTGAAGACAAACTCCAGGAATCACCTAGATTGGTTTACAAACAAATTGATTTTATCGATGAACGTCAGATCCCAATGAAATATCGTATTCGAGGATATGAGTTAACTAAAGATATTGACATTAAG
>CAYXJS010000343.1:0-2695 GCA_964465045.1 uncultured Bacteroidales bacterium | reverse complement strand
ACCGCCGACCGGCTGATTACAAATCAGCTGCTCTGGCCAACTGAGCTATATCGGCTTCTTTCTTATACCTATGAACGCGGTAAAGCGGCTGCAAAATTAGCCCATCTTTTTGAATTTCCAAAAGCATTAATCAAAAAAAAAATCGTTAAATACTTAATCTGTTTTTTATCAACATATTAAAGCATTAAAATTTTGAAAAGCCCTCAAAATCGGCCTGCAATCAAAAGATAAATTTTGAAAACGCGCTGATATCTTTATTTTTGTAAACCGATATTGCTATCATATAGATATTTTACCATATGATTTACTTAAACGACAAAATATGAGTTTTAAAATTGTTGTGCTGATTAAGCAAGTTCCTGACACACGAAATGTGGGGAAAGATGCCATGAAGGCCGACGGTACTGTAAACCGTTCAGCGCTTCCGGCTATTTTTAACCCAGAAGACCTGAACGCCCTCGAAATGGCTTTGCAGGCCAGGGAACAAATTAAAGATGCAGAAATCATTGTATTAACGATGGGGCCGGGCAGGGCTGCTGAAATTATCCGGGAATCATTGTACCGTGGCGCTGACAGAGGCTATCTCGTAACAGACCGTAAATTTGCAGGTTCTGACACATTAGCTACGTCTTACGTACTTTCAATGGCCATTAAAAAGCTTGAACCAGTGCATCTTGTATTTGCGGGAAGGCAGGCGATTGATGGAGATACCGCACAAGTTGGCCCACAGGTAGCTGAAAAATTAAAGCTTCCTCAGATAACCTATGCAGAAAAGATTGTCGGCATCAATCAGAAATCAGTCTCGGTGCTCAGAAGGCTTGAACAGGGTGTAGAAACAGTTAAGAGCAAGTTACCTGCAGCAATTACTGTGCATAGTTCTGCCAAAGAATGCAGACCCCGCGAAGCCAAAAATATCATGAAATATAAACACGCCCGCACGGTGACAGAATTGCAAAACGAGGTAAAAGACTACACCGACTTGTTTGCACAAAGACCCTATCTGACCATAGAAGAGTGGGGTGTAGAAGACATTGGAGCAGATACGGTAAAACTGGGATTAAGCGGTTCGCCCACCAAGGTGAAGAAAATCGAAAACATCGTATTTACGCAAAAAGATGCGGCTGTAATCCCTGACAACGATGAGAACATCGATAAACTCATGAAAGAATTAATTGACAGTCACGTGATAGGATAAACCAAAAACTATGGAAAATAAATCAATATTTGTCTATTGTGAAATTAATGAAGAGGGCAACGTGGCAGATGTTAGCCTTGAACTACTGACGAAAGGCAGGAAGTTGGCCGATGAATTGCGTACAGAGCTCCATGCTATAATGATTGGTCATAAACTGGACAATGCTGTAGAAACAGTAAAAGGGTATGGCCTAAACCAGCTCTATCTGGCCGACCATAAATCGCTCTTTCCATACAGAACCATGCCACATAGTTCTATTCTTTCAGGGTTTCTGGAAAACAACCGCCCTGAGATTGTTTTGATAGGCGCAACTCCGGTGGGTCGTGACCTGGCTCCGCGCATCGCTTCCAGGCTGCAGTGCGGCCTAACGGCAGACTGCACCAGCCTTGAGATTGGTGATCATGAAGACAAAAAATCCGGAAAAACATATCAAAACCTGCTATATCAAATCAGGCCTGCTTTTGGTGGAAATATTGTAGCTACGATTATCAATCCTGAAACGCGGCCACAAATGGCAACAGTCCGCGAGGGCGTAATGAAAATGGGGAAACTCAAGAATGCCCCGAAAATGGAAATGACGCACCTAAAGGCAGAAGATTATTTGCAGGAAACTGATGAGGCAATAAAAATTATTGAGCGTCATATTGAGGCACAGAAAATCAACATCAAAAACAAGCAAATCCTTGTAGCAGGTGGATATGGTGTAGGTTCAAAAGAAAACTTTGCTCTGCTGCATGAGCTGGCAGAAACGCTGGGTGGTGACGTTGCCGCATCAAGAGCCGCCGTAGATGCCGGTTTCGCTGAGCACGAAAGGCAGGTAGGACAAACCGGGGTTACAGTAAGGCCAAAACTCTATATTGCCTGTGGAATTTCAGGCGCTGTGCAACACCGCGCCGGAATGGAACAAAGTGCAAAGATTATTTCCATCAACACTGACCCGCATGCTCCTATAAATAGCATTGCGGATTATACCATCAACGGCACTGTAGAAAGTGTAATTCCCAAAATGATTAAATTTTATAAACAGAATACCAAATAGCGCCGGCTGTTTAAAATATCAATGACTATGGATAACTTTTATGTTGATAATAAAAACTTAAAATTTCATTTGATGCACCCTGACATGCAAGAACTGGTCAGGTTAAAAGAAAATGATTTTGAGGATAAGGAGAAGTATGATTTTGCGCCGATGGATTATGAAGATGCCATCGACAGCTATGACAAAATTCTGGAAGTCATAGGTCAGCTTAGTGCAGAGTTGCTTGCTAAAAACGCCGCAGATGTAGATGAAGAAGGTGCAAAAATTGTAGATAAACGTGTAGTTTACGCAAAAGGCACGCAGGAGAACCATGAAGCCTTTACAAAGGCCGGACTTTATGGTGTTACGCTTCCGCGGGAATATGGTGGACTGAATTTTTCAATTATTCCTTACGTGATTGCTGCTGAGCTGATTGCCCGGGGAGATGCCGGCTTTGCCAACATCTGGGGCTTGCAGGATTG
>CAYXJS010000342.1:0-2700 GCA_964465045.1 uncultured Bacteroidales bacterium | reverse complement strand
TGACAGCACTGATTCTATGACACCGGAAATTCTTTTTGTTGAAGTTTTGCTTCCATTACCGCTAAGGGAAACCTTTACTTACAGGGTGCCCTCAGCCAGTTTTAGTGAGGTAAAAAACGGTGTACGAGTTGCAGTTCAGTTTGGCAAAAAAAAGATATATACCGGATTGATTGTTAAAATACATTCTGAAATCCCGCAAACTTACCAGCCCAAATATATCTTATCAGTAGTAGACCAGGAGCCTGTTGTGCATGAAAAGCAACTCCGGTTCTGGAAATGGATAGCTAAATACTATATGGCTACTGCGGGTGAAGTGATGAATGCAGCCCTGCCTTCAGCGTTGAAGCTGGCCGGCGAAACGCAAATTATTCTGCACCCCAAATTTAAAAGAGACTACGATGTGCTCAACGACCGGGAGTACATGGTAGTGGAAGCGCTCGACTTGCAAGACGCCATTACGCTAACCCAAATCTCAAATATTATCGGCCAGCGCAATGTGATGCCCCTTGTAAAAACCATGATCGAAAAAAATATTATTCTTCTAAAGGAAGAACTGGAAGAAGCATACAAGCCTAAAATAGAAACTTATGTAAAACTGCAGGATACTTATCGCGATGAAAAAAAAATGGGTGCTTTGTTTGATGAGCTCGAGAAACGCGCTTACAAGCAACTCGAAATCCTGATGACGTATATCAAGCTCAGCGATTACTATGGAGAATCACCCAAACCGGCACTGAAACAAGCCGCCCTGCTAAATGCTTCCGGGGGCTCAACAACACAAATAAAGGCCTTAAAAGAAAAAGGCGTAATAGAAACATTTAAACGGGAAGAACACCGCGTAGCGTCAAAAGATGCACAAAGCCACCCTGACGCTATCCAGCTTAACGATCCGCAGGAAAAGGCCATCCAGGAAATCAAACTGGTTTTTGATCAACAAAAGACGATATTACTGCATGGCATTACCGGCAGCGGAAAAACCGAAATTTACATCAAACTAATTCAGGAGACCATTCAGGCTGGTAAAGAAGTACTCTACCTGCTTCCCGAGATCGCGTTAACTTCACAAACCATAGAACGCTTGCAGAAGTATTTTGGGTATAAAGTAGGTGTGTACCACTCCAAACACAATCCACATGAGCGTGTAGAAATCTGGAACGAGGTATTGAACCATTCCTTGTCGGATAGCAAGCGTTTTCAAATCATCTTAGGCGCCCGCTCTGCCTTGTTTCTGCCATACAATAACCTGGGATTGGTTATTGTTGATGAGGAGCATGACAGCAGCTACAAGCAGCAAGACCCCGCGCCCCGTTATCATGGCCGGGATGCAGCCATTTACCTTGCCGGGATGCACAATGCCAATGTGATCCTGGGAAGTGCAACGCCGTCGCTGGAATCATATTTTAATACGCAAAACGACAAATACGGGCTTGTTGAGCTTAAAGAACGATACGGCGGACTGATGCTCCCTGAGACCCAAATTGCCGATTTGCGCATAGAAAAGCGCCGGAAACAAATGCGGAGTATGTTTTCATCGGTTTTGATGAAAGATGTTGATGATGCACTTGAGAAAAAAGAGCAGGTAATCCTTTTTCAAAACCGGCGTGGCTTTTCGCTGCGTGTATCGTGCGAGGTTTGCAACTGGGTTCCGGAATGTAAGAATTGTGATGTGACGATGATCTATCATAAAAAGAGCAATTTGCTAAAATGCCACTATTGCGGTTACTCGGAATCTGTGCCGGAGCGTTGTCCCAGTTGCGGAAGTCATGACATTTTTATGTATGGCTTTGGAACCGAACAGGTTGAAGAAGAACTATCGCTAATGTTTCCGAAACATCGAATAAAAAGAATGGACTTAGACACTACGCGCAGCAAACACGGGCATCAAAAAATCATCAATGAATTTTCGGATAAAAAGATCGATATCCTTGTAGGAACACAGATGGTCACCAAAGGACTGGATTTTGAAAACGTAAGGGTAGTTGGCATCTTAAACGCAGATTCTTTCCTGAATTTTCCTGAGTTCAGGGCTTTTGAACGTGGGTTTCAACTGATGGCGCAGGTGAGTGGCCGTGCCGGACGGAAAAACAACCGCGGCAAGGTTGTTATCCAAACGTATAATCCCAAGCATAAAGCCATTGAATTTATGATGAATAACGACTATGACGGCATGTTCCACTATCAGATTGCCGAGCGGAGCAAATTCCGCTATCCTCCGTATTATCGCATCATACAGATTCAGATGAAACACAAAACGTGGCAAACACTCAACCGCGGCGCCGATCATTTAGGCAGACTCTTGCGTAAAAAATTCGGCAAAGCTGTTTTAGGGCCCGAATATCCACTCATTCCACGCATCAGGAATTATTACCTGAAAAATATCATGATTAAGTTGTCTTCTGATAAGAAACTACACCAGAATAAACAGGAATTACAAAAAACACTCGACTTTTATAAGGAAACCAGTGATTACAGATCAGTGCGGGTCAATATAAATGTAGATCCGGTATAACTATAAATGCTTCATGCGTACAGGCTTGTACGTAAAGACGCGATTTATCGCGTCTCATTGTGATCTGACGTAGCCCTTGTATCTTGCCATTACAGAGAAAAGACGTGATATAAATCCTGGTTAGATGCGATGAATCCTGTCCAGACGTGATGAATCCCGGTTAGACGCGATAAATCCTGTCCAGACGTGAT
>CAYXJS010000341.1:0-2751 GCA_964465045.1 uncultured Bacteroidales bacterium | reverse complement strand
TATTCTTTGGCCGCTGTGTGAGCACATCATAATGGGCAAAGAAAAGCGCTTCATCCGAAATCGGGAATGAAAATGCAATTCTGGGCATGACATTAATCTGAGGCTCATAATCTTCAAAAACCTCGGATGTAACATTATCATCATTAGGTTCTATTAAATAAGGCTGTATTCCGCGTCCAGCGCTAAGCTCATTTTCCGGGTCTACAACTTCCTGTCCGGAGGCATTAAACCAGGTATTTTCTGTTCGGAAACCGGTTATTGCTGAGGGATTTTGCGCGTCATCAACATAAACCGCATAATCATCGCCAATGTTTCCCGGGATATTACCAACAGCCAGATCGTCATTGGCTCTGACTTCTCCGGCGCTGTATGTCGGGAATAATAAAAACGGGTCTTTTAATACCATTTGGTTGGCATCAAACCGGTCAACACGAACCCCTACATTAAAAATTAAATCCTTAAAGGCAAATTTATCCTGAATAAAACCTGCTGTATAAATCGGCTCAAACGCACCCACATCTCTGGTGTTAATGCCGTTTTCATCTGTTTCATTGAAAAAATCATCAAAAGAAGGCTTGTTTTCGAGCATGTTTCCATAATAATCATACCCGTATGCGGATCCTAAATTACCACCTGAACGCAAAAGTTCATCCGGACTAAACATTTCAATGCTCAAATCGCGGTTAAGCGAAGTAACATGACGATTTCCGTTATCATCATAGTAACTAATGGTGCCTTCATTGCGGTCATAGGAATCAATGTCAATCCACTCTGTTCCCTGAACATCCAGCCCCATTGCCTTGCGCAATTGTTCATCAAAGTGTCTTTGTGAACTTTCATCATAAAGGCGGGGATAATTCAGGGTGTCCATAAACTGGCCATCACGATATACCGGTTGGGGACTATCCAAATCAAGCTGCTCAATATGGCCATTGGTTAAATCACGCATTTCCTGCCAAAGTTGCTCAGCATTGTATCCGTAAAACCGCTCTTTACGCTGCTCATAACTCAGGCCAAAACGAAGTTCATGATTACCAACATCCGTTGATACTTTTAAATCCAGCCCAAGCTGGTCGTTCATAAGTTCATTATAACTATAGTATTCTTGTGATGCTCCAACATTTGCCCATAATCCATAAACATCATCAGGAAACATACTATTCAGCAAACCACCATTGTTGGAAATGTTGTTTTTGTTATTATAAAAACCTTCTGCTTCATCAAAAGTATCATACACTTTTCTGGTATAATTTGCCAAAACTTCATTCTGATCACCGGGCACAAATGAAACCAAGGTATCATTCCAGTTATCCATGCGATAAGCATAAACATTTTCCGTAGAATCATACTCCATTTCATCCGTGTAATTACGTACCTTGTAGGTGGTGAACTTTCCTACATATCCATAATCAAATAGGTTATCCTTATGTTCAGGGTGCTGCACTCGCTGATTAATTCTAGAAAAATCAGCCTGGAAAGAAAGATATGTGTTAGCTATTAAAGATTTATCCTCCTCCTGATTGGGAAACCGATTGGTAAATCTTACAAACCCCCGTTTGGTGTTGCTTGTAACCTGGGTGTTGTTCTCCCAGTTAAAGAGAGAGTGCCTGTAATCAAATGTTCTATAATCGATGTAACTTACATTTCCACCGAGGGTAAGGTTAATGGTTGGTGTGGTTTTAATATCCAGCTTACCTGAAAAATTAAACCTTGTTGAATTGGTATTCTGAGTAGCATCCACGTGTTCAAAAGCTTCTTCACCCAACAGGTTGGAATTGTTTATGATGGAACCGGTTTCCGGGTCTACGAAAAAAGGATTCTGCTTTATGTCGGCCAGCACATCATCTTTTACTTTATCAACGCCGGTGCTGGTCGGACGACCATCATCCTTGTAAATCAATTCCCCAGAGAGATAGTATCCCAACAATGAAGTAGAGGAGTTACCATCTTTTTTCTTCAGGAGCGGCCCATTCAGATTTAATCCGAAACGATTATATCCAAAAGCATCAAGATACTCTGATGATTGGGCGGTTATCCCACCGCCAAACTCCCTTGAAGGGCCCTTGGTAGTAATATTAATGATTCCACCGGTAGCATCGCCATATTGTGCAGGCACACCGCCCAACACAACAGAGACCTGGTCAATGGAGGATTCCGGGAGATTTTTTCCACCGGTTACTTTAATCCCATCAATATAATAGACGGTTCCTCCCTCTCTTTGTCCGCGGATACTCTTTACATCACCGTCTTCAGAAAAAACACCCCCTACATTGGTTGCAATGGCTTCCGCACTTTTGTTGGGCATTTTATCAATCTCTTCGGAAGTCATGGTACCACCGCTGGAGGTTTTGTCTTTGCTAATCAATGGAACTTTGTAGTCTGTAATAACTACTTCTTCGAGGTTTTGTGCCTCTGAAGTCATTTCCAAATCCAAAAATGTGATTTGATCTGAACTGACAACCACATCATTCACCTGTACGGGCTGATACCCCACATAGCTCGCCCTTACATCATATTGTCCTGCATCAATCGGCTTAATGGTATAATCACCATCAAAGTCGGAAGTAGCTCCCGCCTCTTGCGATCCATCCACTTCAATAATGATGTTGGCGAAAGGAATAGGCTCCCCGGTATCTTTATCGAGGACTGTACCTTTCAGGGTACCTGATTGCGAAAATACTAACACGTTTGCAGTCAGTATTATTCCAATAGTCAATAGTAGATTTCTCAACATATTATATAATTTAATGT
>CAYXJS010000340.1:1245-2772 GCA_964465045.1 uncultured Bacteroidales bacterium | reverse complement strand
AAAACAGAAGCACAAAGAGTTGATTATTAAATGTTTAACTACTAGAAAACTTGAAGTTTTAATCTATCCTATGTTTCCAAAAATTATAATCTCTCTTTTTGATTTGGTGAATCCTTAAGTCCATAATTTATCAATTCTCTTTTACCCTACATTACCAACCCTCCTTTACTCAACTCTTCTCTCAAGGCGGGCAAGGGCGGTTTGTTGTGGTAGAGTTCGCGGGCCAGGAGGCGGTTTTTGTCCTTATATCCGGGTATGCTGTCTGCTAATTTCAGCAATCCAACAATTCGCCGGTAAACGCTGCGCCCTCTTTCGGTCTTTATGGTTTTCCTCACTTTTCCGCTGATCTGGTTAAAGCAGAATTGCGGGTATACTTCCAAAATTGGGCTGATAATTTCGGTATAATGCCAGTGGTCTGGATTTAATTCAACAATCTCTTTGATTTCCGCGTCACGTTTTTCCGCAGCCAATATCATTACCATGAAGGGTTTATCATAGCTGATTTCCTTTATCAGCTTTTCGAGTTTTTCCGTTGACAAGTGGGGCCTTAGTTTATGGTAATCTTCCATGGATTTGTTATCCAACACCAACTGGTAAAATACTTTCACAAACAAGGCATTGTCATCTTTGGCTGATACATATTTCTTAAGCTGAATAGCCCAATAGACAGGGTTTTCTGAAAACAATTCGTTTGCTAGGACCCTAAATTCAGGTTTCTCTTCATTGAAATAATGCTCCAGCAGTTGCCCGGCTACATCATTATTCAATCTGTAAAACTGCCTGGCCGACTCAAGCCACTCCTTCGTATTACCGGCTTTATGATTAAGTAAAAGTGTCAGTCGGGGCACAAATTGCCTTTCTACCTTTGACTGGTCGAGAAGGGCCAGGATTTTACCCGGATGATTTGATTTGCCGGATATGGCCAGAAGGAAATCCTCGAAATAGGCCACAAAATGTTCATTGCCCGGATACTCCTTTTCGCTGTATTCGAAAAACAGTTTACAAGTAGCATTGATTGTGGAGTCCTGAAGCGCAGAAAGCTTAAGTTTTTCGTTTACTTCCTGCATAATCCGATTATGTTCGTCAAGCAAATACTCGTTTACATCCCCAAACGTATCGATTGGGTCTTCAATCTCTGCATCCAGGGTTGCTTCGTATAGACCAATAAGCAGGGCTGTCAATTCATCCATATTTTGCTTAAGAATGGCATCCACCGCCTTGGATTTAAATTCATCGAAGATTTCTCCAACCTCTTGCTCGCTTGCTTCCTGGTATTGTTCCCAATCCTCTATATACCCTAAAGTTGAAGGCTGATAGTTTTCCCAATCGGGGTTTTCCGTGTCAAGCTCTTCAAATCGGTCTTTGTAGTATTCCAAAGTTTCAGCGATTATTTCAGTAAACCGCTGATAGGTAATCCCTGCCGGTTCATGAGTCATACTATTTGCAAAACTCACAAATGCGGATTGTAAAGCCTTGTTTTCACTGATTATGTGATCAAGGAAATCCAGTTTTGTTTTGGCTGCTGCG
>CAYXJS010000340.1:0-1145 GCA_964465045.1 uncultured Bacteroidales bacterium | reverse complement strand
TCAATCTTCTTCAATCTCCCATCAATCTTTATTCAATCTTTCCATCAGTCTTCCATCAATCTCCCTCACCTCACACCACCCAAACCCACTGCTGCTTTTCTCACTTACACCAGCACTCCAAATCATTCGATGAATTTCTTTAGAGGCTGAAAGCTCAAAATCAAACAGGTTACCAACTACTCTGCTTTCTTCAGCCATTCCGGGCTTCATCACAAATCCACTACGTTTGTATTCTTTGCCGGGTTCAAAAGTTATTTGTGATACCGGGATTTCTTTTCCATGTATGTTTTTATACTTCTCCGCAAGATGTTTAACCGCAAGTTTATTGAATAATTCATCTTCCGGTCCGAGGTATTTTGGGTGCTTCCTTCCTTCGGGTCTGTAGCTTACCACCCACGGTGTTTCTAGCCTGTAGTTCATCGTCTCCTGAAATTCAGGTTCCGGTAATGCTTCTACCTGGCTTACTCTGAAATCAATACCGTTGAACTTGTCACCCAAATAGAACTCCTGCTCCAAAAAAAGACCCTGAATAAAATGTGAGGCTGCTTCCTGCACATCAAAGGATATCATCAAAGTAATGTCATGGGGCTTAATCTCAAAAAGCTTTTTATCCTTCCAAAGAACAGGCTTCCCGAAATTCAATCGCGAAAAGCAAAAAAGCTTGTACAGTTTGGTTTCGCTGTTACCATACCCTTTATCATGAAGGAATTGAGCAAATTCTTTATCAGCCTTACCAATGACTTTATAAATCCATGCGCTGATGTAATACTGGTAATCCATCGGCAGCATACATTGCTTTGTGGTGCGGTTTAACGTTAGTTTAAATCTCATCTATTATAAGTTTCTATTTCTTTCAAAGATTTTGTAAAGCTATATTCAGCTTTTGACAAATAGAGTCATCTCCTCTAAAACTTTTAAAAAAATTCTTTTTTCTCAAACATCCCGCATTCAAACTCTCTTTCATCTTTTTGGTTCCACCGGTTCATGGTGCAAAGCAAATTTTCTTCCCAGTCATCCCAATCATCGTGCCTGCAAAGGGTGCATAGTCCGGGTTTGGGAATGCTGTTCAAATCTATCTTATTCCCGTCATCGTCATAAAATCCATTTACTTCCTCTTCCATAGTTCTGTTTTGTTAGTTTTCTCA
>CAYXJS010000339.1:0-2781 GCA_964465045.1 uncultured Bacteroidales bacterium | reverse complement strand
TTCTTAATGTGTCTTATTTGATTAGAAATTTTATTATTTGTACTTTCTGCAAATCATTTGGATAAATCTTTATAAAATAAACTCCTGGCGTATAATCACTTTTTCTAATTTCAATCTCAGAGCGCAGGATGTCGTTGTGTTCAGAAATAATATTGCCAGTAAGATCCAGCACCTGGTAATCAATTTTTTGATGATCATTATTAGAGTTTGATAACTTTGATATATTCTGTACTGGGTTTGGCACTACTTGCAGGTTTTCAATTGAATGCTCCTCAATCCCAACGATATAATGTCCATAACATCCGGTAAAATAAGGGTTCATTTCCCATTCATAGATTAGTTCGTTCTTATAGCTAAAACATGTTAAGTCATAGGATGATTCAAATGTATAATCACAACCCCAATAAGTTCCTAGAAATGGAATTCCTAAACTTCCAATTCCAATAACCCATTTTTGTAGACAAGGACCTGTGTCAGGTACATACATATACTGTATCTTGTGATTGATGTCATTTTTTAAAACGATGGATCCAGTATCTACACAAATGTATTGTAAACCCCTTATTATAATGGTATCATTTGGTACTAGATTATAATTATATACTAAACTTTCTTCGCTATCCGATTCATCAATGTAATAAACCAATAAACTATCAGACTCTGTTCGAAATCCTCCTACATATGATAGACCTGAATCAGAACTATCTGGAATACTTTTATAAACTTTATGGTATGTTTTATTATTCAGTATGGTGTCGTCAATAATCTCATATTTTATTGTATAGTATGATACGTATGGAGGAATCATTTCAGGCCACGAATACATAGAATACCAAGTGGCGCTATCAGAAGGAAACGGGAAGTAATCCTGGCATTTCAGCGTATTTGGAAATATTATGAAGATAACAATTAATAATGGAAGTGAAAGAATTCTATATTTCATTTTTTCAAAATTAAGTTATTTACTAAGTTGAAGCGAGCTAAAGTCAAAATTTGACCAACCTTCATTTTTAAAAAATAATTCTTAGTTTCCTGACAGTATTTAATCTTATGGTCTTGTACACGTGAGGTTCTCAGCATTCTCTTTATCGAACTTTCAGAGCATCCAAATTTTTCACTTGCTTGTTTTAAGAATAGTAATCGACCGTTATTAATCATACCCGAAATCATAGATGGTTAACACGCTAAAAAACACATCGATACCTCAAAAGTACTATAAGATATTAATAATCGCAAAAATATTCCCGAAAATATTTAATGAATATCGGTGCATTTGAAAAGCCCGTGCAAAAGTATCTGTACAGCAACCAGCTGTATTCCTCTCAGTGCCAACTTCAATTGGAATAAGAAGAATTCACGCAGAGGGCGCGGAGATGAATTACACGCGGAGGACGCAGAGAAAAGTTCTGAATTTGCTAATGAATTCCACTCTGCGATCTTTTGCGCTCTTCTCTTAGCGGGCTTTGCGTGAAAAAAAAAGATGATTTCACCCAGAGGGCGCGGAGATGAAGAACACGCCGAGGACGCAGGGAAGAGTTTTGAATTTGCTGATGAATTCCTCTCAGAGATCTTTGCGCTCTTCCCTTTGCAAACTTTGCGTGAAAAAAGAAGAAGAATTCACACGGAGGGCGCGGAGATGAATAACATGCAGAGAACGAAGAGGAGAATCTCATGTTTAACATAACCTTCTATAAACCAGAGTCTATCTTTAACAAGATTTGCTTTTGTACTGAAAAAATGATGAACATCCGGCTTGACTTCCTTTTAGGTTAGCAGATTTTTTATCTTTGTTTCCAATCAAAACAAAAGAAAAACGATCATGACGCTTATCAAATCCATTTCCGGTATTCGCGGTACCATTGGAGGAAAAGAAAACGAAGGACTCACACCGCTGGATGTTGTGCGGTTTACAGCAGCTTTTGCCGCTTTTATCCGGAACCAACAGCCGGAGAAAACGCTGAATTTTGTGGTGGGTCGCGATGCCCGCATTTCGGGGGATATGGTGAACCGGCTTGTGACCGGAACCCTTGCCGGGATGGGGGTGCACGTGGCAGATGTGGGCCTTTCTACTACGCCAACGGTAGAAATGGCGGTTACACATCTGAAAGCTGATGCAGGCATCATCCTTACGGCCAGCCACAACCCCGAACAGTGGAATGCTTTGAAATTATTGAATGCTAAAGGCGAATTTATAAATGATGCAGAAGGGCAGGAGGTACTTGCGATTGCAGAAAAAGGGGAATTTGCCTTTGCGGATGTGCAACAACTCGGACGTGTTAAACAGGTTGACGGCATGATCGATAAGCATATTGATAAAGTCCTTGAGCTGCCTTTGGTAGATGCGGATGCTATCCGGAAAGCAGGGTTGCACGTAGCCGTGGATGCGGTTAACTCTACCGGCGGCATTGCCATTCCTCGCCTGCTTGAGCGGCTGGGAGTAGAAAAAGTCGAAAAGCTTTATTGTGAGCCGGATGGCCGCTTTCCGCATAACCCGGAACCGCTGCCTGAAAACCTGACCGGTTTGGCCAATCGGATTCAGGAAGTAAAAGCCGATGCAGGCTTTGTAGTAGACCCGGATGTGGACAGGCTGGCCATTTTGTGTGAAGACGGCAGCATGTTTGGCGAAGAATATACGCTGGTGGCTGTGGCAGATTATGTGTTACAGCATACGCCAGGAAATACGGTTTCTAACATGTCTTCCACGCGCGCTTTGCAAGACATCACCGAAAAGCACGGAGGAAAGTATGAAGCCTCAGCAGTGGGGGAGGTGAATGTGGTGGA
>CAYXJS010000338.1:0-2787 GCA_964465045.1 uncultured Bacteroidales bacterium | reverse complement strand
TCAATTTCAAAACATGTTCTGGAAAGGATTTTGTACTTTTGCCAAAAATCAAGATAAGCTTCATGACAGCGCATTCCGGCAATAAAAATAAGTTAAAGAATCAGACTGCAGCCACAGTTGAATCTTCCTCAAAAAAGAAGAAGCCCCGCTCTAAAGCGAAATCTTCAACGAAGAAGGAAAGATGGCAGCGTATCCGGGTGGTTACCGGGTTGTTTCTGTCTTTGTTAGCAGTTTTCCTGGTACTGGTTTTCATATCATATTTATATCAGTGGTTTGTATTTGGTAACGACGAAGCCCTGCTACATTTTTCGTTCAGTGAGGTTTTAGAAAAGGATTTCCGCCATACCAACTGGGGCGGCAGAGTGGGCGCTTTTCTTTCGTACCAGTTTATAAACCAATGGTTTGGGATATCTTCCTTTTTGATTGCCTTTTATTTGTTTGTTTTGGGAATTTATCTGGCTACCAAACACAAGATGTTGAAGCTGGGCCGCAGTCTGAGGTATATCATAGCGCTTGTGCTGTGGATTTCGCTTGCCGCCGGATTTGTTTTTCACCAGTCTGAGAGCCTGAGCATTTTGGGTGGTGTTTTTGGATATCAGGGTACAGAGATGCTGATTTCTGTGGCCGGCCGCACCGGCACAGGATTTTTACTGCTGTTCATCCTGCTTAGCATCACTACTTTTGCCTTCAACATCCCGCTAAGGTGGATGAACCCGGAAAAATGGAAAGCCCGCCAGGAAGCCAAGAGAAAGCGGCAAAAAGAAAAAGCCGACCTTAAGCAAAAGGCGGCCTCAGACCCATTTGCTGCTCAGGATAAAACGCCTCAGCCCGGGAAAAATACCTTCAACACAGAAGAGTACGCTGTGGATGATGAAGAGGATACGGGCGAGACCGACATTGCCAAATACGATAAAGAGCCCGAATCAGCTCCAGCGCCGACGGCAAAAAATACACCGGAAAAAACCAAAGAAACAAATCAAAACGGCGAGATTGAGTTTACGATAGAAGACCCGACTACTGACGAAACTGTGGTCACCGAGGAAAAAGAGCCGCCCAAAAGGCAGGGCTTAGACACGGAGTATGATCCTACGCTGGATTTGCCGCACTATAAGTTTCCGCCTAAAGATTTGCTCAACGATTATAGCGGCAATACGGATATTCGCGTTGAAAAACAGGAGCTGGAAGAAAACAAACAGCAAATTGTAGATACGCTTCAAAACTACCAAATTAAAGTTATCAGCATCAAAGCCACGCCGGGCCCTACCATCACACTTTATGAAATCGTTCCGGCTCCGGGCATCCGTATATCCAAAATCAAAAACCTGGAAGATGACATCGCCATGAGCCTGGCTGCTCACGGAATCCGTATCATTGCGCCCATCCCCGGAAGAGGGACGATCGGGATTGAAGTCCCCAACAACAACCCGCTTACGGTTTCCATGAAGTCAATTCTGGTATCGAAAAAATTTGCCCATTCCAATTATGATCTGCCCATCGGGCTGGGAAAAACCATTTCTAACGAAAGTTATATTGCCGATCTGGCTAAAATGCCTCACCTGCTCATGGCCGGAGCCACAGGGCAAGGGAAATCCGTAGGGCTGAACGCCATCATTACATCGCTTATTTATAAAAAGCATCCTGCTGTTTTAAAATTCATCCTGGTTGACCCGAAAAAAGTAGAACTCACGCTATACAACAAAATAGAGCGGCATTACCTGGCAAAACTACCGGATAACGAAGAAGCCATTGTAACGGATACGCGGGAGGTAGTTCGCACGCTCAACTCGCTGGTGATAGAAATGGAAGACCGGTATAATATGCTGAAGGATGCCCAGGTAAAAGGCATCAACGAGTATAATAATAAGTTTATTGCACGCCGGCTGAATCCTGAAAACGGCCACCGCTACATGCCGTATATTGTAGTGGTTATTGATGAGTTTGCCGATTTGATCATGACAGCCGGAAAAGAAATTGAAGGCCCTATCACACGGCTGGCGCAACTGGCCCGCGCTATCGGGATACATTTAATCATTGCCACCCAGCGGCCCTCGGTGAATATCATTACCGGTTCTATCAAAGCCAACTTCCCGGCAAGGATTGCCTACCGGGTTATTTCCAAGGTAGACTCGCGCACTATCCTGGATACGGGCGGCGCAGACCAGCTTGTAGGTCGTGGCGACATGCTGCTCTCTACCGGTAAGGAACTGGTTCGATTGCAGGGAGCGTATATTGACACCGATGAAATTGAAGCGATTACAGAATATATCGGCTCACAGCGCGCCTATTCCGAGGCGTTTAAATTACCTGAGTATTACGATGAAGAAACGGACACCAGCAAAGACCTGGAAGACCTGGGCCGGGATGAGCTGTTTGATGAGGCTGCCAGGCTGGTGATATCAAACCAGCACGGCTCTACTTCGTTGCTGCAGCGTAAAATGAAGATAGGCTACAACCGCGCCGGCCGCATAATAGACCAACTGGAAGCCGCCGGAATCGTAGGCCCCTTTGAGGGAAGTAAAGCGCGGGAGGTGCTCATCAAAGACGCCGTAGCTTTGGAACAATTATTGGAAGAGTTGAGTAATAACAAAAAAGAATAAAAAGTATGAGAGCAATTACACTGCTGTTAATTTTTATGACTTCGTTTGTGATGGCCGCACCATCACAAAATCAAGAAAAGGCACAAAAGATTCTTGACAAAGTAGCAGAGAACACAAAGAAAATGGGAGCGGTAAAAATTATCTTTTCCTATTCCATGGAAAATCCGGAGCAAGGCATTAATGAAAGTTA
>CAYXJS010000337.1:1535-2787 GCA_964465045.1 uncultured Bacteroidales bacterium | reverse complement strand
GCTTTTTCGGCGGCCTGGTATGCCGGTAAATCAATCGGACAAACATAGCCTTGTCCGCCGTGCAGTTCGGTAACTTTTACTTTCACCGACTTCGGTGCGATTTCCTCAAAGTGCTTTTTGAAAAGCTGGGCAATCTTCTTGTGGTCCTGATTGGGAACCAGGCGCATGGATATTTTAGCATGAGCTTTGGATGGCAGTACGGTTTTGGCGCCTTCGCCGGTGTAGCCACCCCAGATGCCATTCACATCGAGCGACGGACGGATGCCGGTGCGTTCGAGGGTGGTGTAACCCTTTTCGCCCTGCACCTCTTCCACATCGAGGGCTTTTTTGTAGTCATTCAGGCTGAATGGGGCTTCGCCCATTTTCTTGCGCTCTTCGTTGGTAGCTTCCAGCACATCGTCATAAAAACCGGGGATAGTGATGTGATTGTTTTCATCCTGCAGCGAGGTAATCATCTTGGCCAGCACGTTGGCCGGGTTGGCCACAGCGCCGCCAAACAACCCGGAGTGCAGGTCTTTGTTCGGGCCGGTGACTTCCACTTCCATGTAGGCCAGTCCGCGGAGTCCGGTAGTGATTGAGGGCGTGTTTTCGCCCAGCATGCTGGTATCGCTCACCAAAATGATATCGGCCTCCAGCATGTCTTTGTGCTTTTCGCAGAATTTTCCCAAACTCGGAGAGCCAATCTCTTCTTCGCCTTCAATCATAAACTTTACATTGCAGGGAAGCTGGTCGGTTTTTACCATAAACTCAAACGCTTTGGCATGCATAAACGCTTGTCCCTTGTCGTCATCAGCGCCGCGGGCAAAGATTTTTCCGTTGCGGATTTCAGGCTCAAAAGGCTTGCTTTCCCACAGGTCGATAGGGTCTACAGGCATTACGTCGTAGTGGCCATAAACCATCACAGTAGGCAGCTTCAGGTCGATAATCTTCTCACCGTAAACCACCGGATTACCCTCTGAAGGCATTACTTCCGCCTTGTCGGCGCCGGCATCCAGGATGGATTTTTTCCAGTACTCAGCAGCCTTCTGCATATCTTCTTTATGATCTTTCAGTGAACTGATGGAAGGAATGCGGATAAGACCGAATAGCTCCTCTAAGAAACGTTCTTTGTTCTCTTCGATGTATTTATTAATCTGTTCCATATGTAAGTATTATTATTTGATTTTAAGAAAGCATAAAATTAGGGAAACTCTTGTGATTGGCAGCAAAAAGCGGTCATAATTTTTTATAAACGGAGTTTTGTACGTTTCTA
>CAYXJS010000337.1:0-1435 GCA_964465045.1 uncultured Bacteroidales bacterium | reverse complement strand
AAAGGCTCTGATAAAAATTCCTAAATTTGTTGCCAAATAACAAGACAAACCTGAAGTTTATGAATAAGATACGTGTGGCTATCAATGGTTTTGGGCGCATTGGCCGGATAACTTTCCGCCAGATTCTCAAAAATGATAATATTGAAGTTGTAGCGATAAATGATTTAACGGATGCTGATAACCTGGCGCACTTGTTGCGCTATGATTCTGTGCATCGTGCCTTTCCGGGAACGGTGGAAGCTACTGACCATGAGATGGTGGTAAACGGAAAATCGGTTAAAATCCTGAGTGAACCTGATCCGTCTAAGCTTCCATGGAAAGAACTCGGAATAGATATCGTACTGGAATCAACTGGTAAGTTTGTAGAAAAAGAGCAGGCGCTGAAGCATGTGCATGATTCGGGAGCCCGCAAGGTGATTATTTCGGCTCCCGCCAAGGCCGATCAGGATGAGGTGAAATATGTGGTGCTGGGCATCAACGATGAGATCATCGACCGGAATGATGTGATTATAAGTAATGCGAGCTGCACCACCAACTGTGTGGCGCCGATGATTCAAATTCTGGATGACCTTTGGGGCGTGGAGAATGCCTTTATTACCACTGTTCACAGCTATACCAAAGATCAGAATATTATCGACGGTCCGCACAAAGACTACCGCCGCGGAAGGGCTGCTGCCGAATCAATTGTGCCCACCACCACCGGAGCGGCCAAAGCGGCTTCGCGTATTTTCCCGCACCTGAAGGAAAACCTTGGAGGTGCCGGAATCCGCGTTCCCGTGCCCGATGGTTCGCTTACCGACCTGACTTGTACTTTGAAAAATCCTGCAAGCACTGAGGAAATCAACCGTGCTTTTAAAGAAGCGGCTGAGGGTAAGATGAAGAATATCCTGGAATACACCGAGCATCCGATTGTGTCGGTGGATATCATCGGTAATCCACACTCGGCGATTTTTGACGCAGGACTTACTGCTGTGCTCGGAAAGCGCAACCGGCTGGTGAAAACTGTGGCCTGGTACGACAATGAGATGGGCTATTCCAGCCGCCTGGTGGAACTGATTGAGAAGTTTGCTTAAAATCAAGGAACGAGACAATAAGGTTAAGCGGAATTTGGAATTCCGCTTTCTCAGTTTTTCGAATTTGTAATTCGCAGTGCGAAGGCTAAACTTCAGAGAGCGGCAATATTAGATACTAATAAATCTGACATTTGTTCGGCATAATAAATGAGTGATTTAATACCAATCAGATCCCCCGCCCGTACCGGAGGGTATGTTCGGGCGGGCTTCCTTCAATGCTCAGCTTCGCTTTGCATTTTCGGTACCTATGACAACTTTATTCTAAGATTTGTATTTCAGCGTTTTACTATCCTTTGCCCCCGAGGGGTCAGCGATTTTCTACGGCCAATTAATTTTAGTAAATGGCTTATCGAAATTTAAAA
>CAYXJS010000336.1:0-2803 GCA_964465045.1 uncultured Bacteroidales bacterium | reverse complement strand
GCTGCTAAACAAGTTATAAAAAATCGGTGGGGTTTTGAGTTGCTCAGGAAGTCAGCAAAAAAACTGAAAGACCCTGAAGCGAGAAATAACCTTTATGTTTTTTTGATTTGTTTGTTTATTTCTTTGTTCATATGGCTTTCTATTAAGCTTTCTAAAGAGTATCATGCCACGGTTGAGCACAAGATAAACTATGTTAATGTTCCCGGTGATAAAGTATTGGTGAATAACCCGCCGGACAAGATTAAACTAAAAGTGCTTGGCCATGGCATGGATTTGCTGAAGGTTAAGTATAGCGGGTCATCGGATGTTCTGCAGCTAGATGTCTCCGAAGCTGAAATCATAGCAGAGGGAGACAAATATAAAGCAGCATTGCCAACAACATGGTTTATCTCTCAGGTAGCCCGGCAAACGAATTATTATGATAATCTTATTGATATAAAACCGGATACACTCTTACTTAAGTTTGAAGATCTAAAATACAAAAAAATACCCGTAGAGCATCGTTTTGATTTTGAACTGGATAAGCAAGTCTGGCTGCGCCAACCGATTAAATATTCGCCTGATAGTGTAGTGGTATCAGGCAGGGAGTCTCAGGTGGATTCTGTCCGGAAAGTTTTTACTAAACCTTTAAAACTGGGAAAGCTAAGTTCGTCGGTAACACGCCGCGTATTGCTTGATCCGCCGAAAGATATGGATATTAGTCTGAATCATGACAGTACTACCATAGTCATTCCTTGTGAGCGATACACCGAAGAGCAGATTAAACTTACGGTAGAATCGCTTACACCTGATACACTGCGTATCCGCACTTTCCCCAGAGAAGTGAATGTAACGTATTGGGTTTCTTTAGACGATTATCAGCGCTTAAGCGATGATATGTTTCAGGCTGTGGTTACTGTGAACTATGAAGAACCCCGGTTCTTGCCTGTCCATATCAGGCGTGTGCCTGATTATGTTAAGATTGTGGAAATTGATCCGGCAGAAGTGGAATACATATATTTGAAATGATAAAAGTGGGAATTACCGGAAATATTGGAAGCGGAAAAAGCACGATAGCACGCATTTTTCAGGTGCTGGGCGTTCCTGTCTTTCATGCAGACCAGGAAGCAAAAGATCTGTATAAGGAAAAAAAAGTGCTGGAAGAAGTAGCTGAAGAATTTGGTTACGAAGTGATTAATGACAAAGGAGAATTGGATAAAGCCAGGCTGGCATCCGTCATCTTTAGCGATAAGGAAAAATTAAAAAAAATCAATGCCATTATCCATCCTAAAGTAAGGCAAAAATATCATCACTGGCTGGAAACCTATAGCGACGCGCTGTATACATTACAAGAAGCTGCCATAATGATAGAAAGCGGATTATATAAAGTGATGGATAAAATCATCGTGGTTACGGCGCCTCAGCATGAGCGTCTGCAACGCATCAGTAGCAGGGATGGCTTTAATAGGGAAGAAATTCTAAAAAGAATGGAAAATCAATATCCTGAATCAACACTTCGATCTTATGCTGATTTTGTAGTGGAAAACCACGATCATTATCTTGTTATACCACAAGTGCTGGAAATGCACAAAATCCTCTCTGGTTTGGCAACATGGCAGGAAAAGCGCTAAAAATCACATGCTACCCCTATCAAAATTAGCTTTCCGGTCAATTCTCCTTTTCTGATTTCCTGAAAGAAAAATAATTATTGCCATTTCCTTGTCTTTAAATAAATTATTTTAGTATCTTGTGGGCGCTTATACATCCACAAAAATCAGCTATTAATGATACGAAAATTTACCTTGGCTATACTACTCTTGGTTACCATACCCGGAATACTTTATGCTCAGGATGTAAAAAACCGTTATGATCGCTCAGCGCTTACAGTTGTCTTTACACAATATGGTTCTGAATATGAGCATGAGTTTCGGGAAGCGCTTCAACAAAGCGATGTTTTCATCCCGGAAAGGTTTTTTGATAACAAAACCAGGATAGTGCGTTTATCCGGTACTCAAAAGTCGAATGCAGCCAAAACGCAAGCTTTGAATGCTTACTTTTCTGAAGTGAACCAGGGAAATAAAATTGTGGCTCAATGGTTTGAGTTTAATCCAAGAACCGGATTTGATTTGCAGACCATTTTCGACAGGGCCGAATATAATGCCACAGATGAGGAAATTATGGTTTCAGAAGCCAGTGCGCGTGGCAAAGCCCGCATCCGGGATTTTGGCCGGCAATTAGTGCAAAACTCCTATGTTTTGGTGGTTGATATGTATCAAATCAAAAAACAGACCCAGGAAAATGAAAATGACCCATACGGGTGGAGTGGAAATTTCAATTATTACCTTTATAAACTTCAATTTGGGGAGGAGGAAATCAGTAAGCTCTATAATCTTTGGGTTTATCCTGATGATGCTGACAGCCTGAAAAAACAAAAGATTAAGGCATTCCAGGAACGCTCATTCCCATTGAATCATGTAGAAACCAAGAAGTGGCTTTCTGCTTCAGGAATGAACTATTTTGCAGCCTTGGATAATGAAGTTTCTTATGAAGAACTATTTAAGAAACTTCTGCAAAATAGCGTAAATAATGCCTTGGATAATATAGCTAAAAATTTACCGAAATTTCAGGTGCAGGCCAAGATTAGCGCTATCCGGCCACTGCAAGCAAAAATCGGTAAGAAGGAAAGCATAAAAACCGATCATCGCTACTTTGTTTATGAGTACGTTTGGGATGAAAATCAAGAAGCAGCATTACCTCAACGAAAAGCCATAGTAAGAGCTAAAAGTGTTGTTGATAACCGGCATAAAGCAAGAGGATTGTCAGA
>CAYXJS010000335.1:0-2825 GCA_964465045.1 uncultured Bacteroidales bacterium | reverse complement strand
CCGGCAGAGTTAAGCATAGCGGATAGCGTATCAAAGTCTTTAACAAAATCTCTTTCCGCCGTGTGTACTTTGTCTTCCAGCTTTTCTTTGATAGCAGATAATTCCTTACGGTTATGAATTAAGCTCTTTCGTTTTGTCATCGTTATCGGTTTCAAACAGCGTTTTGATTACCCGGTTCATAAAAGGCGTTTCCAACAAAGGCTTGCTGAAAATCGCAAAGATCAATGCGATAAACAGATAAAATGCAGCCAGGGCTAAAAATCCTGCCGGTAATGAATTCCATAATTCTCCCAACCACATGGATGCCGCTATTGAAGCAAAAATCAAGAAAATACTAAATAACATTAGCAGCACAATCCGTTTAAAAAGTGCTGCTAATGACTTGGCAAATCTTTCAGAAAGCTCCAACCGCAGTAAAAGAATTCTGGTATTCAAATAATCCTGTATCTTTTTTAACATACGGTGGAAGTTCTTTTATTCTTTGCCTTTAGTTGCATTTCTTACTGTGCTTTTCACAGCTTCTTTCTCTTTATCAATGAGATCCTTTACATTGTTTAACAATTCTTCTGATTGCTTAGAAAGGGTTTCACGGGTTTCTTTTCCACTGGCAGGGGCAATTAATACTCCGGCAATTACACCGGCTGCCGCTCCCGCTAATACTCCTAGTAAAACATTTCCTCCGTTTGACATAATGTTTAAAATTTTTAAGTTATACAATTTATTTAATTATCACTTTTATCTGCTCATTAAACATATCTGTTGTTATAACGGGCAAAGATGAATCATGTTCAAAACCCACAACAGAGAATTCTGCATTAATGGCATATGTAAATCATTTCACGAATATACATATTTTCTACCCCTAAATCAAACTTATTTTGATTTTTTTAAGAAATTAACACCGTGAAACTCACGTCAATTGATAATAACGGAAACCCATAGGAATTATAACAACCTGATTATATGTTACTTAAAATTACTAATTTACTTTTCATCAAATTCTGAGGTAAAATGAAACTGAATATCAGGATATTTCTCCTGTGCCATTTGCAAAGCAAAGGCCGATTCTGCCAGAAACACATCCCTACCCCATTTATCTACAGCGAGATTGCTCGATTTCCGGGTTTTGAAGTCCTCGAACTGCTCTTTGTTATTACTGGTAAACCAGCATGTTTTGTATAAATTTATAGGCTCATAACGCGCTGAAGCGCCATATTCATGGAGTAATCTGTATTGTATAACCTCAAACTGCAACTGCCCCACAGTGCCAATGATCTTCCTTCCGGTTTTTTTACCTTTAAAAAGCTGGGCTACTCCTTCATCCATCAACTGGTCTATTCCTTTATCAAGCTGCTTATATTTCATCGGATCTTCATTGACAATGTATTTAAACAACTCAGGCGAAAAAGAGGGCATCCCTTTGAAATGCAATTCTTCTCCTTCAGTAAGTGTATCCCCGATTTTGAAATTGCCGGTGTCATGAATACCAACAATGTCTCCGGGAAAGGCTTCTTCAACCACACTTTTACGCGAAGCCATAAAAGACGTCGGACTGGAAAACCTGAGTTTTTTATTCAGCCTTACGTGGTAATAAAACGTATTCCGCCTGAAAACGCCGGAAGTAACTCTAACAAAAGCAATCCGGTCGCGATGGTTCGGGTCCATGTTTGCATGTATCTTAAAAACAAATCCCGTAAAGGTATCTTCATCGGCTTTCACTTCACGCTCTTCAGCTTCGCGCACAGAAGGTGTAGGTGAAATATCCAGAAAACAATCCAGCAACTCCCTCACCCCGAAATTATGCAATGCACTGCCAAAAAACACAGGCGTAATGTTAGCCTGGCGATAGGCCTCCTCATCAAACTCTGGATAAACCTCATCAATCAGCTCCAATTCCTCCCGCAGCTTTTGCGCATCCTCTTCTCCAATGTATTCATCCAGAGCTGGATCAGCCATATCCACAAAAGTGATGGTTTCTGTAACCGTTTGCTTGCTGGGGGTAAACAACTGTAAATTACGCTCATACAAATTATAAACTCCTTTAAATTTGTCACCCATATTAATGGGCCAGCTTAAAGGCCTTACTTTCAAATCCAGCTTTTCTTCTATTTCATCGAGCAACTCAAAAGCATCCTTACCTAAGCGGTCGAGCTTGTTTACAAAAACGATAACAGGCGTATCGCGCATGCGGCAGACGTTAACGAGTTTTTCTGTCTGTGGCTCCACACCTTTAGCTACGTCGATAACCACAATTGCACTATCAACAGCAGTAAGCGTTCGATAAGTGTCTTCAGAAAAATCCTGGTGACCAGGCGTATCAAGAATATTTATTTGCTTATCACGATATTCAAACCCCATCACGGATGTAGCCACAGAAATTCCTCTCTGACGTTCAATTTCCATAAAATCAGACGTCGCCGTTTTCTTGATTTTATTATTCTTAACCGCACCGGCCACTTGAATAGCCCCTCCATAGAGTAGCAACTTTTCTGTTAAGGTCGTTTTTCCGGCATCGGGATGGCTAATTACAGCAAACGTTCTTCTCCGGTTGATTTCTTTCTTTAAGTTCATGTTTCATTTTTCTGAATGAATCGGCAAAATTAACACATATTTTCCGAATGATTTATTTAACTTATGCCCGGCAATTTTTTCCTTATATTTGTTGATGAACAACAGCCGGAATTGATTTCAGGGTTTTGCAAAATCCATTTTAAAAGCGATAGCTTTGTACTTAAAAGCAACCATAAGTCTATTCAGGTAAACATTAAATTGACAGCACTGATTCTATGACACCGGAAATTCTTTTTGTTGAAGTTTTGCTTCCA
>CAYXJS010000334.1:0-2830 GCA_964465045.1 uncultured Bacteroidales bacterium | reverse complement strand
GTAGAAGACTCTGTTCGGTTTTATTCAAGTTACTTGCCTAATATTTACAAAATCATATTTAAGCAGTCTAAAGAATTCATGACTGAAGGGCTGAATGAACATCAGCAAATGATGCGGATGCGCGGGAGGCCTAAAATTTTACTGGCGACGAATTTTGAGGATGCCATGGGTATGTATGAGCAATACCGGAAAAACCTTCTGGGCGTAATTTCAGATATGAGCTACAAGCATCATGGAGTTCGCGATGTGCATGCCGGTTTAAAATTAAGCAAAAGAATTAAAGAGGATGATAAGTATATGCCCATTTTGCTTCAGTCCTCAGATGCATCTAATGAAGAATTGGCTAAGGAAATCAGGGTTGGCTTTTTGCACAAAAAGTCCAAAGAGCTTTCGCGTGAGTTAAGAGCTTTCATTACAGAGTATTTTGCTTTTGGGGAATTTGTTTTCAAAGACCCAAAATCAGATAAGGAGGTTTCTCGTGCCAGCGATTTGAAAGAGTTGCAGGAAAAGATTTTTGAAGTCCCTGATGATAGCCTCACTTATCATGTAACCCGCAATCATATTTCGAAATGGTTAAATGCCCGCGCTTTGTTCCCGATAGCGCAATTATTCAAAGAGTTGTCTTATGAGGATTTTGATGATCTGGATGAAATCAGGCGATATATTTTTGATGCTATAGCCAGCTACCGGATGAACCGGGCACGCGGTATTATTGCTGAATTCAGGCGTGACCACTTTGATGAGTATTTGTCGTTTACACGTATCGGAAACGGTTCTATAGGTGGAAAAGCTCGAGGGCTTGCCTTTCTGGATTCTGTAATAAAAAGGCATCGTGAGTTAGACAGTTTTGAAAATGTCATCACCATGATCCCCAGAACTGTGGTTTTATGCACGGATATTTTTGATGAGTTCATGGAAGAGAATAAACTCTATAAAATTGCTTTGTCGGATATGGATGATGAACACATTCTCGAACACTTTTTAAATGCACGCCTGCCGTTTCGCATTCATGAGGATTTGTATACATTTATTAATGTGGTTTCCAACCCGATAGCCATCAGATCGAGTAGTTTGCTGGAAGATAGCCATTATCAGCCGTTTGCCGGAATTTATTCTACCTACATGGTCCCCAACGTCAGCAATGATGAAAGACAGATGATAGAAATGCTGAGCAATGCTATTAAGAGTGTGTATGCTTCTGCTTTTTTCAAAGCCAGCAAATCATATATGGAAGCTACGGCCAATGTTATCGATGAAGAAAAAATGGGGATTGTGATGCAGGAAGTCTGCGGAACCCAGTATGGGGATCGGTTTTATCCCACATTTTCCGGTGTAGCACGCTCTATCAATTTTTATCCAATCGAGGAGGAAAAGCCTTATGAGGGAATAGCCAATGTAGCTATGGGGTTAGGAAAATATATTGTGGATGGTGGACAAACGCTTAGGTTCTCGCCGAAGTATCCAAAGAAAATTTTGCAATTGTCTGATCCGCAGATGGCTCTGAGCGAAACACAGCGCCACTTTTATGCATTAGACTTAAATCCTGGCAGTTTTGTGGCTTCTACGGATGATAGCGCTAACCTTATTCAGCTGAGGATAAAACATGCTGAAAAGGATGGGTCGCTTAAATATCTGGCTTCTACCTTTGATTATAACAGCAACCAGCTCATAGATACGTTGCAGGAAGGCGGCATGAAAGTGATTACGTTTGCCAAAATACTGAAATACAATGCGTTTCCTTTAGCTGACATTCTGCAGAAAGCCCTGGAAATCGGACAGCGCGAGATGAGCCTGCCGGTAGAGATTGAGTTTGCAGTGAATTTGGATACCCCGGAAGGAGTTCCTGCTATATTTAGTTTATTGCAAATCAGACCTATTGTAGATGTTAACGAGTCTGTGCAGGTGAATTTGGATAGCGTGGATACCAAAGATGCGCTGATTATCTCCGATTCTGCTTTAGGGAATGGCGAAATTAAAGATGTACAGGATGTGGTATATGTAAAACCTGAAAATTTCGACGCTTCACGCACAAATGAAATGGCTGAAACTGTAGGTAAAATTAATGATTTGATGGTGGAAGAAGACCGCAACTACATTCTGATTGGGCCGGGGCGCTGGGGTTCTAACGACCCATGGCTTGGGGTTCCGGTAAAATGGACACAAATATCCGCCGCAAGGCTCATCGTTGAGTCAGGATTAAAAAATTACCGGATTGATCCTTCGCAGGGAACCCACTTTTTTCAAAATCTGACTTCATTCAGAGTGGGATACTTCACCATCAATCCCTATCGCAATGAAGGATATTTTGATGTGGATTACCTGAATAGCCAAAAAGCGCTGTATGAAAATGAGTTTATCAGGCATGTAAGGTTTCAAAACCCGATGAATATTTTGATTGACGGACGTGAAAGGAAAGGACTGGTATTAAAAGATAAGGCGCCTGAGCCAGAGAATAACGGGAATAGATCATCGGGTTGATCTATTCCTGTTATTAAAATAAGCCATGATCTAAACTCTTTCTCGATCCATCGCTGCGCGCTGCATGAGGTAAGATTACAAAACGATATTCGTACAATTGTTCAATAAGAGTTAAGTAAAGGTATAATCTACAGAATCCTGAAGTCCAAGCAAATTGGGTATAATTACTTTGCGGCCTGTAACTATTTTATGCGATTTCTAGTCCTGTAGTTTTTACCAACTTTATTAATGGTGAGTCTTCATCAGAATCAAATCTGTTTTTCTCAACAAGATAGGGTTCAATTTTTGAATTTATCTTTCTTGTCAAACTCCAGGCTTTACCAGCAAGGTAATCATCTTCTTCATTTTCTGT
>CAYXJS010000333.1:0-2844 GCA_964465045.1 uncultured Bacteroidales bacterium | reverse complement strand
GCTAAGCGCCTTAAGAAAGCCATTTACCAAATCCTGAAAGAACAAGACAATCTGAAGTTTCTTTATCTGGAAGGAGGCGGTAAACTTGATAAATTTTGGGTTAAACAAGCGGATAAAATGGGCATAAAAACGAAACAAATTCATGCCGAAACCTGGCGCAAAAAACTTTTCCCGAAAGGTCAGGCTGATTATCATTCCAAGCCGGTTAAAGCCCTTGCCGAAAAGCAAGCAAAAGAAATTCTAAAAGCCCATGCCTTCCCCATTCCTGAAAACCTGAACAAAGATGTTTCAGAAGCGATTCTGATTGGTTTCTACGGATGCCTTGACCAGGGGTGGGTCACCAAATAAAACAATACTAAAACATACTCCGCCAAAATGTCATATTATTTTGATGGCACACGCTTTGATAATCACGGGTGAAAATTATAAAGTATAACCTAAACAGATAATAATATGCAGACCGGACAAATTAATGTTCAGACGGAAAACATTTTTCCTATTATTAAAAAGTTTCTTTATTCAGATCATGAGATCTTTTTACGAGAACTTATCTCCAATGCCGTAGACGCCACGCAAAAACTCAGGACTTTATCACGCCTTGGCAAATACAAGGATGAAATGGGCGATACTTCCATTGAGGTGTTCATTGACAAGAAAAAAGGAACCCTCACGGTTCGCGATAAAGGCATTGGCATGACTGCCGATGAAATCGATAAATATATCAACCAAATTGCGTTTTCCAGCGCCGAAGAATTTGTTAAAAAGGTTAAAGCCGATGATGCTTCCAACATAATCGGACATTTCGGACTGGGTTTCTATTCTACATTTATGGTAGCAGATAAAGTAGAAATCTATTCCAAAACCTACAAAAAAGGCGGAAAGACCAAACCCGTGAGATGGGAATGCGACGGCACGCCCAACTACAGCATCGAAGAAATTGAAGATAAGGACAGAGGAACCGATGTAGTACTGCACATCAACGAAGAAAGCAAAGAGTTTCTCGAGGAGTATCGCGTTCAAGAAGTACTGGATAAATACTGTAAATTCCTGCCTGTAGAAATCTATTTTGGCACGGAAAAAGTTCAGGAAGAAACCGGCGAAAAAGACGAGGATGGCAATCCGAAAACCAAAGAAGTAGAAAAGCCGCGCAAAATCAACAATACAGAGCCAGCCTGGACTAAATCTCCCGCAGACCTGAAAGATGAGGACTACAAAGCGTTTTACCGGGAACTGTATCCGGCTACGTTTGAAGACCCCCTGTTTCATATCCACCTGAATGTAGATTATCCGTTTAACCTTACCGGGATTTTATACTTCCCGAGAGTGCGCCAGAATTTGGAAGTACAGCGAAATAAAATCCAGCTTTATAGCAACCAGGTATTTGTTACTGACTCTGTAGAAGGCGTTGTGCCCGATTTTCTGACATTACTGCACGGAGTACTCGATTCACCTGACATTCCGCTGAACGTTTCAAGGTCATACCTGCAAAGCGACTCAAATGTGAAAAAAATTTCCAATCACATCATGAAAAAGGTCGCAGATAAGCTGGAGGAGCTTTTCAAGAAAGACCGCGAGGATTTTGAAAAGAAATGGGACGATATTAAAATCTTCATCGAATATGGCATGATCTCAGAAGAAAAATTCTATGAGCGGGCAGAAAAATTTGCATTATTCAAGAATACCGAAGGCAAGTATTTCACTTTTGAGGAATACAAAGAGCACATCAAGGATAACCAGACCGATAAGGACAAAAAGCTGATATATCTTTATACAACAGATGAAGAGGAGCAATACAGCTACATACAACAAGCCAAAGAGAAAGATTATGATGTGTTGGTACTGGATTCGCCCATCGACAGCCACTTTGTGAACCAACTGGAACAGAAGTTTGAAAACAGCAGCTTTGCCCGGGTTGATGCTGATGTTATTGACAAACTCATCCGGAAAGAAGAAAACAACGTTTCTAAACTTTCTGAGGATGAAGAAAAAAGGCTCAAAGAAATCATCGAAAAAGTGATCGACACTTCAAAATTCAACGTTGTGATGGAAAACATGAGCGAAAACGAAATGCCGCTTTCTATTACACAGCCAGAGTTCATGCGCCGCATGAAAGAAATGCAGCAGACCGGAGGCATGAATATGATGGGTGATATGCCGGACACTTACAACATGGTTGTGAATAAAAACCACCCGGTTATGAGCAAAATCCTTGAAGAAAAGGATGAAGAAAAACAAAAACAAACAGTAGAACAAATCAAAGATCTGGCGCTGTTATCGCAAAACCTGTTGAAAGGCAAAGCGCTTACAGATTTCATCAACCGGAGTGTTAACATAATTTAAGTTGGGTTTAAAAAGTTCGTAAGCTCACAGGTTTTATGATATACACTTGACTATCAAAAATATCAGAAAACCTTGCTGCATCTTAGAACTGACTCATAAAATAAACTTGTACAATAAACAATCCTGCAAAGATTAAGACTGCAATAATTCAAGCCTAAGCAGCGTTTCTTCAGCAGGATTGTTTATATGATATGCAGGATTTTCCATCTGGTACGGAAAAAATCTTGCAATATCCGGAAAATCATGAATGAGAGTGTCTAAAAAGCTATTTTAATTTAAACGCTTTCAGGAGCTGCGCAGGCTGAAAGGTTGTCTATCAGCGTTCCGATTAGACCTGACAGCATAAACAGACCTGTCAGCGTCTGGCTTTTGGACAAGCTCCGGAAATTAAAATTGATCTGCACAATAATAAATCGTATTTTTAAAATGAATTTAATGCGAAAGCATTTGTATAAAATATAAACATGAAAAAGAATACCATTATTCTCATTGCCGTTGTGGCGC
>CAYXJS010000332.1:0-2876 GCA_964465045.1 uncultured Bacteroidales bacterium | reverse complement strand
GCAAGCGCAAACGTATCTGATGCTTCAGCGCTAAGCATAGTAATGATCAAGTCTATACTTTGGTCCTCTAACGCCCTGAAAGCTTTCTCTTCGCTGTCAACCTGAATAAACTGAGGCGGATAGCGCAGGTTTAGGGATACGTATTCATTAAAAATCTGCTCATCTATACGACCATCATCTTCAAGAATAAAAGCATCATAGTTACTGGAGATCAACAAAACATGATATATCCTGTTTTTCATCAGGTTATCAAACTCCGTATCCGTAAAGTAAAACTTCTTCATTCGCGAAGCGCGATAATGTCTCATAATACAAACCCATTAAATGTGCGGGTAAAAATAACAAGATAATTGCACCCTTAGAGTTTTATCCAACAAAAAAGTCTGTCGCAAGAACGACAGACTTTTGAAAAATGGAGCAGAGGGGTTAGAATTTCTATTTGAGTTTCTTCAACAATTCAGCAGCATCCTTGCTGTAATAATTCTGCGGATTCTGCGATATGATAGTAAGATGATTAATCGCTTTATCCATTTGGTCTTCTTTCATAAAGCATAAGCTCAGATACCATTCTGCATGTTCTATATACAGGTTATCCTGATCGCTTAAAATATATCGAAACTCATCCGTGGCTTCATCAAATTTTTCCGTTTCCATGTGAGATATGCCCAGATAAAAACGAACTGCAATGTTATCCTGGTCTTGTTTCAGCAATTGCTCAAAATACCCGATTGCATTATAATAGTTGCCTTCATGATAGTTTAACATGGCTTCAACAATAGTCGCATTGCTGGCGCTGCTGACTGGCGACCTGGAAACATGAATCTTACTTGAGTTAAATGCTTTCTGAAACAAACGATTTGGGTTGTTGTGATTATTAATTAAAAAGAGAGCCGAAACACTGACTCCGGCAAACAATACAACCGTTGCCGCATATTTCCAATACTTGTGTGTATATTTATGAACTAAATTTTTGCGGTGCTTGGAGCGCACTGTATTGGATATTTTTCTTCTGAAATCAATAATATCTTCCTGACCAATCGCTTTACGGATGCTATCTTCAAACTCAATATACTCACGAAACTCAATGTCGTTTTCCATCAATCTGTCAAAATCACGCTGCTCTTTAGCCGTGAGCCCTTTATTGAAGTAATGGTCAATAAGCTTTTGTTTGTAGTTATTTTTCATATTCTAAGTAGTTTTTGTATTGCGGATCATTTTTTATCTGCTTGATTAATTCTTTTCTGCACTTCGACTTTCGGGATTTAACATAATTTGGTGTAAACCCGGTTTTCTCTGAAATTTCTCTTATATTAATCTTTTTCATAGCCAGTTTCAATATCTCCTGGCACTCTACGCTTAACTGTAAAAAATATTTCTGATACAGTCCGTGCTTCAGAATATCCGTATCTATTTTCAACTCTCTGGCCACATCATCCTCAGCAATCTCAAGCGAACCAAACAATTGGTTGAAATCCAAAAATTCTTCCTGGGTTGAAACTTCACTAATTTTCCGTAACCAAAGCACCTTGCACACCCCGAAAAAATAACTTTTAAATGAACTTGTTAACTCAAATTCCGGATCTGCCATTTTCTGATAAACCACTATCAAAGATTCCTGGAAAATATCTTCCGCATCTTCCTCAGAGCCCGAATTTGTTGTTATTAATTTTAACAAACCCGGGAATAGCTCCTCATATAAATATGAAACGATAAACTGACTTTTCAGTTTTATCCCTTCCAAAATTGCTTCATCCGAAATTTGATTCATCATTAATTTATTTTTCTCTACTATTATATCCTGATTTTTTAAAAAGGTTATACGTTTTTGCCCAAATTTTTAAAAAAAAGTGCTTTTTTGCCTTTTATTTATATTCATTCTAATTTATTTCAACTTTTTTTATAAATTTCACGAAAAACGTATAACCTTTTGGATTTTTTCTGATATATATATAGAAAACATTCAACAAATAAATGTATAAATTATGAAAACACTGAAAACTTTTTTAACCATCATTATTTCTCTGGCATTTTTTACAACATATGCGCAAGGAGATATTTCCGGTACGATGTTATACCATAATGAAGACGGAGCCCCTTTACCGGAGGTTGAATTACAGTTATTTGACGCGGATGGCGAACATGTAGCCACTACGTTTACCAACGATGCCGGCGAATACTTATTTGAAGACCTCGAAATCGGCGATTACTATATTGAGGCGTCTTATGATGCAGAGGCCGGCGGGGCTACCATGCAGGATGCCGTTATGATTATGCTGCACCTGATAGGTGTACATGAACTGGAAGGCATGGAATACATCGCAGCCGATGTGGACGCAGACGGGGAATTAACCTGGAACGATCACGCTCTTGTTATTGAGCACTTTTTTACCGGCGAACCTTTCCCGGCTGGAGACTGGGTTTTTGAAGACATTCAACACAGCGTTGGCGCAAAAGAAGGTGGTGAAGATGATACTCAAGATTATGGAAGTTCTGTTGGTGATGTTGCCGGGACCTGGGAACCCGGACAACGCGATCGCCGCATGACGGAAGCCGTTTACACACCGCATAACATTATACCCCGGAAAGCAACAAGCCTTACGGTAACGGCTGCAAGTGACATGACACTTACCGGAGCCGGAATAGTCGTTCGCTTCCCTGAAAGTGCAGTTGCGGTTTCTGACGTCAATACACCTTTAGCAGGTGCTGAAACGAGAATTCAAAACGGTGAAATCGTACTTGCCTGGAATGCGGCAAATGCAGAAAACGTAACAATCAATAACGGTGATGTATTGCTAACCCTGGAGACTACCTTGCTTACTGAAACCGAAGAACAAATCCGGTTTACGCTGGGACAAAAAACCAATTTTGCCGGAGAA
>CAYXJS010000331.1:0-2877 GCA_964465045.1 uncultured Bacteroidales bacterium | reverse complement strand
AATCCCTACCATAAATGGCAGGGTTAGTGAAGAAGCCAATAGCCAAGTCAAATCCTTCTAAATGCGCTATTTATGGTGAGAGTTAAGGGTAAGTATTTTGAAATTCGTAGCCTTCAAACCGCAAAGTACGTTGCCTAAAAGTAACATATTACAATCACCGATAAAATCAGATTGAAGACCATATAGCGTATTATGACTGAAAACTTTCTATTACTCCAGCTATTTGTTCCTGAAGTACCGGGATATCCTTTATCACCACTTGCCAAACCATTGCCAAAGTAACTCCAAAATACTCATGCACCACAATATCGCGCATTCCAGCTATTTTCTTCCATGGAACATGTCGGTATTTAACGCGAATATCTTCCGGAATATGCTTCGCGGCTTCACCGATTATTTGAATCCGCCTCAAAACAGCATCCTGCTTTTCCTCGATGCCATAAAACTCTGATTCAGATATGCCCTGACAATATTCAATAATTCTTTCGCATGATTCCAAGATATCATAAAGGTAAACAGTTGCATCCCTCTCTTTTGCCATATTTATACGGGTTTTGCGTCTTTAAGGAGATGTTTTTTTAAACTTTTTTTGATAGCAGAGCGCTCAATCAGGTCTACTTTTTTACCGAGCTTTTCTTCCAGCTCAATTTTTATTCCGGCAAAAGTAAGTAAGCTCATATCGTCCGGCACCTCTACAAGGAGATCGATATCACTGCTCTCAGTAAAGTCACCTCGTGCGTAAGAGCCGGTAATCTCTGCTTTTTTAATGCCGTATTTCTCCAAAATCGGATGAATTGCTTCTTTTATGCTTTTGATGTCTTTGATTTCCATAATGTAAAGATAAAAATATTTTTCTAATCAGTGATATGTATTAGAAATTTTCACTACCTTTAGTACCTGAAAATCAAACCATGGATCAATGAGTTTTTTACCAGATTTCAAGTCTGTCCTGGCTTTTCTGTTTTTTTTGCTGCTTTCCTCAAATGCTTATTCAGCGAAATTTAAGGTGGAATCTTTTAAGAAGGATGAATCCGACCTGGCTGCCCGTCGGTTTGAGCGTCAGGATATCAATGGGGAAAGCTGCGCCCTGGTCAAAATCAGTACGGATTTTAACGGCCTGAATTTCCATTCAAATTTTGGAACAGTATTTGATTTGTTAAAAGAAATTAAAAATATTTTCAGTTTTGGTTTTTTCAGGCAACTAAAAAATAATTCAGCAAATAAATGAGATATATAAAAAAAATTTATACTTTTATAAACCAAACAAAATCCAGTAACATGAAACAATTATTCAAAATTACACTCGGACTTGCATTGATTGCATCATTTTCAATGGTAACAACCAGTTGCAGCTCATCTAAAAAAGCAACTGCTGAAAAAGGTTATGAAGAAGTGAAAACCTTTTGCAGTGGTCCTGATTACCGCACCGGCGACGGCATTATGCGCGCCAATGCTTCAGGAAGCAGCAACGACATGGAAATTTCACGCGACAAAGCGATGACCAATGCCCGGAATCGCCTTTCTGAGCAAATTGAAGTCTTTGTAAGCAGCTTGACTGACTATTACAAAAAGGAAACCGACTTCCTGGAAAACAGCAGCATGGAAAAGCGTTTTGAGGACATCGTCAGAGAAGTTTCCAAAAACAAGCTGCAAGGTACTTATGCTGTATGCGAAAAAACAACCCGCAACTCTGACACCGGCCATTACATTTCTTATGTTGCCGTAGAGCTGGGGGGCGAAGAGTTTATGCAGCAAAGCGCTAACAACCTGTCTAAAGACCAGGAGCTGAAAGTAGACTATGACTATGAAAAATTTAAAAATAGCTACGAAAAAGCCATGGACCAGTTGGAAGAAGACCGCGAAAATTATTAATTGAAGCATTTCTACCTAGAAGATAGGGGAGTTCTTCCGCCCTTGCGCGAAGGGTTCCCCTTCTTTTTATAAAGCAGCACTGCATGAAGTTTTTAAATGCAAAATATCATTTTTGGCTTTTAATTACAATAACTTTAGCCGTTTGCATGTTTTTATGCCGCGAGCAAACTACATTTGCAACTGCTTTTTCTCAAGCCAAAGTTTTTGGAACTTCCAATCAAAAATATCCTGATCAAAAACGCTTTATTAATCCTGGACAAATTCCGGGATTTCTTTATCGCCTCAGCGCCTCATGCCAGAACTGTTATCCCGGAATCTCAGACCCGGGACTGGACTCAACCGCTGCCGTGAAGCAGGCGCTGACTCGTGCAGCTTTATTGCATGCATTATCTAAACCTACGGAAATCACTTTCATAACAGACTTTTATACGCAAAAGATACATCAGAAAGAATGGGAAGTGTACGGACATCTTTTTGAGATGCCACTCGCCATTCAGCAGATGAAACCTGACTCAGTTGCTATCAATCAGTTTGGCGAGGCCATTGTCCTGGCAAAACCTGCTCAAAAAATCAACAACAGGGAAAAACAAGTGATTTTATCCGGTTTTATTCAGGAAAAAACCTTTGCAGCGCTTTCTGATTTTATCTACCGCTTTGAGGTGAATAAATCAAAAAAAAAGCAATTTGTGATGAGGATGATAAACGACAAATTTAGCATTGAGTCTCGCGTATCAGATACAATCAAAGAATCCTATCCGCGTTACAACTTTCACTATGATGATAATATTGAAAGCGATTCTACCTGGTCAACCGCAGGAATACCCACAATATCAGGACTCTGGCCGGCTTTTTTTGGCAGCATCATGAAAAAGATGTTCTTTAACGTGAAAGACCGGGCCGATTATAAAGTCGGCAGCCTGAGCGACAGCTACAGTGTTGCCCTGTCAGCCAACCTGAAAAGGGAAACCGGAAATACACATTTCAGCATAAAATATGCGGGATGTG
>CAYXJS010000330.1:0-2880 GCA_964465045.1 uncultured Bacteroidales bacterium | reverse complement strand
GCTAAAAAAGCTTATATTGAGTATGGGGAGTGGTGCTGAAGTTATTTCACCAGAAAAATTCATGAAAGAAATAAAACAAGAAATAAGAGACATGTATCATAGTTATGGTGTTGAAAGCAAACCATGATAGTCCCAAAAAGCCCTCCCGGATCATGCAGAGACCGGGAAATAAGCTTAGCAGGCAGTGGTAGTTGTTTTGAGTGGGATAGTATGGCTGAGTTATGATTGGCATATCTTCGACCGAAATGGCCTGGAATGGTCCAACCGGAATAACCATTTAATGCACTAAATTTTAAAAAATTTGCTGTATTTTTGGTTGACCGATTAAAAAAACACTAAATCGTTAGCTTTTATAATCTATAAGAACAAGTTGCACAACATTAAAAAAAGCAGCCAAAATGACTATCAATTACAAATTACTTTTGGGGCTTTCTGCAGTCTTGATGCTGGGGGGTGTTATTTTCTACTTTGTTGAGAAAAATCGACTTAGCGATCTGGAATCTGAATATTCAGAAATAGAGATAGCTATAGAAAGCAAAACCCAATCGCTGAGGAATCAAAATCTGAAACATACGGTTAGCTATTCAGATTTTGTAGATTTCACAAGAAACTGCAATGAATCATTGCTCAAAATATCAGAAATCAAAGATGCTATAGGTTCAAATGTAGTTTCTGGTCTTTTCTTCGCTTCAGCCAGCGAAAACCTTAAGAAAAGAATTGAAACATTTTCTGAAACTAAAAAGAAGTTTCTGTACCATGCAGATTCTACTGTAATGCGACTTCAGCCTTACTATGAAAAAACTATCGGCTTCCAAAAAAGATTTGAAAAACATCAGAAAAATTTTTATTCGACCATTGATAAAACAAGTGATGTAGAAGATTTCACAGGTTTCCTACCAATAACGAATAAAATCCTGAAGCGGAGTGAGGCCCTTCATAAAACTCTATTGCAACAGAAAATGAGCGTTGATTTGGTCGATGCGTCAGATTCTATGTTTGTTTGGGGACTTAACTACTTAATGTCCGATATTACACAAGAAGTAGACATTCTCGCTAAGCAGGGCAGAGATATAGAAGCTGTGGCGGAATTGTTGAAAAAGTATAAATGGCATCAATTACGAAAAGTTTCAGAGAATCAGGGTTTGTATACTCTTGTAAATCGAATTTCAAAGGAATACAGCCCAATCATAAAAACAATAGATTATAGAATTGAGCCTTTAAATCAAACCTTTAAAATATTAGAAAAACCTATCATCAACAATGCAATGCTTGGAACCATTACCGGAGGGGCATCAGATATGAGCACGCTGGATCTCATTGCTAAGGTCGATCCTTCCTCTGCTCAGGCATTAATCACCATTAAGCAAATCTGTGATGGGATTCATAGTCTTAATAATGAAATTCGACAAATCATTTCTGTTACCGACCCATATTTAGAATCAGTTCAGACATTCCAAAAGTCCAGGAACAGGGAGGCTCAATTGGCCGTTATTAAGAAGAGTCCAGGTTTGTCAAATTACTTGGATTCCAAGGCTAATCTTTTTACACCAATGACTGAAAAAATAGATGAGGCGAAAGCAAGCATTAATAAGGTCCAAGCAGCTACAAGTAGAATCAGAAGTGAACAGGCAAAAAGACACATATATGATTTCACCCAAACGGCTAACTCCATTATAAACACGGCCTATACACCTTTTAATTATTGGCAATCGTATGTTCGGAGTGTAGTTTCACCTCTGAATGATGCGGTGAGTTTGGAAGCTGAATACAACAAGATCATAGATGCTATACGAAAGGGGTCATTAAATAACGATAAAATTCGGATGACATCCTTGGCCACTAATAAAAAAACGGAAAATCTTAGCTTCAATAAGTCAACTCGTTCAAGTTCACGAAAGAAGGTTTTGGTTAGTTACTCCACAAAACTTTCCAAAACGGATCATTACAATAGCAGCGGTAAATTTTTATCCGATGCTCCTGCAATAATTCAACAAGATAGGGCTAACAATCATCGATTTAATAAGCCAGACCCTGAGGATGAGTCTGATTCTTTTTTTACAACGCTCGAAAGAAGACTAATCATAACAGAATATCTGCACAAGGAAAAATTGGGCTCCGAGATGGAAAACAGAATTATCCAAGGAAACCCAAAGATAAAGGTAATAGTCTATCAAGATCATTCCATTAAAGTTAAAATATTAAATGATTAGTAGAATATTTTACTTTGCAATTTTTTGCTCTGTTATTACTGCACTCCCAAATTGCAGAAGCGAGGAGAAAAAAGACAATAGCATTGGCTCTCAAATTCATCCATTGGCCAAGAGGTTAATGAATGCATATCCTGATTATATTGTAATTGGCTCAGAAACCTCTATAGTTTGGCTTGATGGAACATCTATGCTTATAGATGACAACCTTGAAAAGTCATCTGATCAGATTTTGAATGCCCCGGATATCCAAGATCAATTTGCTTTTAAATATCCATTATTAACCCTAAATAACCAAACACTTTTTTTACAATTTTAAAACATATATCTTTGAAAAAGCCTTAACGCTATAGCGGAATTGAATTCAAAATATTAACAAGTAAGGATGCTGCACCCAATAGAACGATAAACAAACCGGATAATAGAGAAATAAACGGAAGAGTAAGGATGCTCAGCCGTTTGGCGTTCATTGGAGCAGACCCAAACACATCATTGAAAGATTGAAAAGCACATATAAATTAAAATGAATATTAACTTAAAAAAGGAGGTCAAAAATGCGACACAAAAAGTTTAAATTAAGTGCTATACTTTTATTAGGGTTTGGTTTGATGGGATTGCAAGGGCAAACAACCGGAACCTTTACCGATTCCCGTGATGGCAAGGTATATAAAAC
>CAYXJS010000329.1:0-2900 GCA_964465045.1 uncultured Bacteroidales bacterium | reverse complement strand
AGAAATCATTGGTAAGCGTTCCCGGACGATCAGTAAGTACGCCGTGCTCTGATTGGTCAAAGTTTGCATTCAATACGCGCATTCCACCAACAAGCGCTGTCATTTCAGGAGGTGTCAGGGTTAATAATTGTGATTTATCAACCAATAATTCCTCAGCTTTCAGCGTATTGTCTTTAGCTTTATAATTTCTGAAGCCATCAGCTTTTGGTTCAAGCACAGCAAAAGAGTCTGCATCTGTTTGTTCATCAGTAGCATCAGTACGGCCTGGTGTAAAAGGAACTTTTACCTCATGACCGGCGTCTTTGGCTGCTTTTTCTATGGCTGCGGAGCCGCCCAGAACAATCAAGTCGGCGAGCGAAACTTTTTTATTTCCCGATTGAGCGTTGTTGAAGTTGGCTTGAACCTCTTCAAGTTTTCCGAGTACTTTTTTAAGTTGTTCCGGATTATTTACTTCCCAGTCTTTTTGCGGGGCAAGGCGTATACGGGCACCGTTAGCGCCGCCTCGCTTGTCCGAGTCGCGGTATATCGAAGCTGCTCCCCAGGCTGTGCTTACTAACTCAGGCACGGTTAAGCCTGTATCCAGGATTTTTTTCTTTAGCTCTTCGATATCCTGTTCATTAACCAACTCATAACCGGCCTTTGGAACTGGGTCTTGCCATATGAGGTCTTCATTGGGCACATCAGGACCTAAATAACGCGAACGCGGCCCCATGTCGCGGTGTGTAAGCTTAAACCATGCACGGGCAAAGGCATCTTCAAACTCTTTTGGGTTTTCATAAAAACGGCGGGATATTTTCTCGTAATCCGGATCGTACTTTAATGACAAGTCTGTTGTGAGCATGAACGGCGCATGCTTTTTATCCGGATCATGTGCATCAGGCACAGTGCCTTCCATAGCGCCATCTTTAGGCTTCCATTGCCATTTACCACCCGGACTTTTTACCGGTTCATAATCATACTCTAATAAGTTTCTTAAAAACAGCATGCTCCATTTGGTAGGCGTTTGTGTCCATGTGCCTTCCAGTCCACTTGTTATTGTGTGAGCACCTTTCCCTGTTCCATACTTGTTTTTCCAGCCCAGCCCTTGCTGCTCCATGGGGGCTGCTTCAGGATCGGCTTCCAGGTTACTTTCCATGGCGGCACCGTGTACTTTACCAAACGAGTGTCCACCGGCAATCAGGGCGACGGTTTCTTCGTCATTCATAGCCATACGGGCAAAAGATTGACGAATGTAGAACGCAGCTTCTTTTGGGTCGGGATTTCCATCAGGCCCTTCAGGATTAACATAAATCAAACCCATATGGTCGGCGGCGAGAGGCCCTTCCAGCTTGCCTTTGCTGTCATGGCGCTGATTATCAAGCCACTCTTTTTCTGCACCCCAGTATACGTCCTGCTCGGGCTCCCAGATGTCTTCGCGGCCACCACCAAAACCGAAGGTCTTAAATCCCATCGAGTCTAGTGCTACATTTCCGGCCAGGATCATCAGGTCGGCCCATGATAATTTCTTGCCGTATTTTTGTTTTACCGGCCAAAGTAAACGGCGTGCTTTGTCGAGGTTTACATTGTCAGGCCAACTGTTTAGCGGAGCAAAACGCTGGTTTCCGGTAGCTCCACCGCCTCTGCCGTCAGAGATACGGTATGTGCCTGCGCTGTGCCATGTCATACGGATAAACAAAGGACCGTAATGCCCGAAGTCAGCAGGCCACCAATCCTGAGAGTCTGTCATGAGTTTGTGAAGGTCTTTTTTTACGGCTTCTAAATCTAATTTTTTGAACTCCTCGGCATAATCAAAAGACTCTCCCATAGGGTCTGATTTTGAAGAATGCTGGCGCAAAATGTTTAATTTGAGTTGATTTGGCCACCAATCGCGGATTTGTGTGCCTCCTCCGGCGCCATCTTTTGGATTAGCTCCATGCATGTGTTCTTTAGATAAGTCTGATTGTTTTTTATGATTCATTTTTTTAAGTTTTTATTTTTATTTTTATTTTTAATGTCGATCGCACTAAATATTCATTTCTGCGTTTCAGATAACTTTGATAATCATTTTTAGGAAGCTTTATTATTGCATAATGTTCGTTTAAGTTTATGTTATATAAGCTACATTTCAAACAAGATATATGAAGCTTTGTTTAAAATAGAGGTTAACCAAAAAGCCATTTTTGATTTATACGCTTCCAGGGGTTTTGCATGTTGATAAGTTGTTAAATAGCGTTTTAATTTGACCTGACAGCGTTGACAGACCTGTCAGCATCTGGTTATTGGGCAGATTCAAGTCACAGCAGTACTTATCCTGAGTTATGCATTCAAAATTAAGGGAGCAAATATTGTAAAGGAAGCTATTGGATGCGCAATTGTTATCGATTGATTTGCATTAGGAATTCACTATCACGATTAGCCCTGCCAATATAGATAGCTATCCTGTCATATCGGCACGCGGACTGCCGTCGGTATTAAAATTTCTGTAATTTTGCAAAAGTTTTGATTTTGAGTCTGGTTTATCCTGATAAAACTTGATTGTCTATTTGTTGAATGATGAAACAGGCAGGAACAGAGTTTTCCAGGTGTCAGGTAACAATTTACGAAACGTCGTGACATATTGCTGCGAAGTGAGACGATAGTAAAAGTCGACAGCGCAGATTAGTAAATATGTGATAGCAATTTCAGACAGAAAAATAATAAATAGAACCTTAGACAAATGAAAATCTCCAGCAACTGGTTAAAACAATATTTACCTATCAGCAAAAGCGCTGAAGAAATCAGCGAAATTCTTACAAACACAGGGCTTGAAGTGGAAGGTCTCGAAAAAGTGCAAACTGTAAAGGGAGGCCTTGAAGGTGTGGTAGTAGGTGAAGTGTTGACTTGCGAAAAACATCCTGATGCTGACAAGCTTAGTGTAACTA
>CAYXJS010000328.1:0-2908 GCA_964465045.1 uncultured Bacteroidales bacterium | reverse complement strand
GGCTTTGCTCTATTTGAGATGATTCTGTGGATGGGTCAAACCAAAATTGATAATACCCTTCCGGGGCTGATAACGGGGCCTGAACTTCAGATTCATTTGTTTTAGCCTCAATGTAGTATTCAATGGTGTCTTGTGGTTGACAACCTGGAATAACCCCAAAATTTTGCGGACAAACCTGCTGCATTTCGGTTTTGGTGTATTCTGATTGACCTTTATGACGATAATAAAGGAAAAGGCTGTCTACTTCGCTCTCATTCTGACATTGCGAATAGATATTAAAGTTTTCTGAATAGGGTTGCATGCCTGTTACCTTTTTATGGATAATGCGCAGCATTTCGGGCTGAGGAACTTCTTTTGTAATGCAGTGGATGGCGCCATAAAGTGGGGTAAGGTTGCGGGAATCAACCATTTCAATGGTATAACCGGGCATAGCCCGCTCATAGGTTGATTTAGCAATGGAATCATATTCAGGCAAGCCATAAGAAGGAACAACAACTACATCATTCATGGTAAGTGAGTTCGTATAGGTGCGCATCTCGTCGCTTTGCTCATCGGGAAATTCTCCGTTTGCATTAGGAGGGGCAGGAATGCGAATGATTTCGAAAGGTTGTTCAAAATAAGTGTTTAATTGAGATAAATACTCAACTTGAGACTCAATTAATTCATAGTCGGGGACATGTTCAGGATATTTAGAGATCATAATTGTTTCACTGTCAATGAATTTTATATACATATCCACATGACTCCAGATTCCTCCGCCGGTTTGTGTTAAATCTTCCAGTAAAATAAATTCATCTGTGGCAAAATAATCTTCCAGCATGGCTGTAAGGTCTTCCTCTGAATAAGATGGATTTTGATCAAGCAACCGTTCGCTGGCCAGGCCATATTGCAATCCGTCAAGTAGAATATTCCCACCTTCCAGCTCCAGCGGGAGATCAACAGATTGCATATCCCAGTAACCGGCAATCTGCGAGGGTATGGAATCATCCATGGGCCGTCCATAAGCACTGTAGCCGGCATCAATCATATACCGCTCCAGGCCATCACCAAAATCGCCATAGCCGGTAAATGGTCCAAAGTCACGAATCCAAAGGGTCTCAGTCCAGCCGGGCATGAATTCAACGTTATGATAACCTACATCCATACTCAGTAAAAACTGACGGATTTCTGAAGTGTCAGCAGGGGCAGTGCCAGGATAATAGATGATCCACACTTTAGCGGAATTTTGCACCGCACCGGCAATATTAGCGGTGATACTGTCACGCTCTGGATGATAGTCCCACACCAGCAAAACCCCTTCATTTTTTTCATGCTCTCCCTGAAAAACAGATGAAAACTGGCCTCTAACCGGATTTGAAAAAAGAATAAGCCATAAAGGCAATAAATAGAAAAACTGCTTCATACCTTTCGTTTTAAAAAGGTAAAAATAATAAGATATCATTACAGTTTAAAAAGTTCATAAGTTTTTATATTCAAATGTAATTGGGTGTTCAGGTGCGTAAGTTTTTAGGGTTGCAGTGCCGGAAAAAGTCAAAGTGCGTAAGATTTCGGGTTTCTAACATCTGATTTTGGGTTGGAATTTAGCATACCTATTCACAATCCCGATAGCTATCGGGAACCAATCAACAATTATATCATTTAATAGAATAACTGAGGCTTTTCAGACCAGCTTATTCATGACTCAAAAAAAGTGCTTGCGGCTTTAACTGTTTCTTCTTCCAGCCGTTTTGTAGCTCCTGCCAGGCCACTTTTCCGCATGAAATAGTTAAATAAAATCGGAATAGTTTTAAGCCGAAAGACTTTTTTAGCTGCAATTTTCAATAAAACTTTTGTGCTGGTCGGCATTTCATTTTTTGTCTGTTGTTCTTTTGCTTGAACCGGATAGTTCACTTCATGTGTTTGGTTATAGAAACGGTTACCCTGGTGGTGATTTCGGCTGCGGGGATATTTGTAGTAGTTCATAGCTTAATATTTTTTCTTGATAGAGATGCGATATAATCATTTTTACAACTACAAAACTAAGCTCTGTATTACCTGAAAGTAAAGCTTTTTAAGCTGTTTTTAAGTCTAATTAAGCTAAATTATTACACTTAATAAAGATACTTAAGACAACTTAAAAAGCAAAAGCTTGCTTAAAAATTTGTCTTAAAAGTTTGCTTAAGCTACTTAAAAGTATTAGCTTTACCCACATAAAACGCTATTTTTGCACCAAAATCAGCACTCATGACCGGAACATTTTCATTTGTGGCACCACCTGTGGAAAACGTGCTTATGCGCGCCCATGAAGTAATGCCCGGTATTGAGAAGGTGCTGGCGGTGTTCTATGACGACAGGAGGCAGCAAAACCGGATACTGATTTCAAATAAAGAGAATCAGCAATTTGTAGTTAATCCTGTAGAGAATTCACAGGCTATAGAAAGCTTTGAACCTTTCCGGAAAAAAAGCACACCCGTTAATTGGTTTTCTAAGGATGACATTCCATTCCAAATCAAAAAAAAGGAATCAACGCCACATATTGAAGTATTTAGTGAGCTTGAAAATACAGTGTTGCTTTTGCGTTTTAAAAACGATGATGACGGCTTGTATGACTTGTTGTTTTACTATTTTAATGCTGACACCAGCAATTTTGGCGTAAGCTCTGATAGCCGGCATTTGACTACGGAGCATAAAACCATCATCTCGCAGATGCTTTATCATGCCGTCAAAGCTCAGATAAAGGAGCACAAGGAAAATAAGGCCATGCTTAAGATGATGAACAACACCACGTTTAATGCTTTGCATGAAAACAAAGTTCTTAAGCAAAAGCTTGAAGATACTACTAAGCGTTATGAAAAGAGCCTGGCTGATTTGTGTCTGCAATATGTGAGCGATATTTCGCGTGAAATGCAGGTTGGGTTGCAGCTATCTG
>CAYXJS010000327.1:0-2925 GCA_964465045.1 uncultured Bacteroidales bacterium | reverse complement strand
TTTCAGCACACAAAATGTATGGCCCCACTGGAGTGGGAGTCCTTTACGGGAAAAAAGAATGGATGGAGAAATTGCCTCCTTATCAGGGTGGTGGGGAGATGATCGATTCGGTTACGCTGGATAATATCACCTTTAACGAATTGCCCTACAAGTTTGAAGCTGGCACGCCGAATGTAGCTGATGTGGTTGCTTTTGGTGAAGCCATACGTTTTTTGGAAGATGTGGGGTTCAAAACAGTGAAAGACCATGAAAAGATGCTTTTGGAAAGTGCCGAAGAAAAGCTGGGCCAGATTCCGGGCATCCGTATTTTTGGGCAGACAGCACAGAAATCCGGTGTAGTATCCTTTTTAGTTGGTGATATTCATCCCTATGATATGGGTACTTTGATTGATAAGATGGGTATAGCCGTAAGAACAGGACACCACTGCGCACAGCCCGTTATGGAGTTTTACAGGATTCCCGGTACTTTACGTGCCTCGGTGGGAATATACAATTCCGTGGAAGACATTGACCGCTTGGTTGAAGCCGTAAAGAAAGCAAAACAAATGTTATCTTAATCATATAACTTATGAGTATTAAAGAAAAAGAAAATCAGATTGTTGAAGAGTTTGAAGTGTTTGATGACTGGATGGATAAATATAATTATCTCATTGACATGGGGAAATCTTTACCACTTATCGACGAAAAGCATAAAACAGAAAGCAATCTTATTTCAGGATGCCAGTCGCGTGTATGGCTGCATGCCGAAATGAATGACGGGAAAGTATATTTCAGCGCTGATAGCGATGCTGTCATCACAAAAGGAATCATCAATATATTAATTCGTGCTTTGTCTGGCGAAAAGCCGGATGAAATCTTAAATGCCGATCTTAAATTTCTAGATGACATCGGGCTAAAAGACCATCTCTCTCCAACCCGGTCAAACGGTTTGGTGTCTATGATTAAGCAAATTAAGCTGTATGCAATGGCATTTAAAGCAAAACAAAATTAAAGACTTGAAAACGTGAAGTTATGGCAGATAAACAAAAAATATTCCAGATAGAAAAAGCGGCGGCAGATCAGATCAAAACAGTTTATGATCCGGAAATTCCGGTGAATATCTACGATTTGGGGCTGATATATAAGATTGATGTAAAAGACGATTACAGCGTTCATGTTATTATGACCTTAACCGCTCCAAATTGTCCGGTGGCAGATTCGCTTCCGGCAGAAGTTAAGGAAAAGGTTGCCGCTATTGAAGGCGTTAAAGAAGCAGAAGTAGAGCTGACCTTTGATCCGCCGTGGTCTAAAGAAATGATGAGCGAAGAAGCAATGCTCGAGTTGGGCTTGTTGTAGAATTTAGGTTAATCATAATTTATTACTGAAGGGATTTCGAGAAGATTTCCCTTTTTTTGTCAAATTCAGTATATTTTTCCTGAAATTTCATTACGAATCTCAATGATTTTTTAACGAATATCTTTAAAAACCCTACGAATGGAAAAAAATCCCCTACGAATGGAAAAAAACCCCACGAAGCATGTTTTGCTGCCCTACTTTTGTTAACAAATAAAAACTACAACTATGCTTATTGATTTACTCATTCTGGTTTACATTATCTTGTTGTTCCCCCTGATCTTCGAGTGTGAGAAATTGCACAGAAGAGGGTTTAAAGTATTGTTATCAGGTATTTTTTTTACACCAGTTATTGGATTCCTCTTTCTTGCTTATGTAAAGAAAAAGTCTGACAGTAGTAAGGTCAGACGCCCTTCTCGTATTTAAAAAACAATCAGATTCCCTCCAATTCTATGAAAAAGTCTGCACCCTCGAGCAGGCTTTTTCTTTGTTAAAACCTATTATTCAAGTCATTCCGAAGCATTAGATCATAAAATTGTTCCACATCTCATAATGACAATAAAGAATCATTATCCTTTGCCGTTGGTTTTAACCAACGGTTTAAAGGTTATCCCCACAACCTGCCGGGACTTTAGTCCTTGTATTCTGCTCCGATTGCTGGGGCTAAAGCCAAACAGCCTGCACCGCAATATGCTGGGGCAAAGGATAGTAAAACACTGGAATACAACGCCAATTAAAATGTTGTCAATGGTAACAAATCACGAAGCGATAGCGTAGCGATACAGTGAGGAATCTACACCAAAATCATAAAATGCAAATCTGTAAGGAATGATAAAAAACTATTTTATTTTATATTTTATCACCTTTAAAAGACAATATCATACCGGATAATCCAATCGTTTTGGCTGTTTTCTGCTCAATAAAAGAGCAAAAATATTTACGAATATCCATAAATCCCCGACGAATATCATCAATATCCCTACGAATGGAAAAAAAGTCCACGAAGCGTGTTTTCAGATCATATATTTGTAGCACTTTCTTTCTTTTAGGTTACTACTCAAGTTCAGATTTAGTTGTACACCCTCTCCAAAAAAGCCTGCAATCCCTCGCAGGCTTTTTTAATTATCATAACTTATAGATGGTCGTTGAAATATTGAGTGATTTTTTTGAATAAGTGCACTCGTTGGGGTCCTCTGACATTATGTTCGTGTCCGGGATAAATGAAATAATCAAGCAGCTTGTCTTCTTCCACGCATTTTTTTACAAACTGCCGGCTTTGTTGCCACACCACTACAGGGTCATGGGTTCCGTGAATGAGAAGCAGGCGCCCTTCTAAATTTCCGGCTTTGTTGAGCAGCGAGCTGTTTTCATAGCCTTCCGGATTCTCTTCCGGCGTATCCATGTATCTTTCGCCATACATCACTTCATAGTATTTCCAGTCGGTAACCGGACCTCCCGCAACGGCTACTTTAAATACTTCCGGATGATGCAGCATAAGGGCTGTTGACATAAAACCGCCATAGCTCCAGCCGTTTATCCCGATGCGGTCTTCATCAACATAGGGTAGCGACTGCAAATACTCTACGCCGGTCA
>CAYXJS010000326.1:0-2951 GCA_964465045.1 uncultured Bacteroidales bacterium | reverse complement strand
TAGCCCAGTCCCACTGATTTTGCGTAACCCAAAGCGTGGCATTTGGGAATGCCGGTACGAGGTTTTCTTTTTCATCGTATACAATTGTGCCCCCGCAATGATCGAAGTGCAGATGGGTATGGAAAACATCTGTAATATCATCCCGTCTGAAGCCATGTTTTGCCAGCGATTTGTCTATGGTTTGATCGCCGTGCAAATGAAAGTGACTAAAGAATTTCTCGCTTTGTTTGTTGCCAATCCCGCTGTTTATTAAAATTTTCCGGTCGCCTTCCTCTACAAGCAGCAACCGCATAGCCAATGGAATCATATTATTCTCATCGGCAGGATATTGTTTATTCCACAATGCTTTAGGCACCACGCCAAACATAGCGCCTCCATCCAGTTTAAGGTATCCGGCATGAATTGTATACAGGTTCATAATTCTATCTTATTCATTATTATTTGATTAGCTGATAGCAATGGTTATTAAAAATCCATTGCAATATCAAATTTGATTTTGTGTACGTAAAAATGATTTGAACCAGATTTTGTTCAATATGCGAGTAACTGATATGCAAAAACATATTTATAAGGAAAAACATCGTTAAAATCAATGACAGAAAAAAAAATATTATCGCTCAGGAGTTTTTCCTGCGGTTCGCCGATATAGTCATCAGCGTTAATGATAATTGAGCATTCCTTCAATTCGCTGTCAATAAAAAATCCGTGTGCTGAGGGGAAAAGTTTTTTCAAACTTTTTTTTACTTTTACGCTTTCGTTCATCATCTTAATTTTTTCTGGAAAATGCGCATTTCATGTCAGGTGGCATTAAACAGAATAATAAACTTATGTTAATTTTATGAAACCCATGCGTACATTTTTATTGATTATCACCTTATTGGTTTTAACTTTTTTCCTTGTAGCGTCTATACTTCCCGATTCTTATCACATGGAAAGAAGGGTAGCTATCGATGCCTCGCCAAATCAGGTCTTTGAGCAAATTAATGAATTAAAAAACTGGAAGAACTGGAATCCTAAAATGCCGGAGATGCAGTTTAATGAAATCCCAAAAGGAGCCGGAGCGCACCAGGAATGGGAGACTCCCAAAGGCGGCAAAGGCTATCTTGAGATAAAACGGGCTATTCCCGGTGAAATTATTCAGGCACAGATGCGGTTTCCGGGCTATGACACGTTTGAAACAAACTGGATGCTCCGTCCGGTCAACGATTCTACCTACGTTACCTGGGGGATGGATTTTGGTGATTTGGATTATCCACTGGGGAGGTATTCCGGGATTTTAACAAACAAACGGATGCAAACCAATATTCACATGGGCCTGCAGAATTTAAAGGCCTATATCGAAAAGGATCAGGAATAGCATAACCGTTCGATAACGGACGGTTTGAGTTCACATTGCAACATTATATTTAGTGTTGCTTTTTTTATTTATTTTATAAACTATAGCAAGTCAGATATTTGTGATAATTGGTTTAATAATTGCCTTCATGAGCCGAACCAAAAATCACGAACATGAAAACTTTAACATGGATTTGCTTGTTGCTGATGGCAACATTTAACGCAAACATTATGGCAGAAACAAAACCTTACAAAACAAGAGAAGAAGTTCCAAATCAGTTTAAATGGAATTTAAGTGATATTTATCAGGACTGGGAAGCATGGAGCCAGGACCTGGAAAAGTCAAAAAAGTTGCTGGAAGAGATTGAAGCAATGAAAGGCAAAGCTTCAGAAAGCGCCGGCAATTTGAAGAAGACACTGAAACAAAATACTGAATTATCGCAAAAGGTAAATAAGCTCTACGCTTACCCGTTTTTACTAAAATCAGTAGAGTCAACCAATACTGAGGTGTCTGGTAAAATGCAGCAAATGCAGCATTTTATGGCTGAATACAGCACAAGGTTGTCCTGGCTTACACCGGAATTATTAAAGGTACCTGAAAAGCAAATGATGGAATGGATAGACCGTGATCCGGAGTTAGAGCCTTTCCGCTTCCCGCTGGAGAAGATGTATCACAATCAAGAACATACTCTTGATGAAGATAAGGAAGCATTGCTTTCTTATTTTTCGCAGGTTGGCGAAGCGCCTTCATCTATTTATGATGAATTGGCAAATTCTGATGTAGATTATAAAGAGGTGGAATTGTCTGACGGGGAAAAGGTAAAAGCTACACCCGGAACCAACAAGCAAGTACTGGCCTATAATCAAAATCAGGAAGATCGCCGCAAAGTGAGCGAGGCGATGTATAAAGTATATGAGGAGAATAAATATGCTTATGCCGCTATTTATAATGCCGTTTGTCAGAGCGACTGGGCTGCAGCACGATCGCGAAATTTTCCAAGCACACTTAAGGCCGCCTTACACGGAAAAAACATCGCTGAAAATGTATATCTCAATCTGATTGAAACCGTTAAGGAAAATACAGAACCTTTGCAGCGCTATGCCAGATTGCGCGCAAAAAAGCTGGGTCTTGAGGGCAATTATCACCGGTATGATGGTTCGATTTCTTTGGTGAATTCAGACAAAAAGTATCCTTACGATGAAGCCGGAAAAACTATTCTTCAGTCGGTAGCGCCGCTCGGAGCGGATTATCAGCAGAAGCTGCAAAAAGCCATGGCTGAAGGCTGGCTGGATGTATATGAGTATGAAGGCAAGCGCCCCGGGGCGTTTTCGGCCGGTGTTTATGGTGTGCATCCCTATATGCTGCTCAATTACAGCGAAACCATGGATGATATGTTTACGCTGGCTCATGAGTTGGGCCACACCATGCATACTTTGCTGTCTGATGAAAATCAGCCCTATCCCACACATGGATATACCATTTTTGTGGCGGAAGTAGCCTCTACCTTTAACGAAAGGCTTTTGCTCGACCATCTGTTAGAGAAAACCGAAGAGCCTGAAGAGCGTATTGAGCTTCTTTCACAGGCAATTGATAATATCGTAGGCACATTTTATGT
>CAYXJS010000325.1:0-2977 GCA_964465045.1 uncultured Bacteroidales bacterium | reverse complement strand
CTTTAGTAGTATAGTCAGGCTTTTTAGGGATTTTTATGAATGAACTTCCGTTTTATGTTAACTTACAGGCCGCTGATAATCAATAATTATTCATCTTATTGAAAAGGATTCACAAAACGGCGATATCTTATCCGGGAATAGGTAGAAAGTAATAAAAAGGAAACCAGGAAGTTTATTAATGAAATCAGAATAGCATAAAGGTAAATCCCAAAAAACAACCCAAAGTAACTGCCTGCAATAAAAACATATGCGCTGATATCTTTCTGTAATAGGAGGGCAATGGTATTTGCAAACAGCAGCAGCAGGATGAGCGATAACAATCCTTTCAACATGCCTTTCAAATCGGCAGGACTAAGCTCCATGTGCGAGGCAATGCTTGCCGAGATATAAAGGAATATCCAGAATGAAACCTGAGAAAAATTATTTGAACTAAACAGTTGTTCCAGCATAGCTTGTGCCGCTCCCAAAATCGATTGCCAGTGAATCCCCAGGTCTTTTACATGTGCAATTTGTAAGCCATTACTTGCTTTAATAATGGCAAGAGATGCAGCATTGGGTAAAAGCAAATGTATCAGACCGTAAATGGCAAGCGCTCCCAGGATGACTGGTCCGGCTCCGATAAAAAGGTTGCCAATACGATGATAAAAGTTTTTCGAATTGTAAGTATGTTTAACGTATCCTAATGAGCCGTCGCTTGAGTTTGGTTGGAAAAGCCTGATATCTGTGATGCGATGACCGAAGATCAAACAGAAAATGGCGTGACTCAATTCATGCACCGGTGTACCAATCCATCCGGTAACGAAAACATCCAGCTTGCGCGCTGAAACGCCGGCAAAGGTATTCCTGGTGAATCGCGCCAGCAAATAGAGTATAAAGCCTACAACAAATAATAAACCCAAAAGACTTACTAATTGATATAATGTGGTAATGGCAAGCAAATGAAGAAAGTCTAAAATCTTGTATATCCACTCCATAGCTTTTGCTAAATGTCTTCTCCAAAGGTAGGGAATTTGAACCTAAAGAAAAATTTGAAACAGAATTTAACCGCGCTTGTTATGGTCTTATCAAATTCTAAAACCATATCCATGAAGTTTGAAAAACCATTAGTTCACGGAAAACTTATAAAACGCTATAAACGTTTTTTGGCAGATGTGGAACTCGACGACGGACAGAAGGTAACGTCTCACTGCACAAATTCCGGAAGTATGAAAACAGCGCTTGAAGAGGGCGCTGAGGTGTATCTGACTTTCCATAACAATCCTGCACGAAAAACGCAGTATACCTGGGAGATGATAAAAATCAACGGAGATTGGGTTGGAATAAATACAAACCATCCCAATCAAATTGCATATGAAGCTATCCGTGATCAGCGCGTTAAGCAACTGAAAGGTTATACCACCGTAAAGCGGGAAGTAAAAACAGGCAAAAGCCGTATTGATGTTTATGCCGCTAATGAAGATGAAGAATGCTTTATAGAGGTAAAGAATGTGACGATGAAGTATGGCAGTGTTGCTGTGTTTCCTGATGCGGTTACCTCCCGGGGTAAAAAGCACCTTGAGGAGCTGATTCAGCTAAAGCAGCAAGGCCTGAGGGCGGTGATGCTCTATATTATCCAGCGAGGCGATGTTGAACAGTTCGGGCCGGCTCATGATATTGACCCGGATTATGCCACAAAGCTGGACGAAGCTTTACAAAAAGGGATAGAGGTTATAGCACTGCAAGCCACGGTAACACCTGAAAAGATTGAAATTCAAAAGGAAATACCTTTTGTGGCTCATCCATCATAAGGAATGTCATGAGCTTACCATCAGTTAAGTTAAATTGATGTTAATGTGTAATGTGAGACTGACTTTAATTTGAATTTTGTTGTTTAATGGTTGAAACTAAAAAATTAAGAGTTATGATAAAAAGAACATTATTTGTGTCATTGATAATGATGATGATTTCGGTTAGCGCTTTCGCGGAAAGCAAAACCAAAGAGTTTAAAGTATATGGCAATTGCGGCATGTGCGAAGACCGCATAGAAAAAGCCGCAAAATCTGTAGATGGCGTAACGGAGGCAGACTGGGACAAAGAAACCAAAATGATTAAGGTTACCTATGATAATCAAAAGTCTGATATTAACGCCATTCAGAAAACCATTGCAAAAGCCGGTCATGACACTGGAAAGCACAGAGCAAAGGATGAAACATACAAAAACCTGCCCGGATGTTGCCAGTATGATCGTAAACCAGAAAAGAAGGCTTCTGGCGGGGCTTGTTAGTAGTTAAAGTACAAAAATGAGATAAACCGGACGATTGTAATCAGTCCGGTTTTTTTATGTTGTTGTTTTAATAAACTCATTGAGTTCAGTTTAATAAGTTCGTATGTTTTTATGTTTATAAGTTATTCATCTGATAATCAACACTATAAATAAAACAGGTGTTTTCCATAATGTTTAGATAATCAGAATATTATAAAATTTAATGCAAATAAGGGGTCCTTTTTAGATCAGCCTCATCATTCTTTAAGTACTTTTGCAAAAACAATTATTTATGGAACGGTACTTTTCTTCAGACTTTACGTTGGGAATTCTGGGTGGTGGTCAGTTAGGCAAGATGTTGCTTTACGAAACCCGTAAATACGATATCAATACCATAGTGTTGGATCCGAGTCCTGAAGCTCCGGGACGTTTGGGTTGTAATAGATTTTTTCAGGGTGATTTGATGGATTATAAAACCATAGTGGAACTTGGGCGCCAAGCTGATGTTATTACCTTAGAAATTGAGCACATCAACGTAGAAGCTTTAGAGCAGCTTGAAAAAGAAGGGAAGGCAGTTTATCCTTCTTCACAAACTTTACGCACCGTTCAGGATAAAGGTGTGCAAAAGCAGTTTTATTGTGATCATGGAATTCCAACGGCAGAATTCACTCTTTTTAAGAACAAAGCTGCTTTGGGAGAAGCAATTTCAAGTGATGATACTGAATTTCCTTTTGT
>CAYXJS010000324.1:0-2978 GCA_964465045.1 uncultured Bacteroidales bacterium | reverse complement strand
CGCCTTCATCCGGAACAACTCTGTCAGCAACTGCTGAACTGACGGGCTACCATCTTTATCGAGCCAGCTCCTTTGGCGATACCGTTGTTTTTGAACTACCGGTTACCGATTCATATCTTGATGAAAACCTTCCTGTACCTGCAAATGAAGTCACTTATACTTATTGGGTGCTTGCCCAATATGATGGTAGTTGCCTTGCAGCCCCCTTCAATGTGGATACTGTGACTTTTATCAGCGATAACATTGAAAATTCCGGCAAGGAGGAAGTCTTGGTATTCCCCAACCCATCGCATAAAGCGTTTTATATCAAACTGAAAAGCAAGTCAAAACAGATCGAAATCGTCAATAGCCTCGGACAAATCGTCTATCAAAAGTTGAATCCCGGTAATGACCCGATTCATATTTCAGATTTGGAATCCGGTGTGTATTCATTAAAAGTAGTTTTATTAGATAGTACTATCATTTCGAAAACGATAATTGTTAGCAGGTGAGACTTTGTAACAGTTGGCCTGGCTAATAATAATCTTGTTGAAAATTAATACTATTTTAAGACTGAATTGCCAAAAGGGCTTGTCGAACTCTAATTTTAAATGGCCGAATTTCGGGGAAGGTTAAACAACTTTAGTAAACATCATAATAACAGGAGACTACTCCTAACAAAAATCTCATGCGCGACTCCATTTTTTCGCGTTACTAGGCTACTTGTTATTGAGACTGGTCATCACATAAAACCTGGCAGATAGCATACGCTCTCTAAAGTTATAGTATCATTAATTTTACTTATCAAAAACATTTGATTTACAGTATCAAATGGAATGTTTACATTATTATTATGATTTATCTTGAATCTTGCACTTTCTATATTCTTTATTTTATCAATTGCCAAAACCTGGCTAACTCCAACAACATCATCCGTCTTGAGATAAGCGGTTTTAAACAATGTATCATTGACATAGATTTCAAGGGTATCCAATGCGTATCTGTAAGTAAAGCATAATACCAAGTGTCCATATCTTTTATCGGTCTCACAATCTTTGTCATAGATCAACTCATGCCTGACGGAATAGGTATCTTTTTCTCTTCTTGACATGAAAGAAGAATTGTTATTAGTACTAAAATTGATGTTCGTGTTTTCATGCCATTGCTGGTTGCTTCAGGTTTGGTGGGTTAAAGATAGCAAAACATTTCTTAAAAGAAATGTTTTTCATTCATTTTCTCCGCATTGGTCAGCGCCGAACGCGAGCGCTCTACAAATTTCGGTTCGTTAAAAAAGATTTTTGGGCTCATGGGTTTTTGGTTTGATAACCGATAAAATTACTGATTCTTTATCTATAATTATGTCAGACTTATTTCGGCGCTAATACACCTCATTGCTTTTCACCGTTCGAAATGTTATTTTTGTTACTTGTTAACGATAAAAATCATAAATGATGACCTTAAATAAACAAGTATTGAAAGACAAAGAAGGGAATGAAATAGGCGTGTTTTTGCCTATGGATGATTATGAAAAAATCATTGAGCAGATTGAAGAGTTGGAAGACATCAAGGCATACGATGATGCAGTGGAAAGTCAGGAAGAAACTATTCCACTAAGAGAGGCTATCAAAGAAAGAAAACAACAAGATGGCTAAATATGAAGTTTTTATAACCAAGACTGTACAAAAGCAACTGAAAAAGCTACCAAACAAAATTGCAGATAAATTGGAAACGCAGATGTTGCATTTAGAAGACAATCCCCGTCCAACTCATTGCAAAAAGCTATCAGGAAGGGAGGCTTACCGTATAAGAGTGGGTGACTACAGATTTATCTACATCAGTAAAGACAAAATTCTTTTAGTTAACGCCATCAAAGTAGGTCATAGAAAAAATATCTACAAATAGCTATCTATCAAAAGATTGAATAGATACTATACGTATACCTAATAGTCGAAAAAGGAGGAGGAGCAGGCATATTGATCATAGGCCGGCACTTTGGTGAATGTGACCTCCCCGCTGGCATCGGTCGCAGCGTTGTACCACCTGTCTTCCAGCATTTACTCATAGGTATAGTCCGGCTCATGATCGAAGGGAAGCAGGGCTACATTTACATTGCTGATGGGATCGCCGGCCATATCAACAACCGTTGCGGTAATTTTTCCTGAATTGGCTAACGGATAGGCTTCTATAGTTTTGCCCTCGCCGGCAATGACCTGTGTGTATTCTCCCTCCCTGTAAACACGTTTGTCCATCTGTGCTGATATCCGGCAATAATATTCGCTCTGAAGCAGCTTGCCGGTTTCACAAACACCCGAGCTATTGGTGGAGTCTTCAAAAACCACACGGCCAGACCCGAGCTCGTTACTTACCATTACCTGGGCATTGCTAATGCCTTTACCGGCATCGTCAAGGACTTTTATTTTCAGCGTTCCGCTTTCATTCAGGTTTACGTTTAAATCCTTGTTCTCTTCGCATGAAATCATGACCACTGCCATCAGCAGTAAAAAACTTAGTTTTCGCATTGGTTTTTGTTTTAGTTAGTTGTTTGATTAATTTAATTGATGTTGTTGTTTTTAGTTCATATTTCAAACCCCCTTTTGTATATACTTGAACAAAGATAGCAGACTGGCAGCACTGATTTATTATATGTTTAGCAAGACTTATCAAATTGGGCTTAATTGGCAATTAATATTGATTTTAACTGCTCGATTAATGCGCTATCTGGCTTTTTACCGTAAAAAGAATAATCAACAAGTTTTTTATTTCTGATTTTAAACTCCACACTGCTCCGTTATACGCAACAGGGATGACTTCATCCGGATTTATTTCATCAAATGGATTAGACCTGTCGCATTCATTTTCTATGACATTGTTATTTCTGTCAAGAACAAAAACCATGTACTCATTATAATAACCGATACAAAAGGGGTTCTTTGAATCTATAAAACCTAAAATCCGCAAGACATCTATTTTAATTGCAGAATATCAGGTATTTATATTGT
>CAYXJS010000323.1:0-2991 GCA_964465045.1 uncultured Bacteroidales bacterium | reverse complement strand
AGGAAATCTATAAAAAATTCGGTCTGGAATCAATGGAAGTAACCGAAGAAGTATTTGAATCTCCGGCATCCATTGTTTTTGACGAAGCTGAAAACCGGTTGCACACCATCAAAGCTGTGATGGTGGCTACGCTGGGCGCATAAAAGAAGGCTTTAGCCGGCCCCAAAATTTTACAAGGTGTTTAAAACCACGTTAGCAGTCGCAGTTTTTGCGGATGCTATGCGTGGTTTTTTTAATTTCTTTTCAGAGAAGTTACACAACATGACTTTTTATTTATAATCAATATAAATAGATAAATATGCTTGCTTATTATTATTATTATTATTATTGCCGCAAGCATGATATCATAGCGCTTTAATAATCTTACTTATGAACTAAAATGAAATCTTATAAAAACTAGCAAAATTTTATTAATCGTTTTTGTGATGTTGATTGGCTTAGGAGGCTATTTTACCAGCAAATCAGTAGCTAATTCTTCAACATCAGAAGCAGCAGGTCCAGTTACTTTAGACGGCATATTTGGATATGATGATACCAGTGCATGGTGTGAAGGTACAGATGGAAAATGCGCAACAATTTCTGTAATTGCAGGGGAGATATGGATTACTCCGCATATGGCACCGGACGATTATGATTCCAAACTAAGTTCTTTTGTGGTTACTGAAGAACAGTTGTCTACTTTGCAATCTGGTGGAACTATTGCTCTTCCACCTGAGGTTATGGATTAATCACCATTGTAATTAAACAGAGATACCGTACCGGTAAATGCCGGTACGGTATTTAAATATATTGTAACAAATGATAAAATATACAAGATTACTTGTTGGAATCGTTGTTATTTCATCTATTCTTGGAATTTTTCTTTTTCCTTCCTGTAGTAAAGAAGGTGAAACATTCCAAATAAATGTACAATTAACAGATGTTCCCGAAGAAAACCTCATTCGAGTAGATTTAGTAAATATGGAAACAAAGGAAGTTTTTTCGAAAGAATTTGTCGGTGAATCGTCTATTGATATCAGTTTTTCCGACTCTATAGCAAAATTATCTTTTTTTTATCTGGACGTTACTGAATTTATATTGGAAGAAAAGAAAACAATCCCACATTTAAGCAAAAAGCTTTTTATCAGGAATGAGGAGGTTACAGTAAAAGGTAAGATTGACAACCCGAAAGTGATTACAGATTCAGAAACTCAAAGCGTATTAGAACAATGGTATAAAGAATCTCAGCACATTAGAGAGCCATTAAGTGATTTAAAATGGGATTTGTATGAAGACTATAAAAAAGGGGATGTTAATACAAAGAAGTTTAAAGATGGTATGGCTCTTCGTGAGGAGTTATCGACGAAACTGAAAGAATTGGTTGTTGGTTTTATAGAAGAACACAAACACTCTGAAACAGCAGCTTTTTTATTAAACCTAAATTATCAAAATTTATCAATGGATACACTACAGGATTTATATCAAACGCTTGGCGAAACCATTAAAAATAGTAAATATAATGAACCCATTAAAATCTACCTAACTACAGAAGTGTTGAATCTTGGAGATTATTGGAATGATTTTACGGCGTTTAATACGGATGGGGACAGCCAATTGTTGTCAGAAGTTGAACAAAGTGCCGATAAATACATGCTTATAGTATTTGCCAGGAGAGGGTGTATGCCTTGTGAGAATTCTATTTCTGAGCTAAAAGGTATTTATGAAAATTACCACGAAGGATTAGAAATAGTTTCTTATTATCAGGATATAACAGCCGAGGAATTAAAGTCTAAGGCTATAAGTAATGATATTGAATGGACTTTTCTTGGGACTAATAAGAAATCAGATCGTCGAACGATGCGATCTTATGATGTAGAAGCGTTTCCCCAATTTGTACTAATATCGCCTGAGCGCAAGCTCATTTACTCATGGAAGAAAGGTTATGAAAAAGGCTCCCTTACTGAAAAAGTGAAGGAGTATTTAGGTTCGTAACTTCTGGTAGGATTTTTATAAAGATTACCTGACCACCCGTAATTCTTTTCAGAATTGCTGGTGGTTTTTTATGCCGGAGAAATGGAATCGTTAAAAATATTTTCTTTTTAGATTGCTGACTAGCGCTAATGAGAAAAACATGCGGGTTTGATTAAAAGAAAAAGAATAGCTTGAGATTGTACACCACTAGGGACTAATACGGCTTTTGGCCCACCCAATTGCCAGGAGGATCATAATTGCAAACCCAAATGAAGGTTTCTCGGCTTTTGTTGCATCTCACCCGCGCACAGCCAACTTTTTTTGTGCTTTGCCATACAATTTGCGTATAATGCCCGGTAGGTACGTTGCTTTTGACATTCCCGATGGCTTCACCGTTGTAATGCTGTTTTTCTTTTGCTCCCCAGTTTATCATTACATCCTTTATTTCAGGTTCTTTGCCCTGCATGATGTATATATTTTCGCCAAAGCGCTGCGTATATTTTCCACTTCGTGGCCGGTGCCTGATATTGCAGTCATGTTCTGTAGCCAGCACCTCAGCCCACTCCATAGCATATTCAGCAAGTCGGTTGCTCCAAATCAGTGAATCGACTCCGACTTCATGACGATATTCATTGTGAAGCTTGAGGAACGCAGCCTGCTCTTCTGCATTGGCAGTGCGTGCGGTTTGAGCTGTCAGAAAGCTTAATGACAGTGTTTGGAGAAATACAAGGATAAAAACGGTTTTGAAAGTAGTCTTTTTCTGCATAGCTGAGATTAGTTTAATGGTCATAAAGATATGAAAAATGTAACACCATTTTTCAGGCATATTCGCATGCCACTGGTGTTGCTCATATTTCTGTATATGAAGATTTTGAAGTACTTAATGTCTCAAAAAAGATTATCATTTTCTTGGTAAGTGGTATAAACAATTAATTTGCGGGCAGGTATAGTGGCTTTACTACAAGCTGTTAGGAATCCAAACACCCCTCTTAATGCTCTTATTATCAGTTTTGTAATTTAAGCGTTCATAATTATAATTGA
>CAYXJS010000322.1:0-2997 GCA_964465045.1 uncultured Bacteroidales bacterium | reverse complement strand
TTTGTAATTTTGCCCGCCAAACGAAAACACACCTATGATATCATTTGAAAAGGCCACTCTGAGTAATGGGCTGAAAATCATTTTAAACCAGGATAAAACCACACCTATTATCACACTGAATTTATTGTATAATGTAGGATCGCGCTTTGAGAACCCGAATAAAACCGGATTCGCTCACCTGTTTGAGCACCTGATGTTCGGCGGCTCAAAAAATATTCCTGAATTCGATACACCACTCGAGAAAGTAGGCGGCGACAACAACGCATTCACCAATACCGATATCACCAACTATTTTATCCATGTTCCCAAACCTAACATCGAAACCGCTTTCTGGCTGGAATCAGACCGCATGCTGGATTTGGCCTTCAGTGAAAAAAGCCTTGAAGTACAAAAAAATGTGGTTGCAGAAGAATTCCGCCAGCGCTATATCAACCAGCCTTATGGTGACACTTTGGCGCTGCTCCGCGATCTGGCCTATGATGTGCATCCATACCAATGGTCTACCATCGGAAAAGAAATCAGCCACATCACCAACGCCACAATGGATGATGTTAAATCCTTTTACAATCGCTTTTACAATCCTGATAATGCAATACTTACCCTTTCGGGGGATATATCTGGAAAGTCCGTTTTACCGCTGATAGAAAAGTGGTTTGCGGGTATCCCCAACGCCGGAACACAGATTCCCGACTTACCGCAAGAACCACCACAAACTAAGAAAAAAACCAAATCGGTAACAAAGGACATCCCGGCTCACGCTATCTACAAAGCCTGGAAGATGCCGCCGCGCAAGCATAAGGACTATCATGCCTGCGATTTGATTACCGATATCCTGGCCAACGGTGATTCTTCAAGGCTCTATCAAAATCTGCTGAAAAAACGTAAATTGTTCACGACAATCGATGCTTACATTACCGGAGAAATGGATTCAGGTATGCTGATTATTACAGGAAACCTGGCTTCGGGTGTTAAAATGGAAGATGCAGAAAACGCCATTGATGAAGAAGTAAACAGGTTGCTGAATGAAAGAGTGAGCCTTGATGAGCTGACGAAAGTTCAAAACAAAGTAGAAGCATTGAGTGAGTTTCAGGAGATCAGTGGCTTTAACAAAGCATATCTTCTCAGCTATTTTGAATTGCTTGGTGATGCTTCAGCCATCAATCAGGAAACCAAAAAATACCGCAGCGTAAAGCCGGAAAACATTCTGCATATTGCACAAGAATATATGCAACCTGAACAATCCTCGGTTCTTTATTATCTATCGAAACATCAGAAATAGCCTTTTAATCATGAAGCTGCTTTTAAAGGGTTCTAATGATTTAACGAATGGTATACTTAACTGATTACATGATGCTTATGAGTGATAATTTTTCAATATTAACACATTGAATTTAACTGCAATAACTTACAAACTTATTAACTTATTAAACTGAAATCAAATATTAAACGTTAGCCTTTCACTATGCAGAATCTTACACCAGACAGAACCAAACAACCTGAAATGCGAGAAATGGATACTTTTTCCCTTCCCGAATATTCCATCCGTTACCTCAACAATAAAATCCCGGTCATTCTATTCCATGCCGGAGAGCAGGAAGTCACCAAGCTCGACTTTGTATTTCATGCCGGAAGCTGGCACCAGCCTGCGCCCATGATAGCGCCGGCCACAGCAGAGCTGCTTACAGCAGGAACAAAGCAGCACACCTCACACGAAATCGCTGCTCAAACCGATTATTACGGGGCTTATTTGATAACACACGCAACGCCTGACTATTCCACTGTTACAATATTTACGCTGAATAAATATCTGGAAGAAATGAGCGCCTTTACTGAGGAAATTGTCAAGCATCCCTCTTTTCCACCAGACGAAATTGAAACGCATTTGCGCAACCAAAAACACCAGATGCAGGTCAGCGAGCAAAAAGTAGATTATCTGGCAAGGACGCGCTTCAACGAGCATCTTTACGGAGAAAACCACCCCTATGGCATGTATTTAAAAGAAGACTACTTTGACAATGTCAACCAAAATTCGCTAAAGCAGTTTCACAAGTCGCATTACCATTCCGGTAACGGATACATTATTGCCAGCGGGAAACTCCCCTCGCAAATCATGACTCTGCTTAACAGGCATTTTGGCGGTTCCAACTGGAACGGAACCATTTTACAGCCAAAAATCCATACGACTGAATCAACTCAACCAGGCATTTACCGCGTGCAAAAACAAGACAGCGTTCAGTCGGCCATACGCATAGGCAAAAAACTTTTTACACGCGACCATCCCGATTTTCAGGCTATGAAAGTGGTAAATACAATTTTCGGCGGTTATTTCGGATCCAGGTTGATGAAAAATATCCGTGAAGAGAAAGGCTATACGTATGGCATTTATTCCTCGGTACAATCGCTGATGCATGAAGGTGCTTTTTTCATTTCAGCCGAAACCGGAAAAGAGGTTACAGACAAAGCCATAGAAGAGATATTCAAAGAGCTGGAAAAGCTTCAAACCGAAAAAGTGGGAGCAGAAGAACTCAGCACCGTAAAAAGTTACATGCTGGGTAGCGTTTTAAAAATGGTTGACGGCGCTTTCGCTGCAGCGGATTTTTACAGAACGCTCTACCATGCCGGACTGGATGAGCAGTATTTTTATGATTTTATTCAGACCATCAAAACCATCGATGCCGAAAAAATCAGGACATTAGCACAAAAACATTTGAAGAAAGAGGATTTTATCCAGGTTATTGCTGGGTAAATTCCAAAAACGCGAATTAAGGCGGATTATGCGGATACAGATTCCGAAATGCACTTGTTTACTTTTTTTGAAATATCTTTGAGGATGAATGCGTTTTGTTTAAGAAGTTTGTAGGTTTGTAGGTTTGTAGGTTATTTAACATCATTGTCCGATAAAAATGAATTACAGATTAAATAGATTTCTCCTTTCAGTCGAAATGACAGACAGTTACGTTGTTGAGGAGGGGCTCGGTGGCGGCTTCGCCGCCACCG
>CAYXJS010000321.1:0-3017 GCA_964465045.1 uncultured Bacteroidales bacterium | reverse complement strand
ACAGTCCTATACGGTAATGATAGGCAGGTTGCTTCTGATGACACAAACGCGTAAAACGCTGATAGGAGCGCTGTATTTTTTTTGCCTTTGTATACGTTACACCCAAATCTACAGCAAACCCGCCACCTTTTATCCAGCCGCCGCCATCCGGGATATCTAAATTATTGTAATTTACAGGTGAAGCCATGCGTAAATCAGCATTCAGATCATAAACGTTCAGCGTATCGCTGTTGGGCATCATATATTCAATGTTGTCGATATGAAGCTTAAGGGCGTTATGCGGTATCAGATATTTGAAAGTAATGCCCACATCCACTTTGTCATAGTCGCGAGTATAAACATTCCGGCTGTAACTTAAGGCAATCTCTGAGAACTGCACTGCCTCCAAATGCATATCGCGACTGTGATTAAAAACCTCTCCGTGAAAAGGAGGGTAATCCAAACCCTCATATGCATTCTTGGCTACATCATATGAAAAGTCTTTTACATTTATCAAAGACCTAAAACCGGTATAGAAACCAAAGCTATTTTTACCAACAGTCAGCATAGCTGAAGGCCCAAAAACCTGTACATTAGAAAAACCATGCTTTAGTTCTTCTCTATCCCACGAATCAACATACCGGTTATCGCCCATCTCGCCAGTAAAAGTTGTAAAATCCGGTGGCTGAAAAAGTAATGAACCAATAGAGTAATCCTCCTTACGAAGAAACATGTAGTTATTTAGCACGAATATACCACCCCCGGCTAAATTTACATCCACAAAGTACTCAGAATTTATCAAAGCAGAAGGATTTGAATGAATAGAATTTATGCCTGCATAATTGCCTGAAGTCATGCCCAATCTGTTTTGAGCCAATAATGATAAACTCCATACAAGAGCTGCAACTATTAATAAAAACCTTTTCATGAAATGAATTATCCTCTTCTCACTTCAAACGAATAGAAGCAGAAAATGTTGCCGGTAGCCTCATTCTAAATAGCAGGCCTTACGGGATTATCATCAATATGCAGATTTATATATCTTTGCCGGCTGAAAAAAGATGGCTCATGATCAAATCAGCTCTAATTTGGGTTTTTACGTTGCTTTTTACGGTTGGCATCGCGATTTATCAGCGTACGACGGGACCTACTTACCCGGTAGACGGTGCTGTAACCCTGGCGGATAAAGAAGTTGAATATAAACTTCTGCGTTCTCATGGTGGAAAAACCGATGCACCTATCCGCATAAACATTCCCGATAAGGATATCCGGGGAAAAGTCACCTATAAAAGATTTAACACAGAAGATGAGCGCACTGATATTAAGATGACAAGAAGAGACGGAGAACTCCATGCAACCCTGCCTAACCAACCTCCGGCAGGAAAGTTGGTCTATGATGTCTACCTCACGTATCAGGACAAAGAGATTAAGCTTACGGATGAAAGCGTGGTCATTCGCTTTAAAGGAGCTGTACCGGATTACATTTTAATACCGCACATCATTTTTATGTTTACAGCCATGCTTTTTTCCACACGTGCCGGCATAGAAGCAATATTACGAAGAAAGCGGGTTTTAGTTTATACTACCATTACACTGATTACACTCTTTTTAGGTGGACTAATCTTAGGCCCCATCGTTCAAAAATATGCATTTGGTGATTTTTGGGCTGGTTGGCCGATCGGGCACGATTTAACGGATAACAAAACGTTGGTATCGTTCCTTTTTTGGTTGGTTGCCTTTTATAAAGTAAGGAAAAACAAAAACCACAAAACCTGGGTTATTATAGCTGCCATAGTGCTGTTGGCAATTTACCTGATTCCGCACAGCATGTTTGGTTCTGAACTTAACTATGAATCAGGGCAAGTAGAAACCGGAAAATAATCATTGCATGACAATTATTTATATCATCATCGCCATTACTGTTTTTGTTTCCATCTCCGCTTTCAACAATCGCGAGTGGATGTCCAAAATGCAATTCAACGCTTACTTAATAAACAACCGAAAAGAGTGGCACCGTTTTTTAAGCTATGGACTTGTCCATGCTGATTTCATGCATCTTTTCATCAACATGTTCGTGTTTTACTCTTTCGGAAGCGTTGTAATTCAGTATTTCCAGCAGCTTTTCGGGATGCAGGGATGGCTGTATTTTATTTTGCTTTACGTTGGCGGACTGGCTTTTTCTACGCTTTTTGATTTCGGAAGGCATAAGCACAATTTTTATTACAACGCTGTTGGCGCCAGCGGCGCTGTTGCTGCCATAGTTTTTGCCAGCATTTTGCTGCAACCAATGGGAAAAATCTATCTTTTCCTCATTCCTATTGGTATTCCGGCTTTCATTTTTGGAATCCTATATCTGATTTTTTCTGCATATATGGCGCGCCGCAGCCAGGACAACATTGGTCATGATGCACACTTCTGGGGGGCCGTGTTCGGGTTTGTATTTACCATTCTGCTTAAGCCAGGCCTTTTTTTGAGGTTCTTTGACCGTATTTTTTCAGGGTTTTAATTCATCGTGGGATCGGCCGGGAAGTTTTTCCAATCACGATAAACACCGCCCAGCGAATCCAGGGCATATTCCCACAAGCTTGTAGCTTCTACATCAAAAATATTCTCAACGTTTTTATCGCTCACCACCCACGAGTTACGTTTTAGTTCATCATCCAGTTGTTTTGGACTCCAGCCTGCATATCCTATAAAAAAGCGAATATCATGCTGAGAAATTCGCTTTTCGCGAATCATTTTTTTTATCTGTTCAACATCGCCGCCCCAGGCAATATTTCCTTTCAGCGGAAGGCTTCCCTTAATTTGATCGCCAAGTCTGTGTACAAAAAACAAAGCATCGGTTTGCACCGGGCCGCCTAAAAACAGTTTCGGATTAAAGTCGCCTGCTTCCGGAATCACATCTCCCAGCCGACTCTCGGTTGGTTTGTTCAGAATCAGCCCAAATGAGCCCTCTTCATTATAATCGGCCAGCAAAACCACAGAACGCCGAAAATACATGTCCTGCAAAAAAGGCTCTGAAATTAATATCTTTCCTG
>CAYXJS010000320.1:0-3028 GCA_964465045.1 uncultured Bacteroidales bacterium | reverse complement strand
CGAAATTTGAAACCCGACAACACAAATGCAATAAAACAAAGAGTCAGCGCGCCATTTTTTTTGTTATCTACCCCAGCACCCGTCATTCCTATCCATACAATAATTTATCATTGTTTTTCATCCCGGAATAAATTCCTATTTTTGTTCAAAACACTTGTATGCAAAACAGCGATCAAAACACCAAGTGGAATCAGCTATACAAGGTCGCAGATGATTTCTTTGCCTTGCAGCCCTGGAAGCTGGTAGATGAAGTCGATATTTTTGGAGTTCGCAGTCCGGATACGGGCAAAGAGTATTTTATCAGCATTATGGGTTCTATAGGAGAGAGCTATTCACTGGCCGCCTATGTGGGCCGTGAAGCCTTAAACCACTTCTGGAACTTGCAGGCGGCAGCAGACAAATTACCTCCGGGTTATCTGTTGCGGATCCCCCACATGATGATATCGCTTGATGAGCCTGGGAGGATCAACCAAACGCAGTTAGAGCAAATGAAACGCCTGGGCCGGGATATGACAAAAAACAGGCTCCCACACCTTGTTAAGATGATTCCCGGTTTATTCCCGCAGAACCCCGCTGATGCAGACCTAAAAGATTTGCTTCACATCCTGAATCAGTCCATTTATGTATTGAAAAAAGTAACTGAAGAAGGCCGCAGTTATATCCATAGTACTGAGGATCACGATCAGGATTATCTGTTCAGGACGTTTGCAGATCAGGGAAAAAAGTGGATAGACAAGAAAGTGAGGGTTGAACCCCCGGTGCTGAAGATGGCGTTCACTTTCAATAGCGCTACATATGATGATTTTATGAAAGCTCCGGGTAACAAAAACATTGTACAACTTGATCTGCAATTTCTGCAAAGTCCGGTTGATGATGGTAAAAACCCACCCTATTTCCCATCCATGCTTATGGCCGTAGACGCCAAAAGAGAAATTATCCTTTTTTATGAGCTTCTTCCCCCTTTCCCGGATTACGATACCATGCTAAGCAAGTTACCTGAGGTGATTATGCAAAAATCCATAGATATCGCACAAAAACCAACGCGCATCAAGTATCGGAACCCCGACCTTGATCCGGTTTGTGAGTTCCTAAGCAGGAAAACAGGAATAAAAGCCTGGCGCTCTGACGCTGTAGAGCAAATCGACAAAGCCTTTCATTCTCTGCAAGACCATATGTTTGGCGGAGAAAACAATGCGTTGTGATCCAAACATCCAAACGAGGGAACCATAGGAGAATAAGAGGTGATTAAAGAGGATAGTAAGTAGTATATAGTAAATAGAAAGCAGTACGAATACTTGGGTGGGTAAGAAAAATGAAAAAAGGAATAAGCGCCAACGGCGCGCTAATCAGTAGTTTACCCCGCTTGCCCCGTTGATTTCTTTTAATCAACTGGGGTTGATTCTATTCTTAATCAACTAGGGCCTATGGTGAAGCCATAGGTAAAGTGCCGTCCATCAAAAAAAGCCCTGAAGGGGCCAAATATCAATAACCCCGGGTTTCAACCCGGGGATTGAAAGCATCCCAAAACCCCCACCGCCGTCGCTGCCAGCTCAATCGAAGCCCCAGGCTCAAAACAGGCGGAACCACCATAAGCCACAAAATGCGAAATCCAAATTCGAAAAAGATAAGAAACGGAAGAGCAAATTCCACTTAACTATAGAAAAGGCAACAAGCGCCAAACCCAAAGCGACCTGACAGCGTGGCCACAGGCCACCTGTCAGTGTCTGTGCGAAACGGCGAGTTGGCGATGATGCGAACTGGCGAAGAAGAGCGATGGGCTTGCCCCGTGAAACCTCTTGCTGTTTCACCGAGCTAAGCAGGAACTTACAATCGTCAATTTTTATCATAGTTAAATCGTCAAAAGGAAAAGCTATCGATCATAATAATAAAATATTACCTTTGTTAGGAAAACAATAATATTTAAACTCATGCGGCTTAATAAGCATCAAATTCATACCATAAGGCAATATGCGAAAGAATGCTTTGGCAAAGATTCGGAGGCATATCTTTTTGGAAGCAGAGTGCATGACAATATGAAAGGAGGAGATATTGACATTTTAATAAAAACGAACCTACCCGCAAAAGAACACTTTGAAAGAAAAATGAATTTTCTCACCAAACTTAACATTACCCTTGGCCTCCAAAAAATTGATGTAATTGTTCAGACAAAAAATATAGAAAACAAAAGAGATATTGTTATTATGGCTGAAAATAGAGGAGAGAGGTTATGTTAAAAGAACACAGGCTCCAATTGTTATATGCATTAAATGAGTGTAATATTCATTTGAAACGCCTGAGGTTTGCCAGAAACAAAATGAGCTCTTTTATACCATTAAGTCCTGATGTATACGATAGAATTGAAGAAGATAAGATAAGTTATATCGATCAGCTTATTTATCGCTTTACAAAATTGCAGGATACAATGGGTGACTCCCTTTTTTCTGCTATTTTAAAATGCCTGGAAGAAGACCCCGAACAAATGGCTATGCTGGATATACTCAATAGGTTGGAAAAATTAACTGTCATCAATTCTGTTGAAGAATGGGTGCGTCTGCGCAATCTCAGGAATGAATTCACACACGAATATGATGACAACCTGGAGGAAAACAGTAAAATGGTCAATTCTTTATACCATGAAGCAGAGACCTTATATAAGTTGTTTGTGAATATAAAACAATATGTCCAAAAGAAAATATTCCCTTATATACCTGATAAAGAAATGACCAGGTTCGATTTTGATACACCTGAACTTCATTAGCTACATTTATCCTTTAAGGAAAGTATCAACTCCGGCGATATCGTTGTCCAAGAAAAATACCCCGTCGCAGAAATATGCATGGGAGTATAGAAGGAAGCGTTGGAGAAAGATAATGCGATAGGACGAGTTGGCGAAAGGACGACCTGACAGCGTGGCCGCAGGCCACCTGTCAGCGTCTGTGCGAAACGATATAAGGGTATAAATCCCCGCCAAAGCCCCAGCGAGCAGCAAGAAAAAAAGAGGACAAAATCATTTCGGATTAACTACTCT
>CAYXJS010000319.1:0-3040 GCA_964465045.1 uncultured Bacteroidales bacterium | reverse complement strand
TATATTTTGAAAACCACCTTTGTGGTTATCTTGAAGAAACAGATGAAGGCTATAGATTCTTTTATACTGAGAGCTATCTTGCCAAACCAGGGGCTAAAGCAGTTAGTAAAACGCTTCCAATTCAGGGAGGCTCTTTTTTTTCAAAAACACTTTTTGCCTTTTTTGATGGATTGATCCCTGAAGGATGGCTTTTAAATATTGCAGAAGAACACTGGAAGGTTGACCGGAAAGACCGGATGGGATTGTTGTTAACTTGTTGTCGCGACACGATTGGGGCAGTGAGTGTTGAACCTGAAACTGAATACTTATGAAAAAATGCTTGTATTGTTACGAAACACTCCATGATACAACTCAGGATTATCACACGAAATGTAGCCGAAAATTTTTCGGCACAGGAAAAGCGCCTGCTCTCGACTACAGTTTAAAAGATATGGGGAAGCTGGCCGGCAGGATTGTTGAAAGAAGCGTAACGGTTCCGGGTGCCCAGGCGAAGCTTTCTCTCAACCTAAATAAAGAAAAAAACAAAGAATTTAGATTTACGCTGGTAGGTTTAAGGGGAGATTACATCTTAAAACCCCCAGCTGATAAATATCCAGAATTACCTCAAAATGAAGATGCAACTTTACACCTGGCTGAAATTTTAAAAATCCCGGTAGTGCCTCACTCGCTCATAAAACTAAAAAGTGGTGAATTGGCCTATATATCAAAGCGGATAGACAGAGACAAAAAAGGCAAGCTTCATATGGAAGATATGTGTCAATTAACAGAACGATTGACGGAAGACAAATACAAAGGCTCTATGGAACAGGTTGCAAAAGCTCTGAGAAAACACTCTTCAAACCCGATGTTAGACATTGTTACTTTTTTTGAAGTTTCTTTGTTTTCCTTCCTTACAGGTAATGCAGATATGCACCTGAAAAACTTTTCTGTTATTGATCGACGTGACGGCATGACAGCATTGACTCCTGCTTATGATCTTTTATCCACCCGGCTTGTCATTTCAGCAAAACAAGACCCGGAAGAGATGGCATTGACGCTCAACGCTAAAAAGCGCATAATCACTCTTGATGATTTTTATACGTTTGGCAAGCATATTGGTTTAACGCAAAAGCAAATAGACAATGTCCTGAAGAAATTTCAGAAGAACCTTTCATCGGTGAATTCTTTCATTGACAAGTCTTTTTTATCAGATAAAAATAAGGTTGCCTATAAAAGCCTGATTAAACACAGGGCCGAACGATTAAATTTAACTGATAGCTGAATAACTTGCTGTCTGTTTTGATTGATACCCGGAAGCTAATAATTCCGCATCACCTCCAGCCATCCTCCTTTGGTGTTCAAAAAAGGGCCCAGCAGGGGCGGCACAAGGCAGGAGTGTACGGGCAGGACGGCCAGCAGGTCGCCCACAGCTACTTTGCTCATAAGTTCGTTACTGGCGTGGATGATGCCGTGTTCCTGCGAAAGTTTTTTTACGTGGCTTCTTTTGTTAGGGAGGCTCCAGCTATTTTGGTTAAAAGTGCTTGCGAAGCCGTAAATGGTTTTTCCCTGGTCACTGACCCCTTCTTTCGAGAGGTGCACCCCTCCGCCATACACCACAATCTCTTTCCTTTCGGGATGTTTGGCCACTACGGGGCAGGCCACGCTGATGGCGATATCCTCCATCCGGCAACTGCCAAGCAGGTGCTGCATCACATCATAAAAGATAAAATTGCCGGGACGCAGCTCATCCACGTTCTCAAAATGGTCGGCCAGCGACAGCGCCGGGGTGTCGCCCAATGAAATGATGGCATCGGGATAGTGACTTTTTTTCCATGCGGCCAGCTTTGCCAGTTTTTCAAGACTCCGGTCATGCATTTCGAGGATTTCCTTTTCGAATTGGGCATGGTAGGTTTGTCCGTTGTGTATTAAAAATCCTGCAAAAGTAAAGTGAGGCTGCTTTTCAATGCTTCTCACCAGCTTTTCAATCATGTTGATTTCTTCCACATCAATGCCAGTGCGGCGATATCCGGCATCGCCCTTGATAAAAATACCCAGCGGATGCTGCAGGTGTTTTGCCAGGATGTGGACCACTTCTTCCGATTCGACCAGCAGGCTCAGCTTCACTTTCACGGCCAGCGCATTGATGGCCTCCACTTCCCGCACATTCACCGGAAAAGCGATGGTGATATCCTGCCATCCCGCAGAAGCGAAATATTCAGCCATCAATACCGAAGACACCGTTATCTTTTCAACAGCAGCATCCGCAAACAATTTCCCCACCGCCGCCGACTGATGCGTCTTAAAATGCGGACGGAATCCTTTTTGATGCTTCTTGGCTTTACCCTGCATCCTATCCAAATTCTTTTGGGCAATCTCCAAATCCACTACTGCGGTGGGGCGGGTTATCTGGTCCATAAAATTCATAAGCTTGATTTTAGCATGCAAAGATAAAGAGGTTTTGATGTTTACTATGCTTGGATTAAAATGATCTTCAGGGAATTTCAATACCCTAAAGATTATTATTACCATGTAACCCTGAATACTTATTGAATCCGGCAAACAATCCTTAAAAGTCAGAATTTATAGTAAATGAAAAATGCCTAAAAACCAGATTCCCACCCTACTTGGCCGATATTAGTCGTTCGTTTTGGACGGGAATATATTCTTTGGAATTAAGTAAGTATCTAAGCATCAATGACCATGTCAAAAATCTATACTGAAATCATGAAAATCTAACAATCTGTAAGTATAGATAAGTAACTACTTCACACCTCTTTAAACAAAGATGAAATGCCCAAAAAAAGTTTTGAATGAGCAAATAATACTTCCTTATTGAAAATTTTGTAATGTATTAAAAACAAGCCACTTTTTATTCTCATGCTTAAACACTTAAACACATTCCGCGTTTAAGATAAAGAAAAATACAAGTTTATGCTATTCACTATTCAACCGGAATTGGTTAAAAAATATGAGCGACTCCTTGTAGCCGGGGATATACATGGCGACATGAAATCATTTCAGAAAATTTTCAGCATTTTTCATCCTGAAAAAGACATGTTGC
>CAYXJS010000318.1:0-3043 GCA_964465045.1 uncultured Bacteroidales bacterium | reverse complement strand
CTTCTCCTTGACTTTCAATATATTATATCGCCGCTTTGCCAAGTTGGGTTAAGATTACTTTGCTGAATTTAAAAAATACCCCCCCTGAATACCAAAACTAAAGTCCTCCACTTTAAAGAATATCACTCCACAAAATATTCCGGTTTGCTTTGTTTTGCTTAATGATATTCAAAAGGGAAGCATGCTCTGGTAATACAAAGTCCGGGTCTTTTTCCACGAGTGCTTCGGCTGTTTTACGGGCTAAGCTTAGAATTTTTTCATCCTGGATGACATCAGCTATTTTCAGGTTGTCGATACCGCTTTGCCTTGTGCCGTCAAGGTCTCCAGGTCCTCTGAGTTTCAAGTCCACCTCGGCTACTTTAAAACCATCCGTAGTTTGTACCATAGTTTGCACTCTCTCTTTGGCATCATTAGAGATTTTATCCTTAGTTACCAGCACGCAATAAGACTGATCAGCGCCCCGCCCTACTCTGCCGCGCAACTGATGGAGCTGCGACAAGCCAAAACGCTCTGCATTTTCGATGACCATAACTGAGGCATTCGGCACGTCCACACCTACTTCTATCACTGTGGTGGCTACCATAATCTGGGCTTCTCCCTTTACGAAGCGCTTCATTTCCCAGGCTTTATCCTCAGGCCTCATCCTTCCATGAACTATGCTGACGCGATAATCTGGCAAAGGAAACTCTCTCACAATGCTGTCATAGCCATCCATCAAATCTTTAAGATCGAGTTTCTGAGATTCCTCAATAAGCGGATACACAATATAGATTTGCTGTCCTTTAGCAATTTCTCTTTTCATAAACCCGAATAACCTTAGCCTGTCTTTGTCCGTCAGATGATACGTTTTTACCGGTTTACGTCCGGGAGGCAACTCATCAATAACAGAATAATCCATATCTCCATACAGCGTCATAGTCAGACTCCTTGGTATGGGAGTTGCCGTCATAACCAAAACATGAGGCGCCAGCGTGTTTTTATTCCACATTCTTGCTCTTTGCGCCACCCCAAAACGATGTTGCTCATCAATAACAACCAGCCCTAAATTTCTGAAACGAACAGTATCTTCCAGCAATGCATGGGTTCCGATAAGGATATTAATATCGCCTGAAACGCACCCACTGTCTATTTCCTTTCTTTTGGCTTTCTTTGTTGAACCTGTTAACATCTGGATTTTTACTGGTAAACCCTCCAGCATTTTGGTGAGGGTTTGGTAATGCTGAGAAGCCAGAATTTCTGTAGGCGCCATCAAAGCCGACTGAAAGCCGTTGTCGGCCGCTATCAGCATCGCCATCAAAGCAACCATTGTTTTTCCACTTCCCACATCTCCCTGCAACAAACGGTTCATCTGACGCCCTTTTTTCAAGTCGGCACGTATTTCTTTCATTACCTTCTTTTGAGCATTTGTCAGTTTAAACGGGATTTTCTCTTCATAGAAACCTGTAAAAACCTCTGCTACTCGTTCAAATACATAACCTTTGTAAGCATTTTTTCGGCGATTTTTAAAATGAATGCTTTTTAACTGAATATGGAAAAACTCCTCAAATTTCAACCTGTTTTGTGCATGCTCAAGTTTTTCAAATGTTTCCGGATGATGAATATTTCGCATAGCCTCATCAAAAGAGATCAGTTTCAGCTTTTGCACAAGGTATGGGGGCAACGTTTCGGGGATTTTATCCGGAAGCTTTTGGAGCAGATGAAATGTTATTTTAGCCAATACCCGTGGTGAAACATACTTCTTCCGCATCTTTTCCGTAACGGTGTAAACAGGCTGAATGCCTTTATAGCCATCTTTTTCAAAAGTTTCCGGTGTTTCAATCTCAGGATGTGGCAAGTTAATTTTCTGATTAAAAACCGAAGGCCTGCCAAAAAGGATGTAGGTTTGATTTAAAGCAAGTTTTTCTTTAATCCAGCGTAAGCCTTTAAACCAAACTACTTCGAGCATGCCTGTACCATCATTAAAATAAGCATTCAGGCGGGCATTACGTCCTGCGCCAACTTCCTTAAAACTGACAAGCCTGGCTTTAACCTGTACAAAATTCAAATTAGGATGCAACGATTGTATGGAGTTGAATTGACTGCGATCGATATACCGAAACGGGAAATAAGCCAGCAAATGACCGTAAGTATAGATGCCCAGTTCAGCGGCGATTAATTCTGCCCTTTTAGGCCCTACACCTTTAATGTATTCAATAGACTGGTTCAAAAAGCTGTTATCCATAAAGCGGTGCTATTTTCCGGGCAAATTTTCATATCTAAATCAAACCCGAGTGCCGGGTTAAATGGATTCATAAATTTACATCAAAGTTACGGAATTGCCGAAAACAAAAAAGCTCTCCGTTTGAGGAGAGCTTCTGATTCATTTCATTTTGTCCGGGTTAATACTCCCATAAATCATTTTCAAACTCAAGCATCTCGCGTTTAAGACGTTCGGCTTCGTATAATGATTCCTGCTGCTTGGTGTAACTGTTTATATAACGGTCATACACATTATCAACTTTTGTAATAAGCCCTGAAAATTTCCTTTTCTCAAGCATTGACGTATAGGCATAGGCATTCGCGCGGTTTCCTCCGGATACAAGGTTTTCGGCTCTGGCCAAAGCCCTTCTGGAATGTGGGTAATAAATCCAGAACTTGGTTTCTTTTCTTCCATCCTCATCTATTGTTATGAATCCCACGCCTAAAATTCTGACCTCAAACATAGATCGCTGCTTGTCAAAGTACCAGTCTTCCATTAGCCTGATTCTTCTGATATCAGAAGATTTTATTTCTGTTGGTATTACTTCGGTTACCTCTTGTGTGCTGCCATCTTCCATTTGTTTGGTACTAAAAACCTCTTGTTCCGTAGTGATTAGGTCTTCGAACTGAGGTGGAGTTAATGGCAACTGAAACAACATGGGCTCATTGTGTTCATATGCTACAATATTGCCTGCTTTAATTGAATCCATCACTACAGATGCAAAACTTGCCCTGCCGTATTTGGGTTCAGTAGGAAAATAAAATGGATGGTTTTGCTTCTTTATAAAGTCAATTTCCCTCCAGA
>CAYXJS010000317.1:0-3045 GCA_964465045.1 uncultured Bacteroidales bacterium | reverse complement strand
TAAATGCTAGCAAACTAATCAAATTTAACACCCCACCTGGAAGGGTTGAACCCTTTCAGGGTTCTGCTTTTATCGAAACCACCTTTACCCTGCATTTCATACAGGGCTATTCATATTTAATCCCTTTCGGGATTTTGGTACTTTTGGATCAAGCCAAAAGTACAATATTCAGAGCTATCGACTTAATTTGTAATTGCTGTTTTATAAAGTTGTGTCTTCGGGGATTGCCAAGAACGTAAAAAACATATAATCAAGGCGTAACGTAAAGTTGTCATTGGTAGTGAAAGGGGAAATCTATTTAATCTGTAATTCATTTTTATCGGACAATGATGAATATAATCAGGAATTTAGTAAATGTCGAAACTTCATTGACTACGTTTATTTAATTGATTAGAATATTGAGTGCCTTTTAAATCAAACTCATTAAGACTTAAAGATGACTACAATAACGTTTTTATCAGCCGCAATTTGTGGGTGTATCTCTTTTCTTCACGATTATAAATGCCTTCATGGTCTATACCATCTATGTGCACTTGCCCTGAGGCATGGATTATGTTGTTGTCAGTCAGCAGAATGCCTACATGCGAGATTTCTCCCTTTTCATTATCAAAAAATGCTAAATCTCCCGGACGGGCTTCCTGCAGTATGTTGATGGTTTCGCCTTGGGTGATCTGTTCTTTGGTGTCTCTGAGCAAACGAATACCAGAGGCTTTATAAACCATCTGTGTAAATCCTGAGCAGTCGATCCCAAAAGGGGTTTTACCGCCCCATAAGTAAGGAGCACCTTTAAAAACATAGGCATTGTCAATAATATCTTCTCTTTTGGCTTCTTTACCGGGTTGAAGGATTTCTCCCTCGAATGTGTAAATCATATCACTGATATAGAATGTGCTCTTTATCATACCAGGAAACGAACTGCCAAAAAGAATAAGCTGCGGAAAGTTGGATGTGTTGTTTGTGAGGCTGTTTACAAGATCAAGGCTTACGGAGGTAGGTAGGTTAGCTAAGGTGCGGTAGGTTTTTTCTGAAATTGGAACTAATTGCTTTTTATCTACCCAGCCTTCATAATTGTCATATTCCTGCCTGATATTGTACCACTGATGGTGTTGATGCGAGATTTGCACCAAGTCGCCGAACAACAACTGTGTTGTCATTTCTGAACTGTCAGAAGGACTTTTTCGTACCGGAACAACGCTGAGTAAACAAATGCCAAAGTTTTCCATGATTCTTGTTTTGAGGATAGTGCCCGACTAACCGTTTTTTACTGTATACATATGAATGCCAAACTTTTGATATTATGAACCAAGATGCCTCATTCGTTTTAAAAACATGCTTTCAGACTCTTGTCCTCACAAAAGTACAGAATAATGTCAGGATTGGAAAATAATCCGTTGGAAGTCTGCAAAATATTAACCCGGGTAAATTCCCCTCAACCTAACGTGTACGAGCCGCTATCAAGATAATAAATCACAAATCGCAAAAAACAAATAACATTCAGGGGCCTTGTTATCAATAAAATAACAAACTCAAAACCAACATGAAGAAAAGACTTTTCTGTTAAAAGTACAGTTGAGATTATATATCAAAAAACTTCCTAAAACAATTGCTCATAATGAATAGGAAAACAGGTAATTAAAGAGGCTGCTTCAGGTGTTGCAAATTATATTTAAGCAAACGATTCATGAAGTAAAAAAGATTTCATGATGAGAATTAAAACAAGTAGAAAAGAAGCAATAGAGAGCGCATATTTTCTGTGGTTGATTCTTAACCTGTTAACTTATTAACTTGCAAACTTACAAACGTACTAGCGTATTAAACAGAACTCATCCTGCAAAGCTAAAGCTTCAACGGACATTATCTGACAACCTCAATTTAAACAAAATCAAGCATCTATGGTTGGGTTTAACAATTAAGATACAAATAGATCATGCGGGCTGGAAATAAATTAATTTTGCAGGCAAATAATAAGCAATGAAGCAGTTGATTCATTTATTGAAAATACATTACAGCACGATCTACAAGTTTTTTCTCTTGTTGTTGACGATTGTGCTGATTGTGCTGATGTTCCCAAAGGTGGTAAGTTTTAAGTATGATTATCAGCAGGGAAAACCCTGGATGTATGCCGACTTGATTGCTCCCTATGATTTTCCGATATACAAGACAAAGGAAGTACTAAGACAGGAAAGGCAAGAGGCAATTAATAAACTTGAGCCTTACTTCCGTTACGACAGAGAAGTTACACAAAACAAAAGACGCAATCTTAAACGTGATTTCAAGAGAAAATGGATAGCTGCTATCGGTGATACAAGCCACGCTTATGAAATGAATCTTAATTATGCTGTAAAGGTTTTTGACAGTATTATGAAAGCCGGGATTATTGAGGTTAATGACGAGGTGCGTGATAAACCGGAAGAAAAAGAGGTTATGCTTATAAAGGATAAAAATGCCGAAAAGCGTTCCCTTTCTTCATTCTACACTATCAGACAAGCTGACCGTGCTTTGCAGTCAATATTATATCAGAATGAAACGGATACTACAAAGGTTAAAAGTGATTTAGTATACCGGCTTTTGCAGGATGCACTTCCTCAAAATGTGGTTTATGATGAAGAGAAAACCGCAGAGGCGCGTGAAGAATTGCTCGAGAATATCTCGATTACACGTGGAATGGTTCAAAAAGGGGAACGGATCATTGCCCGTGGCGAAGTAGTAACACCCAGGAAATATCAGGTGCTTAGCTCTTTTGAAAAGGATTATAAGCAACAGGTGGCCACCAGCGAAGGCAAGCACGGAGTTGTTGCCGGACAGGCGATTGTTATTGCCGTACTAATGCTGGTGCTGTTTCTTTTTTACTATTTCTTCAGGCAGTCGCTTTTTGAGGAAAACAAGAAGATTATCTTTATCTTTTTTATTATGCTTTTGATGACAATGATAGTTAGCCTTGTTGTAAAATATAATTATGATTACCTCTATGTTATTCCTGTTATTGTTGTCCCGCTGTTGATAAGGATCTTCTTTGATGCCCGGCTGGCTATTGTCATTCATTTA
>CAYXJS010000316.1:0-3056 GCA_964465045.1 uncultured Bacteroidales bacterium | reverse complement strand
ATATTAAACAACTTTGGTCTGACATCGTTCAACTAATACGTGTAAGTAATTAATAAGCAATTATTTATAGGAAACATGCATTAACAAAATATTAGTTATGAACTCAAACAAACAAATTAAAAAGAAGGATTAGTTATGAGAAATTCGGTAATGGTAATAACGGCAATATTAGTTGCAGGTACAATCATTTTTTCAGGTTGTGATAAAGAAGATGAAGTCGAAAATTGGATTGTCGGAACCTGGAATATTGACAAGTACGAGCAAATTGATTACGAAAATGGTGAACAGACAGGGTATAGTGAAAGTACCAATCAGGGAGAAATTGAATTCAGAGAAGATGGGACAGGCTCCGATATAGGAGGGAACTTTATTGGTAGTGACTTTGAATGGGAAAATACAGATGAAAAGTTAATTCTTACAGCAGGAGGCACAACTACTGAATACATAATCGAGGAATATTCCACAACAAATTTTGTTTTCAGTATTACAACCACAAGCGGGTCGGCTAAGGAAGTTCAAAGATGGCATCTATCTAAATAAACGAAAGTTCAGTTCTCCTGACCCGGTTGTTTCTCCCAACACTGAACATATGCAAACAAGGAATGATACGTAATTTCGAGCAGATAGATAAATAATGAATGGGAAACTAAAAAGAAAGGAGTTTTATTATGATGGATGGTTTTACAATGCACGGATGGGGCATGGGCTGGGGCTGGATTATCGGCCTCGTTTTGCTGATTTTTGTTTTCTGGATGGTCACTAAATCTAACAGGTCCGACAGAACAATAGAACAAAGCAAAGACGAAAGCGCCCTCGATATCCTGAAAAAGCGGTACGCCCGCGGCGAGATTGATAAAGAAGAGTTTGAGCAAAGAAAAAAAGACTTGATGTAGTAATCCGGAAATATAGCAGGCAGGATCAGGTTTTGCCCCTGCCTGCTATTATTATGCCGGAGGGATAAATTCAGTGAAAACAGTAATATGAGATCATATGGAACAACATCAACAACATGAACACGAACATAAGCACCATCACAGCGGGCATGATAAAAGTTCGCACAATGATGATAGCCATCATGGCGGTCATGACCATGGCTCACACGATCATACCGGGCACCATGCCATGATGATCAGGGATTTCCGGAAACGATTCTGGATATCTCTTATTATAACTGTCCCGATTCTGGTTTTGTCGCCCATGATACAGGATATCATGGGATATACCTTACAATTATTCCCCGCCTTTGATAAGTATATCCTTTTTGCCCTTTCGACCGTGGTTTTCTTCTATGGCGGCTGGCCCTTCCTGACGGGCATAGTGGATGAGCTAAAGAAAAAACAGCCCGGCATGATGACCCTGATTGCCGTGGCCATTACCGTAGCATGGGGTTACAGCTCGGCCACTACCTTTGGCGTGGAAGGCAGCACCTTTTTCTGGGAGCTGGTCACCCTTATCGACATCATGCTGCTGGGCCACTGGATAGAAATGAAATCGGTGCTGGGCGCTTCCCGCTCGTTACAGAAGCTGGTCGAGATGATGCCCTCCGAAGCCCATCTGCTGAAAGACGGGGAGACGGTAGATATCAAAGTGGATGAGCTTGAAAAAGATAACAGGGTATTGGTACGGCCCGGAGAAAAAATCCCGGTAGACGGCGAAATTGTGGATGGTGAAAGCCATGTGAACGAATCCATGGTCACCGGTGAGGCTAAGCCGGTAAAAAAAGCCAAAGACGACAAGGTCATCGGGGGAACCATAAACGGCAATGGCTCATTGACGGTTAGTGTCAAACAAGTGGGTGAGGATGCCTATCTGAGCAAGGTCATCGGCATGGTTCGCGAGGCTCAGAACAAAAAATCAAAAACCCAGAACCTGGCCGATCGTATTGCTTTCTGGCTCACCATTGTAGCTCTTACCGTCGGCGTTGGAACGCTGGCAACGTGGCTGATGCTGGGGAAGCCTTTTGTTTTTGCCCTGGAAAGAATGGCTACGGTCATGGTAATTACCTGTCCGCATGCCCTGGGACTAGCTGTGCCACTGGTAGTGGCTATCTCTACTTCCATCTCCGCACAACGCGGACTGCTCATCCGGAACCGCACAGCCTTTGAGAATTCGCGCAAGATCACTTTATTGGCCTTTGATAAAACAGGAACCCTTACTAAAGGGAATTTCGGGGTTACCCGTTTCGGCTCACTGGACGAGAGCCTGGATGATAAACAGGTATTGCGCCTGGCGGGAGCGCTGGAAGGAAAATCGGAACATCCCCTGGCTATGGGAATCATGCAGAAAATAAGGGACGAAAATATTGAAATTCCCGAAGCAGAAGATTTTAACGCCATTACCGGAAAAGGAATTGAAGCAAGGGTAGAAAACAAAAATGTCAAGGTGGTAAGCCCGGGTTATGTCGAAGAAAAAGAGCTTGATGTCCCGGACAAAGCTTATAAGAATGAAGCGGAGACCGTTGTTTTTGTGATGGTGGAGAATAAGCTGGCCGGTTTTATCGCCATGGCCGATGAGATTCGTGAAGAGTCGTACGAGGCGGTAAAGACACTGAAAAAGAATGGACTGAAAGTCTACATGATGACCGGCGATAATGAAAAAGTAGCCAAAAGCGTCAGTGATGAGCTGGGCCTGGATGGCTATTTTGCAGGTATTCTCCCCGATCAGAAGCTGGAGAAAGTAAAAGAATTTCAGAAAGAGGGCGAATTTGTGGCCATGACCGGCGACGGAATCAACGATGCCCCGGCACTGGCTACCGCCGACGTTGGAATTGCCGTAGGATCGGGTACAGATATTGCCGCCGAAACAGCCGATATTATCCTGGTAAACAGCAATCCCGGCGATATCGTTTCGCTAATCCTGTTCGGAAAGGCGACCTACAAAAAAATGATCCAGAACTTCGTCTGGGCCACTGGCTACAACGTAGTGGCGATACCCTTGGCGGCCGGCGTGCTGTTAAGTGCGGGTATTCTCATTAGCCCGGCATTCGGTGCAGTACTGATGAGTTTAAGCACCATTATCGTGGCCATCAATGCGCAATTGCTGAAACGAAAGATACG
>CAYXJS010000315.1:0-3066 GCA_964465045.1 uncultured Bacteroidales bacterium | reverse complement strand
CTAAAAAGCACGGATAAAACAAAAGCCTGCATAATCAGGTGACTGGTTTTACAGACTTTTGTTTGATATTATTTTAATTGCCGGTTATTTTTTCGGCATTTGTTTTAGCGTATAAACCAGGAAATCCCAGAATTTTTCCACCGTTTTAATATTTACTTTTTCATCGGGGGAGTGAGGATAGCGGATAGTAGGACCAAATGAAATAGCATCCAGATTTGGATAAACCGCCTTAATCAATCCACATTCCAATCCGGCATGAATCACCTTCACTTCCGGAACTTTTCCGAAATGTTGATCATAAACGGATTTCATTGTTTTTAGAACCGGAGAATTCACATCCGGGTTCCAGCCCGGGTATGCGCCTTTGTGTTCTACGTCAGCTCCACCCAGTTCAAAAATTGCGCGTATCATGTTGCCCAGGTCCATTTTTCTTGAATCTACTGAGCTGCGCTGCAGTGTTACAACCTTTATGGTTCCATTTTCGGTTTTGATTACGCCCATGCTTGTGGATGTTTCTACTACCTCCGGCATATCGGCTACCATGCTCATGACGCCATTAGGAACACCATAAACCGCATTAAGCAGGTTGTTTTGTGTTTCGCTGTCTATGATGGTGGCCGGACTGTCGGTAGCTTGAACGCTCACTTCCAGGTTTGGCTCTACTGATTTCAGTTCGCATTGCAGCGTTTGATTAAACTCTTGAACAAAGCTTTCAAAATCGGCGGCATTGGCTTCAGGCACAACTGCAATAGCTTCCCCTTCGCGGGGGATGGCATTACGCACGTCTCCCGAATTGAAGGAGGCCAACTGCAGCTTATGCTTACGGGTTGATTCCCAAAGTAACCTGTTGATGATTTTGATGGCGTTGCCGCGACCTAAATGGATATCAAGCCCGGAGTGCCCGCCTTTAAGGCCTTTGACTATGATTTTGTATGCTTTAGAGCCTGCCGGAGCTTGTTCTGTTTGGTAACTGAAGCTGGCTATGGTATCCATGCCGCCGGCACAACCAATATACAGTTCGCCTTCGTCTTCAGAATCCATGTTAATCAAAACATCGCCTTTCAGAAAACCTTCTTTCAAGCCAAAAGCGCCGGTCATGCCGGTTTCTTCATCAACGGTAAAAAACGCTTCTATGGGGCCGTGCTCCAGCGTGTTGTCTTCCAGCACAGCCATGGCTGCGGCCACGCCCATGCCATTATCCGCGCCAAGCGTGGTACCCTTAGCCGTTACCCATTCCCCATCAATGTAAGCATCAATAGGGTCTTTTTCAAAATCATGGTCCACATCATTGTTTTTTTGCGGAACCATATCCAGGTGTCCTTGCAGAATGGCGGTCTGGCGGTCTTCGTATCCAGCAGTAGCCGGCTTGCGGATAACGATATTGCCGGTGGCGTCCTGCTCTGTTTCCAGGTTAAGCTTTTTACCAAAGGACTTAACAAATTCTGCTACAGCTTCTTCTTTCTTTGAGGGTCTGGGAATCTGTGTTAGCTCATAAAAGTTTTTCCACAGTTTTTCGGGCTTTAAATTTTGTATTTCTTTACTCATTATACATTGATTTTTTGATAATTCTTATTTTAAGATGAACGGGTAAAAGTAATATAAATTTTAGAATTGTCAGTTTTGTTATCAAATGCTGAGTAATGGGATATCCTCATTTAAATGAGAACATGATTAACCCGATGGCAGGGGAACAAAATTTTCATATGTTATACTCAACAATGATTGTATTAAAATACTTTCAAAATTATTGACAAAAGGGAGATTGATTATTTATTATCATTATTTTGCTTCTGCAACAAGCTGTTTTGTTTGATTGAAAAAAATTCCATTAATTTGCTGCGAGTTGGATTTCATGAATTGAAAAACACTTTTCTATTGAACAATAAGGTGAGTTGGCTTTTAAATATGAAATAATATAGATAAATATATGGCTAAGGAAAACAAGAGTGAAAAGAAAGGCTTTTTTGAGCGCGTCTTAGATAAAATTGAAGTGGCGGGGAATAAATTACCCCAGCCTGTGACGCTATTTGCGATTCTAATGATATTTACCCTGTTTCTTTCCTGGATTTTCGGTGGTGTGTCGGTAGAGCATCCCGGTAAGGGAACGGGCATGCTTGATAGCGAAGGTAATCCGGTGGATACCATTGAAGTGATAAATCTGCTTTCGCGTGAGGGTTTCCAGATGATTATGACCCGCATGGTGGATACTTTTGCTGAATTCCCGCCTCTGGGATTGGTTTTGGTAGTTATGCTTGGAATTGGGGTGGCAGAGCATACGGGAATGATATCCGTGGGCTTGCGGCTGTTTGTTTCTAAGGTACCGAAATCTATTATTACGTTTTCTATTGTTGTAGCCGGTATGGTAAGCTCTGTAGCTGCTGATGCCGGATACGTTGTATTAATTCCGCTGGGGGGCGCTATTTTCTATAGTATGGGACGACATCCGCTGGCGGGCATCGGAGCTGCTTTTGCCGGTGTCTCGGGTGGTTTTGGAGCCAACTTCCTACCCACAGGCCTCGATCCAATGATCGCAGCCTTCACAGAGCCGGCAGCGCAGATTATCGACCCGGAATATACGGTCAACCCGCTTTCCAACTATTACCTCATGGCCGCTTCTGTACCACTTATCGGACTGGCAGGGACATGGGTTACTGAAAAAATCCTGGTGCCAAGGCTTGGAACCTATAAGCCCGGCGATGATTTGGAAATAGAAGCGCAGCAACCGATCAAAAAAGAAGAACGCCAGGCGCTGAAATGGTCTCTTGGCGCTACGCTGTTATTTCTTGGGTTGATAGCCATAACCATTATTCCTGAAGATGGCATATTGCGCGGCGAGCCTGACCCGGAAACAGGAGTGCGCAGTTTCAGACCTTTTTATGATTCGCTTGTGCCGATTATGTTCCTGGCCTTTTTTATTGCCGGATTGGTTTACGGAATCAAATCCAAAACCATTAATAACGATAAGGATGTCTCTAATATGACGGCCAAAAGCATGTCTACCATGGGATTGTATATTGTGATTGCTTTTGTGGCAGCGCAGTTTGTGGCTTACTTCAATTGGTCTAA
>CAYXJS010000314.1:0-3074 GCA_964465045.1 uncultured Bacteroidales bacterium | reverse complement strand
CCCTGAATAGCGAGCCTTTCCGGTTTCGTATAATCGTTATCAATCAGGTATTCCGCGGCAGCGATAAAGTCATCAAACACGTTTTGCTTTTGCATCTTAGTACCTGCATCGTGCCATTCCTCTCCATATTCTCCACCGCCACGGAGGTTAGCCTGAACAAAAACACCATTATTCTCCAGCCAGGGAATCATTGTAATGCGAAAACCCGGTGTCAGACTCACGTTAAATCCACCATAACCATACAACAATGTTGGGCGTTGCCCATCAATATCAAGCCCTTTTTTGTGTGTGATAAACATCGGGATTTCTGTCCCGTCTTTGCTTTCGTAAAAAACCTGATGTGTTTCATACTTTTTCGAATCAAATTCAATATCCGAACGTTTATAAAATTTCGATTCGTTTGTGTTGATATTGTATTTATATATGGTAGCCGGGTTGATAAAGCTGGTAACGGTGTAGTAAGTCACTGTGTCTTCATTTTTACCACGAAACCCTGAAATGCTGCCAAGCTCGGTTTCCAGGTCATGGAGGTGATTTCCTTTAATATCATAAACGCTAACACTTGAATGGGCATCTTTCATATAATTAGCCAAAAGTTTTCCGCCCAATATCCGCACGCTGCTCAGAACAAAGTCCTGCTCAGGAAGTACATCCTGCCAATTTTCTTTTTCAGGGTTTTGCGGATCAATGGCTACCAATTTATACATCGGCGCACCGTCATTTGTTTTTACGAAAAACTTACCGTTGTAATGTCCAATTACACTGTAGTCGTTTTCAAAATCCGTAATCAATTTATTGAAAGACGCATCCTCTTTTTCCAGCGACTTAAAATACAGACCGTTGCCGCTGGTTGATTCTGTTGTGTAAAGAATCAAGTACTTGTTGTCTTCCGTAACTTGCGCTCCAAAGCCTCTTTGTGGGTTTTCCGGTTCTTCATAAACCAGTTTATCTTCATCCTGCGATGTTCCTATCTTATGGTAATAAACTTTATTGTGCTCGTTTACCCCTGATAGCTTTTCACCTTCTTCCGGTTTAGGATACCTTGTGTAAAAGAATCCATCTTCATACCAAGAAATAGAGGAAAACTTAGCCCACATGATATGATCATCCAGGTCTTTTTTAGTCTTCACATCACGAACATAAAACTCGCGCCAGTCTGAACCGCCGCGTGAGATACCATAAGCGGCATATTTTCCATCATCAGAAACATTAAAATTCGTGAGCGAAACGGTTCCATCCTCTGATAAAGCGTTTGGATCAAGAAAAACCTCTCCCTTTTTATCAGGAGATTCCATTTTGTAGATTACGCTTTGGTCTTGCAGTCCTGAGTTTCTGGAGACAAAATAATTGTCACCTTCTTTAAAAGGAGCTGCTTCTTTGGGGTAATCCCAGATTTCGTTGTAATATTCCTTAAGATCATCACGAAAAGGGATTTTATCAAGATAATTAAACGTGACTTCATTCTGAGCCTTTACCCACTCTTTGGTATCTTCGGCATTGTCATCCTCCAGCCAGCGGTATGGATCAGCCACTTCAGTACCGAAATACGTATCAACTTGATCTGTCTTTTTTGTTTCGGGGTATTTCATATCGGTTTGGCTTAAAACAATCTGCGATGCAAGCATCACAGTTAATAAAAATAATCCTGTTTTTTTCATAATTGCAGTGTAAGTTTTTGTTTTGTCAATTTGCAGCGACCAAATTTACACTTTTTTCAGAAGGTGGCTTTAACAGTTTGATCACATTTCTCAAATCAATTGAATAAAAGAATGACTCTGTAAAGACACAAATGTCAAAACAAAATGCATAATGCATGAGTAATACAAAAAGCTATTGGCCGGGTTTATCGTACTTAACAACTACTTTCCTTTTCCACCGGCCTGTAAAATAGTAAATCACAGACATTGCCATTCCTATGAACCAACCTATCGGTGTAGCCCACCATATACCGGTCAATCCTATTTGTTCGGATAAAAAGTACGCCATTGGAATACGAATAACCCAAAGCGAAACCAGCGTGAAAAACATCGGCATGATGGTATCACCCGCACCACGCATCACTCCGCCAAAAATCAACAACGCTGCAAAAACCAAATAAAAAGAACTGACTATAACTAAATATTCCGCGCCAATTTCAATCACCTCGGGGTTTGCTGAAAAAAGCATCATCAATTCGTGCTTAAAAATGATAATAACCGCCGTCATGATAACCACAATTACAGCAGCCATTCCCAGTGTGCTTAGCAATCCTTTTCTTACACGAGAAGGTTTGTTGGCGCCCAAATTTTGGCCTACGAAAGTAGAAAGAGCCGCAGAAAAGTTCATAGCCGGGGTTTGTGCCAGCGCATTGATGCGAAGCGCTACACTATAGGCGGCTGCCGCGCTCGCCCCAAAAGTATTTACCACGCCAAACAAAGCTGTCATCCCCAAAGAAACAATCGTATTCTGCATACCGGACGGCAACCCGATTCTAAGACTTTTCCTGAATATTTCCCTGTTAAAATGAATGCGCCAGGTTGTTAGCTTTACTACTGAATGCGTGCGGTTTAAATAAAATATTGCCGTAATGAAAGCTCCGCCCTGTGAAATAATAGTAGCTATGGCTGCCCCTGCTATACCCACTTCAAACACCACCACCAGCAAATAATCAAATAAGATGTTTGTCATGGTCGCAATGATAAGGAAGTACAACGGTGTTTTGCTATCGCCCAACCCCCGGAGTATGGCGTTGATCCCGTTAAAGCCAAAGAAGAGTACGATTCCGCCGAAATATACCTGCAAATAGGTGACGGCTTCAGGCAGCACTTCTTCAGGAGTTTGCATCAAACGAAAAATCTCTTCCGTAAAAAAGATACCTACGGAAGTAATCACCAAAGCCGCAAAAAACAGAAACAGATACATCGTGTCAATCGCCATGCGGACATTCTTCATTTGCTTGGCGCCGAAATATTGCGATATGATAATGGTAAACCCTCCTGCAATACCAATTACAAAAGAAATCATGGTGAAAATCACCGGAAAGGAAGCGCCAACGGCTGCAAGGGCATCTTTACCCAAATAATTCCCAACAATAA
>CAYXJS010000313.1:0-3078 GCA_964465045.1 uncultured Bacteroidales bacterium | reverse complement strand
CCGACTTGTTTAACACTAATAGCCTGTCACCTCGAACGAAGTGAGAGGTCTGCTTTAAATAAAACTCAAAACATCAGATTTTACCGGACGACAAAAATATAAATATTGTAATTTTTAGAGCAAAACAACATTTCAAACTAACCTGACTACATTGGCAGATCTATGAGCATCTGTTTTACAGGTATATAAATTCCTGTCTTAAATCTTTTCAATGGCTTTCCGGTAGGCATTTCCGCGCTCTTCAAAATTTTTATAGCGATCATAGCTTGCGGCGGCGGGGGAGAGGAGACATATTTTGCCTGATGGCGTATTTTGGTGCGCATGATCCACAATCTCCTGCATATCATCCAGGGAAACGGTATGCTGATTGCCCTTATAATGCTTCTGCATGCGCTTTCCGGCAGGCCCGGTAAAAATCAGTTGTTGAACGGCTGAGCTTTCAAGGAATTTCAAAAGCGAACCATATTCAATGCCGCGATCAAAACCTCCTAATATCAAAGTGTGAGTATCAGGTAGCGTTTTCAGGGCCTGAAGTGTTGTTTCCGGCACGGTAGAGATGGCATCATTATAAAAAGTAATTCCATCCTTAACAGCGATTTGCTCAAGGCGGTGGGGTAAACCGTTGAAAGTGCGTAAAGCATCGTCAATTAAATCATCACGGATGCCCAGTTGTTTAGCTACAATAACCGCTGCCATGGCATTGAGCTGATTATGTTTCCCCGGGAGCTTAAAATTGTGTAATGCAAAACGCGTGGTATCCCCTTCGCTTGCATAAATAATTTCCTGATTTTCAATCCATGCATGAACCTCTTCTCCTTTATTCAGGGCGAAGCGATAAACATGTGCCGGGTAGTTTCCGTAGGCGTCCAGATTTCCGTTTAAGGTTTCTTCAGCATTTAAAACAGAACGGTCATCGTTGTTTTGTCGTAGCAGAATGTTTCTTTTGGCCTCGAAATATTGCTCTTTGCTGCCGAAATGATCCAAATGTTCTTCAAAGAGATTCATAAATACCGCGATATGTGGCGCCACATGGATATGCTGCAACTGGTGAGCTGAAATTTCATGTACTACGGGAGTACGGATGCCGATTTCTGCATATTTGTCTAAAGGCGGTGTGCCGATGTTTCCGATGAGCAGCGAGTCGGGAAATTGTTTTTGGATGATGTGATGTATCAGGCTGGCTGTAGTACTTTTTCCTTTTGTTCCGGTTACACCGATGACTTGCTTGCGAAATTGCTGCAGGAAAATATCCGTTTGCGAGGTTATCAGGCTGTTTTTGGCCTCCCTGAGCGCAACACCCGGCGATTTTATTATCACGTCAAATTCGGCTACATCATCAAGGTATTTTTCGCCGGTAATCCATGAAACCTGTTTTAAGTCTGGATGCTGCTCTGGCAGGCTGCTGTCATAATCGGCAATAAAAATTTCCTTATCGGGAAAATGTTTACGCAAAAACCGCAGCGTAGATTGTCCTTCCAATCCAAACCCCAGTATCAGAATGCTTTTATTTTGCCATGCCTGGAATATCATGATAGCTTTAGTTTTTGACTTATAATTTTATATAACGTAACTGGAACATGATGAGTAAAACTCGTTTTATAGGTCAATTGTTCTTTTTGATCGGGTGTTATTCCAAAATCAGGAGCTTTTTCAAGTAAAAATGGCCAGGGCTTTTCCCAATGAGACCTGGCGACCTCAATGGCGGCTTGTACTTCATTGACCGTACCTACACATTCAAACGGTTTTTCAGCGGCTATGCCTGTAAGTTGGTCAAAAAGCGGCTTTAGCGATGCGTCATTCAGCAGGTCTTTCCCAAAAATTTTGTGTTGCTTATCGCGATCTATAAATGGCGCCAAAATCAAACCCGTAAAAAGGCATTTGGAACACTCCCCGCACCAAACATTGTCTTTACTTCCCCGGTTGCAGCTTTTAAAAGAAAAGTGGTGTTGAGGCATGCTTGCAAATAATTTGCCTATTTGAAGTTCATTTAGAGGTCTTAAAAAGCTGAAATAATTTATCTCTTTTTTAAAAAACGATGCCAGGTATTCCCTGAGATCATTCTCAAACTCATATGATTTAGAATACTGATGATTTATGTTTGTGCCGGGAATGGTAGCTTCGTTGGCGCTGGATTCGTTGCTGAGGGCGATATTGCGGGTTCCTGTTAAAGCAGATGTAAGCGCAGTAATAAAAGCCAAAAGCGCCGAAAAAGGTGTGTGGCCATTAAGGAAACCTTCCTCGTTAAGTTGCAGCATTCTTTCATCGAGTTGCCGATGGATTTTTACCAACGACCGGACCGGAATCTGTGCCTGCTTTATAGTTTCCAGAATAGCAGGGCGGGGATTGACAGCCACTGGGATGATATTGAGCCGGCTTTCTTTTAGCAGTTCCAGCGTTACGGCAGAGTCTTTTCCACCCCCTACCGGAACCAATACTTTATTTTCTGATGTTTTTGCTTCAGGTTTTGGCAGAGACCTTTTTCCTGTTTCGATGTTCATGAATTCATCAAGATGAGTCTGGATATTGTTTTGATAAAAAAATTCTCCCAATCCATTGAAATAAAGTTTTTTCCACCATGAAATCCGGTTCGCATCCAATTGGTAGGGCTTGACTAAAAACCTGGGTGGACATGCCGTTTTCCAGTAGCTGAGAGCTTCCACCATTCCGATGTGAAAAGCAAACCAGTGCCAGGTAGCTTCATCCAACTGCTGAAAAGAAGCCATTTTGGGAATCATCAGCACAGGATAAAAATGCTCTTTTCCTGCCAAAGAAAAGTGAAAACGGACAGTATGCTGATACTTTTCTTCTGATACGCTAAAGGATTCAAAAGAAAAGAAAGGATAGTTTTCGCGAAGTTTTTCGTATTTTTTTTGATTGTCTGTCATAATTTGCAAATTCGGCTATGCAAAGTAAATTAAATTATAAAACACAGATAAACACAAATACAATAACAGGTGAAAAAAACGTGTTATTTTTGAAAGAAAATTAGGAGAAGATGAGTATGAACAGTATTAATCCATCATCAGGAAAGATATTAATTTCAGAGCCTTTTTTGCAGGACATGTATTTTCGGCGTTC
>CAYXJS010000312.1:0-3083 GCA_964465045.1 uncultured Bacteroidales bacterium | reverse complement strand
CATCCCTTTGTCAAAACTTTAAAATGGATTCATTGGTAAATTATAATTGATGTAGTATATTTGCACGCTTGAAAATGAAAATTAACATTAAAACTTAGCAATCACATGCAGAATAAAGGAGCTATTAAGTTTTTTGCTATTGCTTTTGCTATTGTGAGCCTGTTTCAGCTATCCTTCACTTTTTTCGCGAAAAGCGTAGAGAATGATGCAAACAAATATGCTCATAAAGAGACAGCCCGTGAAGAGGCACAGCAACTTGCAAAAGAAGATCCCTTAGAGGAAGCCTATTATTATGATTCCATTTCAAAATCACGTGAACGTTTTTACCTGGATTCCATATCTAATGAGCCGGTTTATAATATCCTTATCAGGGAATTTACTTATCAGGAATGTAAAGAAAGAGAAATAAACCTGGGGCTCGACCTCAAAGGTGGAATGAACGTCATGCTTGAATTGTCTATGAAAGATATCTTGCTTTCATTAGCTAACGACAGTAAAGACGAAACCTTCAGGCAGGCGATAGAAATGGCAGAAGAAAAACAAAAAACTACCTCTGAGGATTTTGTTACCCTCTTCCGTGAGTCTTTTGAAGAAATCGACCCCGATGCTAAGTTGGCCGCCATCTTCAATACAGTAGAATTGAAAGATAAAATATCGTATAATTCTACTAATGAAGAGGTTATAGAAATTATCTCTAAAGAAGTGGATGGAGCTTTTGATCGTACGCTCAAGATTTTAAGAACCCGAATTGACCGCTACGGCGTTGCGCAACCCAACATACAGCCTATTGCCGCTACCGGAAGAATCATGGTAGAACTTCCGGGGGTAAAAGAACCTGAAAGGGTAAGGAAACTCCTACAGGGAACAGCACAGCTTGAATTCTGGGAGACTTATAAATTCAACGAGATTTCGCAGTTTTTTGAGGAAGCTAATCAGGAGTTAGCCAAACAAGTCAAACGCGAAACAGGTGAAAAACAGCAGGACGCTGATGAAGCAGATTCTGAAGAAACTTCCCAGCAAGAACAAACCCAGGAAACAAGTGATCAAACTGATGACGACACAATTCAGCCAGAACAAGACACAGCCCAGGGAGAAGATGAATTGCTTGAGCAACTTGGCGAAGAAGATACTACTGACCGGCAGGAAGACCCGAATTTTGAAGAGTATGCAGAAGAGAACCCACTTTATGCTTATCTGCAGCCTGCATTTTTGCAATCTGACGACGGACAATATTATCCTGCACAAAGCGCAACCGTAGGTTATGCTAAAATTCAGGATACAGCACGCGTTAATACGATGCTCGACAGAGTAAGCAATATATTCCCAAGAAACCTCAGATTTGCCTGGATGGTAAAACCACGCGAGGAGAACAGCAATGTGCTTGAACTGCTTGCGCTTAAAGTTTCTACCAGAGATGGTAGCGCTCCCTTATCCGGAGAAGTGATTACTGATGCAAGCCAGGACTACGATCCGAATGGAAATGTGCAGATTTCCATGAACATGAATAGCGAAGGAGCGCGCGTTTGGAAAAGGCTAACAGGCGACAATGTAGGAAGACAAGTAGCCATTGTGCTGGATGATTATGTTTATTCTGCTCCGAATGTAAATGATGAAATTCCAACCGGGCGTTCATCCATATCCGGAAACTTTACCATTAAAGAAGCTCAAGACTTAGCCAATATCCTGGAAGCAGGGAAACTTCCCGCTCCGGCCAATATCGTTCAGGAAGAAGTAGTCGGCCCGTCACTAGGACAGGAAGCCATTACATCAGGATTGAATTCTTTCATCATTGCCTTTGTTATTGTGTTGCTTTTCATGGTATTATACTATAACAAAGCAGGATGGGTTTCGAACCTGGCACTCATTACCAACATTTTCTTTATTTTGGGTGTACTTGCTTCATTAGGAGCAGTATTAACACTTCCCGGTATCGCTGGTATCGTACTTACCATAGGTATGGCAGTGGATGCCAACGTAATTATTTATGAGCGGATTAAAGAAGAAATCCGGGCAGGGAAAGGTATTCGACTTGCAATCCAGGATGGATACCGTAATGCCTATTCTGCAATTATCGATGCCAACATCACAACCTTATTAACGGCCATCGTGCTTTACAGTTTTGGTTCCGGGCCGGTTCAGGGATTTGCTACTACCTTAATCATTGGTATTCTTTCATCCTTGTTTACTGCCATTCTGATTTCAAGAGTAATTTTTACCTGGGCTCTTGATAAAAACATGAAAGTCTCATTCGGTAATAAGCTTACGCTGAATGCGTTTACTAAAATCAATATCGATTATATTGCCAAACGTAAACTCTTCTATGTAATTTCCGGAATCCTAATTATTATCGGGTTGTTTTCTCTTTTTACAAAAGGCCTCAACCAGGGTATTGATTTCGCCGGTGGAAGAACGTATGTAGTGCGCTTCGATAAAGACATAAATACAATAGACTTACGTGAAAAGCTGGCATCACAATTCAATAATCAACCTCCTGAAGTAAAAACGTTTGGTCCTGATAACCAGGTTAAAATCACTACGAAGTATAAGATTGATGATAATTCAGCCCAGTCAGATTCAATTGTGGAGGCCAGATTATTTGAAGGGGTGAAAGATGTCTTTGAAACAGAAATCTCAAAGAGTGAGTTTTTGGATGATACCGATGATAAAGTTATCGGAAAGTTGAGCTCTCAGAAGGTAGGGCCTACAATAGCCGTTGACCTCTTGCACCGGGCATATCTGGCCCTCGCCATAGCTTTGGCCATCATATTTGTTTACATCGCCGCACGCTTCCGCAAATGGCAGTTTGGTCTTGGCGGATTGGCAACACTTGCACACGACTCGCTGATTGCGATTTCAATGTATTCGATTTTCTCCGGCGTATTGCCTTTTAGCCTGGAAATTGACCAGTCTACGATCGCAGCTATCCTTACCATTATCGGATACTCAATCAACGACTCGGTGATTATCTTTGACCGCATTAGGGAGTACAACTTCCTTTACCCGAAACGACACTTAAAAGACAATATCAATTCAGCTATCAACAGCACCCTTGGGCGTACATTTATGACCTCAGGAACAACTTT
>CAYXJS010000311.1:0-3095 GCA_964465045.1 uncultured Bacteroidales bacterium | reverse complement strand
GACAGGGCGCATTGTAAGAATATTGAGAAGAATCGGAATGGCCCCATACCTGGATACCTTGCCAGGTGTTATTGCCTGACCGTTTTAAGGTGAGCTCATCCAAAACCACATGCGCACTCGGTTTTATGATAAATTTCGAATTGCTTTGGGTGAAATACATATTTCCCTGACCCTTGAAGGTTAAGGCCGAACCTGATTCCAGGGCTAATTCATCCGACTGTACCTGGATTTCACCATTCACAACAATTTGATTAGACAGGTCTCCGTCGAGTTTAACATTATCCTGAATAATCAACGTTGCCCCTGCATCTACTATTAAATGAGCATCATTTAAAAGCGTAAGGTCTGCATTGTTGGCAAGGGTAACCTGGTTTCCGGCTGTAATATGAACATCTTTGGAAACCCCGATAACACCCCTGAATAACTCGTTTGAAGTGATGTCGGAATGAAGGAGTGTTGGGTATTCAATGGATGTATGGCTTCCTATATTTCCTTGATCAGACAAAAGAGGTGTTTCCGGGGAATTTTCATGATTTGATTCCCATATCCACGATTCATACATACTGATATAATTATCTGCATTCAAATCAGCATCAGCATAAGGCTCACCATTATATTCGGTCTCATAAGCCGGTGATTCCTGGTTGGTTGGAGAATAAGTGTGAAAATTAAATTCACCATGATGGTAGGGTACGCCATTGATAACCTCATTCTCCAAATCAGGAGTATTATTTGCCCTGTATGCATTTTCGTTGGGTTGGCATGCCGAATGAAAAAAGGTGGATGTTCCTTCTAACTCATCAGCGAACCCCCCTGAACGGCATTGCTGCATCCAATATACCTTTTTATTGGCGGCGATTGGATTTGTTAAAGCGGCGAAATCATCATCTGTAATTAAGCCATCAATAAGATAAAGCGTTGAATTACCACCGGAGCCACCTCCATGGTCGAATGTCCAAACAAAAAGAAAATCATCCTGATTTACCTGTGGAAAACCACTCGAACCGTTAGCCAGGCCATTGAATACTAGATTTACATTGGCTATACTTGCTGAAAAGTCGGTTACGGTTACCCCTTGATCAGGTTTATATTCATCAGCTTGAAGAGGAAATGTAAAATCATTTCCATCGGCAAACAGTACAATAATATTATCCTGCGAATAACCTTTTTCTTGCAGCATTTCCCACATCAAAAAGGTGTCGTTCCAGAATTCATCAAAACCATACGTATCTTTTCCCTGTCCATTGTTCCATTGGTCGGAAAGCGGCACGGAATAGGATGTTGCGGCATAATCGCCTGTAATAAGTACGGCGTATTTTTCCTGCGAAAAAAGTGATGCCGGCAGGCTTAGTAAAGCCATTGCCAGCATTAAAAAACTTAGCTTTTTCATTTTTTGTTAGTTTTGCAACTCAAACCGGGGATGAGAGCAACACGGCCTTTTTCCTGAACAATCCGGCCATGCCTGCTCTTCCCTCCCGGTTTTTGGTCTGGTTAAAAAATTTATTTAATAATCTCCACCGGGCGGGTTATAAATTGCCTGCCGGCCTGCAGGCGAACAAGGTACAAGCCGCATTTAACCTCCTTTCCATTATTATCTGTACCATTCCACATAATTTGATACTTGCCTGGTGCTTGTTTTTTCTCTAATATAGTGTTTATCAATTTCCCTTGTAAATCATATATTTTTATTGATGTATGTTTTGTTTCGATTAATGAATATGAAATTGTTGTGCTAGCTGTTGAAGGATTAGGATAAATATTGTATAAATCAATGACTACTATAAGATTGTTTTCAATACTTGTGGTTATTTCGTATTTTCTTAATACAACAGAGGCATTATAATCTGGGGAAAGGCTTTGTACTAATACACTTGTCATATATAAATGTTGTTCTTTACAAATTAATTTATTTCCATAATTTCCATAATTACTCTCATCAATAATTTCTCCTACCCATTCATTGTTAAGGTGCCGATAATGTACCAACTGATAAGCATCATCTAAGTCTTCATTATCAACTATATGAATTTGATTGTTAATATCAACACAAATAGCCTGTTCATATGCATTTTCTGCTAACAATTCAGGAATTTCCCAGCTTTCACCATTGCAATAAGAGTATAATGTACCATTATCTGGTGGAATTGAATCATTAATATATTGTTCCCAAACTATATTTTGATTATTAGAGTTTGATAATGCGATATCGGTTTCACCCCACGATCTTTCATCATTTATCTGTGTAAGATTACTCCATTCATTGTCTATAAAATCAAAGTAGATAACCCTCATATCATAAGGGTTTTGACCTTCACCGAAATAATTTCCGATACAATAAATATTGTTTAAGCTATCAATAACTACATTATTTAAAAAAACATTGTCATTATTGTTATATGGAATTTGAATTTCATCCCACACCCTATTTTCCAAAACCCGGTAAAATGTAGTTCCATTTTGAAAGTCATGAAACCAAAAGCAGTAAAGTTTGTCATTATTGTCGATAAGGAGACGATTATGCCTGGCTCCTGGCCAACCGGATGAAACAGTATCCATTTCGCTCCAGGCATTACCCATAAATTTGCGATGCACAATTAATGTTTGATACGAATTACCTGAGTTATAATCATAAGTTAAATGTAAATTGTTATCCGAATCAGCAACGATATGTGGGTTTTCCATCCACAGGCTGGTGTTTTGCGATACATTTTCAGGTTCACTCCAGGTTTGGCCATCATCAATAGATTTGCTGTAATAGATATGTTTGTAGTTTGATTCAACTTTATAACTCCAGACACAATGGATATTCCCTGAATTGTCAATACAAAAGTCAGAATTATTATTAACACCTTCCAACGTGCTAATTTGAACAGGGTCACTCCATTTCTGGGAGAAAAGATATGTTAGGTGAAGAAGGATGACTGCAAAGAGTAAGATTAAATTTTTCATATCACTTGGTTTTTAATATTTTCACCGTTCGTCGGATTTTTCCGTTTACCTTAAGGTAAGCGATATAGGGGCCGGGCTTGCATGGCTTTCCGGCTTGGTCAAGCCCGTCCCATTTTATTGTATGATTTCCACCGTTCAATGTCTGA
>CAYXJS010000310.1:0-3097 GCA_964465045.1 uncultured Bacteroidales bacterium | reverse complement strand
TTACAGCTTTATAGAGCCCGTTTTGTTATAGTATATTGGGTGAACTTCCGTTAAAAACAGCAAAAAAATCAGGTCTGCTGGTGTTGTTGGCTCTTTTTTTTAAAAATCTTGGCAATCTGCTTTATATTAAAAGGTTTGGCAATAAAATCATCCATGCCGGCCCGAAGGCATTTATCCCGGTCTTCCTTCATAACGGCCGCTGTCAGCGCCACAATAAAAGCAGGCTTCAAACCTTGCTCCTCTTCATACTTGCGGATTTCTTTGGTTGCTTCTATACCATCCATTTTAGGCATACTCAAATCCATTAACACAACATCATAATCTAATTTTTTATATAACCTGACAGCCTCAGTTCCATCAGGAGCTAAATCAGCATTCTGCCCCAACTTGCGCAGAATTGAAAGCGCAACACGCTGGTTAATTCGGTTGTCTTCAGCCATCAGGATATTAAATTCCTGCATTTCAGGAAGGTTCTCTTTGTCAACTGGTTTTTCTGATTCTTCATCAGGTTTTAAAACATGATGTATTGTATTAAATAATTGAGTCACCTTAAGTGGCTTGTTGAGCTGAGCAGCAATGCCATAATGCGTTAATTGTTCCCGCTTAAGCATATCTGTAATGGAAGAAAGCAATATAATAGCAGATTGATGACCTGCAACCTCTTGTTTCATCCGCTGAGCCACTTCTAAACCATCCATACGGGGCATGTCATAATCTAAGAGACAAATATCATAAGGATCTCCTTCCTGCTGCAGGCGGATAAAACTCTTTAAAAAACCCTCTGGCGTATGAAAAATATGTGCATCTGCATTTATCGCCTTGAGGTATTTACGTAATATGAACCGATTAGTGGAATTGTCGTCCAACGCGGCGATTTTCAGGTTGTTAATATCTTCATTCACAAACGCCTTTTTGGATATAATATCAAAAACCAACCGAAAGCTAAAAACAGAACCTTTGCCCGGCTGTGATTTTACAACAATATCGTCTCCCATTAACTGCACAAGTTGTTTTGATATGGTGAGTCCAAGTCCTGTCCCTCCATATTTCCGTGTCGTAGAAACTTCAGTTTGCGAAAATGACTGAAAGAGCCTTTTTATATATTCTTCTGAAATACCAATACCAGTATCCTCCACTTTAAAATCGACAGCTACAGTACTTTCTCCGGGCGGCTCTGGCATGTCGCATGATAGCCATACATGACCTTCATCCGTAAATTTTACTGCATTGCCGGCCAGGTTCAGCAACACCTGCCTAAGCCTGACATGGTCAGTCTGGACCAGGTCAGGAATATCCGGGTTGATATAGGTAATCAGCTCAATGCCTTTCTTGGCAACCTCTGGGGATAAAATATCGCTGACTTCATTAACAACTGACTCTATCCGCACGGGGGCCTGTTCCAGGTCAATTTTGCCGGCTTCAATCTTAGAAAAATCCAAAATATCATTAATGATAGACAACAGATTGTTAGCGCTATTGACAATCACATGCAAGTATTCCCGCTGCTCATCATCAAGGTTGGTATCCTTCAATATTTCTGCCATCCCCAAAACACCGTTCATAGGCGTTCTTATCTCATGACTCATATTGGCAAGGAAGAGGGATTTTGCCATCGTGGCATCTTCAGCCCGCTCTTTTTGCTTTTGTATTTCCAGCTCCTTCTGCTTCAGGTTATTGTTAGCTTGTTCCAGCAACCTTTGCAAGTGGTCTTGTTGCTTTAATGCAGACCGCAACATTTTATTCTCGCGTCGCAGCTTGTCCAATTCTTTCTGATATGTATTGCCTTCATCTCCCATCACGGATAAATTAAATCGAGTCCACACTTCAGGTTTCTGAGGTAATCCACCGCTTCAGCTACAAATTCGTCAGGTATGATTGAACCATGCTGTGGCAAAATTGCGTTTAAAGGCAACGAGTCAATCTTAGCAGCAAAGCCTGCGGTTGCTTTGTTTGATGCCATATAATCCTTGTGAAACAAATCAAGTTTAGGCCGGTGCTTCTTGAAGTCGTCGATTACCAGCGTCCAGTCATAATCCAATGCAGCAAAAACATCACCTGAAAACAGGAAAGAAGCCACCGGGTCATATGTAGCAAAGGCTCCCGGGAAGTGCATAAAAGGGGCTTCAACAAAACGCAAACGATTTCCTGATTTAAAAGTATAATGCAAGCTGTCATCCACAATGTTCATATTCATTGCCTTTTGCGTATAATAACCCAACAGCACTTCCGTGCGATGAGTTGTGATAACCTCCACATTTGGTATCATATCAAGCCAACGTGGTAAAGAGGCAGCTACATCCGGATCCTGATGACACAAGATAATAGCATCTACTTTTTCTGCAGCGTCAATCTGATTAATACGATTTAGGATAAAATCAAAATGATCATAAGCGCCGGGATCAACAACAATAAGCTGTTCCATATCCCGTATCAAATAGCTGTTTGTCCTGAAAGCCGTTTCTTCGGGAAAACCCAGCCAATAAACCGAGTGCAAGCCATTGTCAAACAGCAATGTTGGTTTTTCAAAATCCTCTAAAGCCTGTCCGGAATAATTTTCTAATAACATGATTTTATCTTTATTCTATAAATATACAAAAAAACCCCATTCAAATCCGTTTTCTTGACATATTTTAATTTAACCACTGATTCAGAAGACTATTCCGGACAAGCCGGCTACGTTTTTAAGCCGGCTTTAACTTTTTATATGCCATTTCTGCTGCCTTCATGAGCGGATACGCCGCCGGAGAACCTGTAAGCATGGGGTGCGTTCCGATTTGAGAAGTAATGAGCGTTTGGATAGTAGTACGGCTTTGGATAATGAAACCAAGCAGGTTGGTGAGTTCGCCAACGCTGTTTCCTCCAATAGCCTCAGCACCAATAATCACACCCGACTCATGAGCTACAATGAGCTTAACGGCTTGCTTATGCTTGCCGGGCAATTTCCCCGGATGGCGGTCCATACCTTCAAAATAACCTGTAATGATATCAAATCCCTCTGCCTTAGCCTCCCGCTCGGTAATACCCGCAGTACCTAAAGCATAATCCTCTATTGCCGTGGAATATATCGAAATAGTACCACTAAAGGTTTTTACTACAG
>CAYXJS010000309.1:1722-3098 GCA_964465045.1 uncultured Bacteroidales bacterium | reverse complement strand
TTAATATATTCGCATCAAAATATCACAAACAAATAAACTATGAAAAAGAAAATCACTAGCATCTGCTGTATAGGAGCAGGATACGTTGGAGGGCCTACCATGGCTGTTATTGCACAAAAGTGCCCCGAAATCAAAGTTACGGTCGTGGATATCAACCCGGAGCGCATTGCGCAGTGGAACGACGATAACCTCGATAACCTCCCCATTTATGAGCCCGGACTTAAGGAAGTAGTGGCTGAGGCCCGCGGCCGGAACCTCTTCTTTTCTTCTGATGTCGACAAAGGCATCGACGAGGCACAGATGATATTCATGTCGGTTAACACACCCACCAAGACCTATGGTCGCGGCAAGGGCAAGGCTGCCGACCTGAAATACATCGAGCTGAGCGCACGCCGTATTGCTGAGGTTGCAAAAGACGACAAAATTATTGTAGAAAAGTCAACGCTTCCGGTACGCACAGCCCAGGCGATTAAATCCATACTGGATAATGTAGGCAGCGGTGTTAAATTTCAGATTCTCTCCAACCCCGAATTCCTGGCTGAAGGTACGGCCATTGATGACCTGCACAATGCCGATCGTGTGCTGATTGGTGGCGATCATGATACAGAAGAAGGTCAGGCTGCTATGGATGCCCTTACAGATATCTATGCCCACTGGCTGTCTGAAGACCGCATCCTGCAAACCAACGTATGGTCGTCAGAGCTATCCAAGCTTACTGCCAATGCTTTCCTGGCGCAGCGCGTCAGCTCTATCAACGCCGTGAGCGCCTTGTGCGAAAAAACCGGCGCAGATGTGGATGAAGTGGCCCGCGCCATCGGCACGGACAGCCGCATCGGACCTAAATTCCTGAAATCTTCTGTGGGATTTGGTGGCTCTTGCTTCCAGAAGGACATCCTCAACCTCGTTTATATCTGCCGCAGCCTCGGACTCGAAGAAGTCGCAGATTACTGGGAGCAGGTGATTATCATGAACGACCATCAGAAACATCGCTTTGCCGATAATATCATAAGTACCTTATACAATACCGTTTCCGGGAAAAAAATCGCCTTCCTGGGATGGGCCTTCAAAAAAGACACCAACGATACGCGAGAAACAGCCGCCATGTATGTAGCCGATTACCTGATGGATGATCAGGCCATAATTCATGTGTATGACCCCCGCGTCCCGGAAGAGCAGATTTATAAGGACATGGAGTACGTCTATGAAACTACAGGCCGCAATGCAGAAGATGCTAAGCAAAAAGCCAAAGAACATATTGTAGTACATAAAGATCCATATACAACTACAGACCAGGCCCACGCCATAGCCGTGTTAACAGAATGGGATGAGTTTAAAGACTACGACTGGGACAAGATTTACAAACAGTCGCTTAAGCC
>CAYXJS010000309.1:0-1622 GCA_964465045.1 uncultured Bacteroidales bacterium | reverse complement strand
CACAAATATGAACATTGAAAACACAAAAATCGCAGTAATTGGCCTGGGCTATGTAGGACTGCCACTGGCCGTTGAATTTGCAAAACACTATCCCGTTATCGGCTATGATATCAACAAGGCCCGCGTGGATGAGCTGAACAAGGGACACGACAGCACGCAGGAAGTAGAAGATGAAAATCTGCAAGGAGTGCTGACAAAGGATAATCCCGTCCTCATGAATAAAGGCGCTAAAGGGCTCTATCTGACGTATGGAATGATGGATATTCAGGATTGCAACACTTTCATCATCACCGTGCCGACGCCGGTAGACAAAAACAACCGTCCGGACCTGACGCCGCTTATCAAAGCTTCCGAAGCAGTAGGCAGAGTAATCAGTAAAGGGGATGTAGTCATTTACGAATCCACCGTTTATCCAGGCGCTACTGAAGAAGATTGCGTGCCCGTAATCGAAAAAACCGCCGGCATGAAGATGAACGAGGACTTCTATGTGGGCTATTCCCCGGAGCGTATCAACCCCGGCGACAAAGTGCATACGCTTACGACCATCAAAAAAGTAACTTCCGGCTCAACACCCGAATCCGGTAAGTTTATCAATGAGCTTTATGCTCAGATTATCACCGCCGGAACTCACCTGGCTCCGTCTATCAAAGTTGCCGAAGCAGCTAAAGTTATCGAAAACTCACAGCGCGATATCAATATAGCATTTGTGAATGAGCTTTCTAAAATCTTTAACAGGATAGGTATCGATACGCTGGATGTATTGAAAGCAGCTGGAACCAAATGGAACTTCCTGCCCTTTAAGCCCGGCCTCGTTGGAGGTCATTGCATTGGTGTAGACCCGTTCTACCTGGCGCAGAAAGCCCAGGAGCTGGGTTATCACCCTGAAATTATCCTGGCCGGACGCCGCATGAACGATTCTATGGGACCCCACGTGGCCGGTGAGGTTGTAAAGCTGATGCTGAAAGCCGATAAGCCCGTGCGCGGAAACAAAGTCCTTATGCTCGGAATCACCTTTAAGGAAAACTGCCCCGATATCCGCAACACCCGTGCTATCGATATCGTCCATGAACTGGAATCATACGGTGTCGACGTAGACGTCTACGACCCCTGGGCCAACCCTGAGGAAGTCAAAGACGAATACAACATAGATTTAGTTTCCGAATCGGTAATGAATGAAAATCTCTTAACCCGAAACAGCGAAAGCTACGGTGCTTTAGTATTAGCCGTTGCCCACGAAAAATTCCGCGATTTCGATGTCAAAGCTTTGAAAGAAAACGGCATGATCGTGTTTGATGTGAAGGGATTCTTTGATAAGAAGCTTGTTGACCAGCGGCTGTAGGGAGGATGAAAACCTGAAAGGTGATTCGTGAATCGTGAATGGACTTGTCCTGAAATAAGTTTACACAAAAAGTAAACAAGATTCAGGACGAGTTACCCTGTTGAATTACAAAGTAACATTCAACAAAGGGGGCAGGTAATGAATGACCATGAATTACGATAAGCCAGACCTTCCACCTTGCTCTGCCCGCAGCGTCAGCCCTAAAAGCTGGAAGGTCAATCATCCGCGTAATATAAACTTAAGAGCATCAAAAGGCTTAATAACAAAACAACCCATCAAACTA
>CAYXJS010000308.1:0-3102 GCA_964465045.1 uncultured Bacteroidales bacterium | reverse complement strand
AAAACCAGATTGATATCTCCGCTTTGAAAAATGGAATTTACATCCTCGAAGTTGAGGTAGATGGCAAAAAGTACCGGAAGAAAGTTATTAAAGAGTAATTTTTTGCAACCTGACAGGTCTTTGAAGACCTGTCGGGTTGGGTTATTTTACATGAACACTTGCAGAAATACCACTCGAATTAAACTTTCCTAGTTCTATTTTATCTTTCTTTCCCGGATTTTCCTGGATAATGGTATCCGGATCAGGAGAAAAAAATTCAAGCTTGTTCCATTCCTTCAGATCGCTGATTTGTTTTCGCTCTTCAAAAATTGGCGGCAAGCCGGGTGCGATGTATTCCTTGGAATAGACGATGCTGTCTTTGGTAAACCTTATCGGTGAGGCAATGCCTCGATAGGTTTTGGCTATTTCAGTATATACTCCCTGATTCAGGTCGATAAGCATTAGGGCGGTATGGGGCCCGTGATGCGGATTAATCTCCAACCATTTTTGCACCGCGAGGTAGCGGGAGTCTGAGCTCCAGATAAAGCTATGTGCAAAATACTGGTCTTTTACCAGCTTGCCGTTGATTCTTAGTCTGAAAAAAGAAGGGCCAAAACGGATATCACCGATATATCTGAAAGCCAGAACATGCTTTCCGTCCGGAGATGTGTTGCCTCTTTTTGTCATAATTCTTTAATTCTGTTTTCGTTCATCATTTAAGGTTAAAAAGTTATAAATTGTTCAATACAGGCATTGATTTCTATGTTTTCTAAGGAAATGGAGGATGCATAATTCTTATGAGGGCATTTCGCAGGGGGGAGATAAGAGGATATTAAGTTTGTAGGTTGGTTAAGAAGTGTTTAGGTGTTTAAGTAAGGTTGGCAGATGGCTAAAAGAGTTGGCAATAAAAGTGGAAGGATTGAAATCCTCGTAGGTGATGGCAACCCAGGGTCATTAATAAGTGGTCATTGATTGTCATTTGTAGTCATTAAGTGGTCATTGATGGTCATTTGTTGTAATTCCGGATTTCTGATCTCTGATTTCTGACTTCTGATCTCTGAACCTAAAAAACCATTCACAAATTAACTATTTAACAAATCAACAATTAAACTATTCACCATTTAACGATCAACGATTCACTTATAATCTGGCATTAATTCGATTTTTGTTGCTTTCCTTGTGGTTCAAAAAGTCAGACTATTTTTTTCATAATCATAATACCATCCCGAAAAGGAAGCAAAAGGTTCTCCACGTCAGAATCTTTCTGCACATAATCGTTAAAAGCAGTAATTCCTGCGGTTTCACGATCTGCTTGCTGGGCTGGGTCTACTACTTTTCCATACCATAGGGCATTATCAGCCAGAATATAGCCTCCTTTTCGAATTTTTGGCTTAATCATATCATAATAAGCGATGTAGTTTTCCTTATCTGCATCAATAAAGGCCAGGTCAAAACTATCATCCAGTTGGGGTAGAATTTCCATAGCATTGCCAACCTTCAGGATGGTTTTATCTGTAAGTCCTGCCTTAGCTATATAGCTGCGAATCATGGGTTCCAGTTCAGGATTTTTTTCAATGGTGATGATTTTCCCGTTATCGGCAAGTCCGCGACCGAGGCAGATAGCAGAATAACCGGTGTAGGTTCCGATTTCCAGGATACGTTGAGGCTGTATCATATCACTAATCATCTGTAAAAGAAGCCCTTGCAAATGGCCTGAAAGCATTTTAGGACGAACTACATTCAGGTGGGTTTTACGGTTTAGATCATATAATACATCATCCTCAGGAGAAGAATGCGCATCTGCATACGCTTCAATTCGTTTATCTATCATCGCGAAGGTTTTTTATAAATCAGTGTACTCAGTTTTTCCGGATCAAATATGTCGTTGGCTACTTCGAGGATTTCATCCGCGGAAATCTGCCTGATTTTCCCGGCAAGGGATTCAAGCGTTTCCACACTGTTGAAGAGAAGGCTGCTTTTGGCCATGCTCAGCATTTCGTTGAGGTTAGACTCATAATAGATGGCCATTTGACCAATCATTTGCTTTTTAGCCATGCTTAGCTGCAGTGTTCCCAGTTTCTTTTGGCTTAGTAGTTTCAGTTCTTTATGAACAAGGTCAATGGAAGGATTCAAATAGCCGTTTGCACATCCCAGGTAAATATTAAACAATCCGGTATCCATGTATGGCGTGTAATTGGATTCTACGTGATACGCATAGCCACGCCTTTCTCTGATGGAAAGGTTTAACCTGGAATTCATACCCGTACCGCCCAACAGGTTATTCAGTAAGGTTAAAATGAGCTTTTGCTTTTCCTGGTATACATTATAAGCCTCATTGCCGATAACGCAATGATTTTGACTCACCTTTTTAGATGTTGTTTTTCTAAAAGGTTGGTAGTGATAAAATGGTTCGCGTGAGCGCGCTTTGTGAGAAGTTTTTATATCAGAATAATATTTTTCAATATGATAGATTAATTTATGTATTGAAATATCGCCCACGGAGGCAATGACCATTTGATTGCTGTTGTAGTTGCGCTCAAGAAAACCTTTGATGCGCCGGCGGGTAAATTTCCGGATATTGCTTTTGCTCCCCAGGATATTTCGGCCTAAACTATGGTCTTTATAGATTTCTTCTTCAAACTGGTCAAAAATCATTTCCGAAGGAGTGTCCTTGTATGAATCGATTTCATCCCTCACAACTTCCTGCTCTTTTTTCAGCTCATGGTCGGGGAAAACAGAATGGAAAACAATATCTGCAAGCAATTCTAAAGTTCTGGGATAATACTCTTTGAGGAAAGAAGCATAAATCATGGTTTCCTCTTTGGTGGTAAAGGCATTCAGCTCTGCTCCTATAGTGTCTAAGCGGCTTATCACGTGGAATGCTTTGCGGCGTTGTGTTCCCTTAAAAAAAGTATGTTCAATGAAATGGGCTAATCCATGCTCTTCCGGCAATTCATCGCGACTGCCGGCGTTAATCAGGATTCCGGCATGGGCTACCATTCCTCTTACCTGCTTATGCACGATACGGATCCCGTTGGATAAAGTATGATATTGATATTGTTCTTTTTCCATTTCAGCCATGCAAAAGTAATAAAATCAACACCGGTTTGCTTGTGAAGTTTA
>CAYXJS010000307.1:0-3115 GCA_964465045.1 uncultured Bacteroidales bacterium | reverse complement strand
TGACCATCAATGGCTATTTAATAACAACTAATTACAATGAATTACAATGAATTACAATGAATTACAATGAATTACAATGAATTACCCCGATGAAATTTTGCTCCGCAATTTCACGGGGCAGGCAATGAATTACAACAGAATGACCACAAATGACAATAAATTGCAACCAACTTAAAAAACCATCAAACTCAGAATCTCATTAAACCGAATTCAATTATAATATTCACAACTTATCAACACATGAAATCCATCCCAAAGAAAAGCCTTAATTTTACTCTTTCGGATTTGTTGAGGAAATAAAATTTATACTACTGATTATCACAAAGATATTTTTTTATGTTTATCATATTTGACACGGAAACTACCGGACTTCCCAAAAACTTTAATGCACCTGTATCTGACAGCGCCAACTGGCCACGAATGGTACAGATAGCATGGCAGATCCATGATGCCAATGGCAGTTTTATCGAAGCCCATGACTATATCATCAAACCCGAAGGGTATGAAATTCCCTACAATGCCACTAAGGTGCATGGAATAACCAACGAAAAAGCAAACAAAGAAGGTGTTGATCTAACATGGCTATTGAATACATTCAATGAAGCCTTAGATAAAGCCGACTTCGTCGTGGGACACAATATTCAATTCGACTTAAATATCGTAGGGGCCGAATTTCACCGGAAACAAACCGAAACAACGATGTTTGACAAAACCCCGGTAGATACTATGGATTCATCCATCAGCTATTGTCAACTTCCGGGCGGAAAAGGCGGAGGATTTAAGCGTCCTAACCTCACAGAACTGCACTTTACCCTTTTTAACGAGCGGTTTGATGAAGCCCATAATGCCACTGCCGATGTTGAAGCTACAGCTAGATGCTTCCTTGAACTGGTAAGACTACAGGTTATTTCGCCTGATCAACTGGGTTTTACACCGGAAATGCTCCAGGACTTTATGAGACATAATCCGGATGTAGTAGCTCCTGCCGGTGTTTCGGTAAAAGCCCAGGTCAATACACCAGATTCAAAGCCAAAAAAAACAGCACCAAACCACCCCCTTACTTCTGATTCAAAAGCCGCTACCAAACCCTTCTGCCACTTGCACGTGCATACACAGTATTCTATTCTTGACGGCACAGCTAAAATCAGCAGCCTGGCACGAAAAGCTGCTCTGGACAATATGCCTGCTTTGGCTATCACAGACCATGGAAACATGTTTGGCGCCAAAGATTTTCATCAAACCATCCTTACTCAGAATAACTCTATAGAAAAGGCCCGCAAAACCAATCCTGAGGAATTACAAAAACAAATCGCCGACCTGAAAATTGCGCTCTCCAACGCAAACGGTTCAAACAAAAAAGAAGACATAAAAGATGAAATAAAAGCTGTATCATACCAGCTTGAGGAAGTACAGACACTGAAAAAGGCAAGCGAAGTAAAACCCGTAATTGGCTCAGAATTTTATGTGGCTCCGCGGAGCATGCATAAAAAAGAAGAAAAGCGCGACAAAGGGTATCACCTGGTGCTTCTGGCCAAAAACCTTACCGGATATCAAAATCTCATGAAACTTTCCAGCCTCGCTTACCTGGAGGGCTATTACTACCATCCCCGCATTGATAAAGCGCTCATGAAGAAACACAGCGAGGGACTAATAGCGCTATCAGCATGCCTTGGCGGTGAAGTTGCCCAAACCATCATGAACCAGGGAGAAGAAGCAGCCAGACAAGTGATAGAAGAATACAAAGCCATATTCGGAGAAGATTTTTATCTGGAAATGCAACGCCATCCTTCTGAAGACCACCGCACTAAAAATGTGTATAAAGATCAATCTTTTGTGAATGGAGTGTTGATGAAATTCAGTAAAGAGCTTGATGTTAAGCTGGTGGCTTCCAACGACGTCCATTTTGTGGAACAACATGATGCCCCGGCCCAGGACAGGCTGGTGTGTATAAATACCGCCAAAGACGTGGATGATGAAAACCGCATGCGTTATACGCAACAAGAGTGGATGAAAACACAGGATGAAATGCGCGCTTTGTTTTCAGACATTCCCGAAGCGCTGGAGAATACGCAAGAAATTGTAGATAAGATAGAAGTTTATGAGCTTGATCGCGACCCAATTATGCCGGAGTTTGTTCTCCCGGAGTCATTTATTGATCATAATGAGTATTTAAGACACGTTACTTACGAAGGAGCAAAACAAAGATGGAAAAACAGCCTGACTGAAGAAATCAAAGAGCGTATTGATTTTGAATTGGAGACGATTAAAAAAATGGGTTTTCCCAGTTATTTTCTTATCGTTTGGGATTTCCTGAAAGCAGCACGTGAGCTGGATGTCTCTGTAGGTCCTGGCAGAGGGTCTGCGGCAGGGTCTGCTGTGGCTTACGCCCTGCGTATTACCGAGATTGATCCCATCAAATACGATCTGCTGTTTGAGCGATTCCTGAATCCGGAGCGAGTATCAATGCCCGATATTGACATCGATTTTGATGATGACGGCAGAGCACGTATTCTGGATTGGGTAGTAAAAAAGTATGGCGACACACGGGTGGCGCATATTATCACCTTCGGTACAATGGCTGCCAGGTCAGCCATCCGGGACGTGGCTCGTGTTCAGCGCCTGCCGCTGAAGGAAGCCGATCGCCTGGCAAAAATGGTTCCGGAAAGACCCGGCATGACACTCAACAAAGCTTATAAGGAATCACCAGAACTCAGCCGCGAACTGGAATCCGGCTCGCCGGAAATTAAATCAGTTCTCCAATATGCCAAAACGCTCGAAGGCTCAGTCAGAAATATCGGCACGCATGCCTGCGGTATCATCATTGGCCGCGATGACCTGGAAAACTACATTCCCATTACTACAGCCAAAGATTCGGAACTCACATATGTTACACAATATGACGGGAAATATGTAGAAAATATTGGGTTGCTGAAAATGGATTTTCTGGGGCTTAAAACCCTTTCCATCATCAAGGATGCAGTTAAAAACATTGAACACTCCAAAGGCGAGAAGGTGGATATTGAGAATGTACCGCTCAAGGATAAAAAAACCTACGAACTCTACAGTCGCGGCGAAACAACCGGATTGTTCCAGTTTGAGTCTCCGGGCATGAAAA
>CAYXJS010000306.1:0-3118 GCA_964465045.1 uncultured Bacteroidales bacterium | reverse complement strand
TGAAAAAGGTTGAAGAGCTGACACTGCACATTATTGAGCTGGAAAAGAAAGTGAATGAATTAAAAAATATAAAAAAATGAAAACTTATCAATTTTATAAAGCTTCTGCATTTGTTTTTCTATTTGGGTTTATGCTTACACTAATTTCATGTGATAAAAACAGCGAAAATGTGAAAAGACCTACAATTAAGGAAATAGTAGAAAACCCGGAATCCTATTATGGAAAAACTGTTAATCTTGAAGGACAGTATGGAGGGTGGAGTGACAATGCTCTTTGTGATTATGAGAGTATTGTAATGAAAACAAGAAATGATGTATATATTTATGACGAAACAGGTTGCATCTATTTAACTGGCAGTTATGAAATTCTCTTTAATGAAATGGAATTAAATCCAACAGATACTTCATGTATTGGTTCCAATATAGAAATTGAAGCATTAGTTAGTCAGTTTGACGGAAAACCTATTCTTGGGGATTTCTAATATTGACTTAATTACTAAAGCTATTGAGTGAAAAACGCACGACAATACAAATTAAAAAGAAGGAATAGTTCAGTGTTTTAAGAGTTTGTTGCTTCTTGAATCAGTGTTTTCGTCGCTGGTTCAGATGAACTCTAAAACCCGATCGTTTATTTTGTCAAATGATAGAGCAAATTATAAAAGACACAAAAACTTATGATCATTAAATATATATAAATATGAAAAAGCTATTACTAATAATTCTTCTTGCTTGTTCATCATTTCTATTGTACGGGCACCTATTTCTGAAAAAGTAGTTCTAAATTCAAACTTGAATTCCTTAAATATACCTTCAGCTTCGGAAGATCGTTTAATAATTAATCTTCAAATTGGAAGTTTTTATAAACAACCGATCGGAATCAACGAAAAAAAATATTTTTTGGTTAACTTGATCAATGAAAATGTTCTAAAAGAAAAAGGGAACCCTGAATTGCCTAAAATCACAAGAAGCATCATGATACCCGGCACTTCTGACTATTCAGTTAATATTCTTTCTAGTAAGTATAAGGATATTAATATACCAGTTATTCCATCAAAAGGAATTTTATCAAGGATTATTAATCCTGATGATGTTCCATATTCATTTTCGTCACTATATGCTAAAGATAGCTTTTACCCGACTGATCGATTTAGTTTTGGAGAACCTTATTTAATAAGAGATTCAAGAGGTGTAACTTTAAACATTTATCCGTTTGCTTATAACCCGGTAAAAGAAATACTGAGAATTTATACAAGTATTGAATTAGAAGTAGTCTTTGAAGGTTCAAACCTAAAAAACTCGGCACAAAAATCAGACTTTAATGTAAATAAATATTTTGAGCCAATACTAAGTAATCATTTCATAAATTATCAAGCAAAAAGTAACTTGAAAAGTACAAGGACGGTTGAAGAGAATGGCAGAATGTTGATTATATGCCATAACGATTTTATAGAGGAGATGCAAGACTTTGTTAATCATAAGAATAACAGAGAACTGCCTACTGAACTTGTCAATATGACAAGTGTCGGTGCAACAGCTGATGATATAGAGACTTTTATTCAAAACGAATATGATAATGATAATTCCTTAACTTTTGTGTTACTCGTTGGGGATCATACACAAATACCATCATTAATTGTAAATGATGGAGGATCAGACCCTTCCTTTTCTTTAGTTTCAGGTAGTGATAATTATCCTGATATAATTATAGGAAGGTTTGCAGCTGAGAATGAATCTCAGGTTGAAACAATGGTTGCTCGTTCAATATTATATGAAAATATGACAGAGCAAAATTGGTTTCATGCAGGTATCGGTATAGCAAGTGATGATGGCAGTGGAAATGGAGATGACAGCGAATATGACTGGGAGCATTTGAGGAAAATTAGAACTGATTTGTTGAATTGGCACTACAATACTATTTCTGAATTGTATGAAGGCAACCAAGAAGGCGAAGATGCTCCAGGAAACCCATCTGCCGAAATGGTAAGTAATCTTGTTAATGGGGGTATCTCCATAATTAATTATACAGGGCATGGCAGCACCACAAGTTGGTCTACAACAGGCTTTTCAAATACCAATGTTAATTCATTAACTAATGATGAAATGCTACCATTTATTTTTTCAGTTGCTTGTTTAAATGGAAACTTTACAAGCAATACATGCTTTGCTGAAAGTTGGTTAAGGTCGAGTAATAGTAATACGAATAGCCCAACAGGAGCAATAGGTTTTTACGGATCATCAATAAATCAAGCATGGGCACCACCAATGCAGGCTCAAGACAGGTTTAATGATCTGCTTCTAAGTGAAGACAATTTTACCTTTGGTTCGCTGTGCTACAATGCTTCATGCTCAATGATGGATGAATATGGTTCAGGAACAGGTGAAAGTGGAGCAAATATGTTTTTGGCATGGAATATTTTTGGAGATCCTTCAGTAAACGTAATACCAAATGTACAAGGCGATTGTCCAGAAAACATTACTATAACAGAAACTTTAAATGGAAATTCTCATGAGTTTTTAGCAAGTAACTCAATAACTGCTTCAAATCAAATTTCAAATGAAGCCGTAGTTCATTATGGAGCTAGTGGTTCTATTACCTTATTGCCAGGCTTTAGTGTTTCATCTGCGTGTACATTTACTGCTGATGATAATGGTTGTAGTAATCGTTTCTTAATATCACCTAAGATTGCAAATTATAATAAATCATCTGAATACCAAAAATCCGAAAAAAGAATATATCAATCCCCAAACAAATCCTTAAGCATAGAAGATGTGTATAGTAATGATTTTGAAATCTATCCAAACCCTTCTGAAGGATTGTTCTACTGCAAATTAAACTCGTCGTCAATTGAGAAGCAATCCTTGGTTGATGTTAAGGTATTCAATCAGGTAGGCGCATTGGTGCTAAACACAAAAGCTTCTTATAATAGCGTTTTTACGCTTGATTTATCAGGATTTGAAAACGGAACTTATTTTGTAAGGGCTGGCTCAGAAGTCTCCAAGATCATTTTGCTGCATTAACAAAATTCAAACTTCAGTAAAAAAGATTTACGCCTATCTTTCTATCAAAAGTACTGCACTAAAAAACCCCGGCTGCACCAGAACCGGGGTTTTTTATTTTA
>CAYXJS010000305.1:0-3122 GCA_964465045.1 uncultured Bacteroidales bacterium | reverse complement strand
AACACTTGAATAAAACGCGCTATTGTTTTCTATGTGCCTATGTGGTTTAAAAAAGAGACTGAACTGCATAGGAACAGTAGGTTCACATAGAAGGAGAATATTAATTATCAACATTATAGAAGAAATGTGAGACCTTAGTTATTACTACTTTCAGAATATTAGACTTTTCATGAGTTTAGTACAGATTTTTAACGTAGTCAATGAAGTTTCGACATTTACCGAATTCCGAATAATAGATTCTGCGCTACATCTGAACAGATTAAAAAAAGCCCCGCCGTTGAAGCGAGGCTTTGATAATATCTCATAAAAAACAGACGCGAAAACGATTTACTATTGGATACTCACCTTTTCCGTAAATAACCCACTTTCGGTTTCCATCCTAAGAATATAGACTCCTTTAAGCTCTGCAGGTAATTCTATTTCAAACTCCTGGCTGTTATTCATGTCAGTTTTCCTGATTACCTCACGACCATTAAGATCAGAAAGCGTCAAAGATCGAATCCTATGGCCTTTAGCCTGGATAAAAATATTATCCTTAGCGGGATTTGGCCCTACTACTAAGTTACCGTTTTGATTATTCCTGTTGGATGTAATAACCATTTCCACCTCATTGGATGGGTTGGATTCCCATTCTTCGTAGGTTGAAGTAACATAAAATGTATGCAAACCCTCACCAATTCCTTCATACATATAATTGGTCTGCAAGGGATCAACTTCAGCAATATAGGAACCATCTTTGTAAATGTTATACCCATCTACATTTGCAGCCAGGGGAGAAAACTCCGAAAGCGTATTTTCTGCCGGAGACTCGGTTGAAACGGCCAATCCATAAATATTCCAGTTGATATTCCACCCAAAATTCTCGTACATACTCACCCAGTCAGAATAATATAAGATCATATCGCCTTTATAAGGATCTGCCGGTCCATTATCCGTTCCTGCCGGATAAATTCCTTCGGGATTGAGTACTTTGTAACCAATCCAAAGCTCCTGACTGGTATCGATAAGCAAAGGCTGGTCGAGCTCAACACGATTCCAGGCATTCTCATTCAGGTTTTCCACTTCCTGCTCAAAGACCAAATCACCGGCATAATTTTGATTTCCGCCGGTCCATACGCGGGCAAACACCTGGCAGTTTTTATCCGTGTTATAGAAATTGATCTCTGTGAGATACTTACCTTCATATTGCTGTAAATCAGAAGGAGTAAACCGTATGGCCGCTTCGAAATGTTCAGGCTCTCCCCCTACTTCATCGGAGTTTGTTCCGTTATCATACCGCATCTCTTCACCTGAAGAAGCCGGCTCATCCCAATCCAGCAACACATCCGAAGCTTCGATGCTGTAGGTTAAGTTCAAAGGCGGGAACATCACCGGTTCATAGGGCGCCAGTTCAATTTCAAACTCATACGTTTCGCCGCCTACTACCTCAATCTCTTCATAATACGGCTCATAACCTTCAGCCTCCACGCTCAGCGTGTATTCTCCGCCCGGTATTGCCACCTCAAAATATCCTTCGCTGTTGGTTAAGGTATTGTAACTGCCGGAACCAAAGGATATTTCAGCGCCTTCTATCGGGTTTTGCTCCAGATCGGTAACCGTTCCCTGCAATTGTGCCGACAAAGCAAACTGGCTCGTGGCAGGGCGTCCCCATACTTCATAATCAAAAGTGCCTGCCGGAGGCATATTCCATGCAATATAAAGATCGTCAGTTTCTGTTCCCTGCTGCCCGTCAATCTGAGGCCAAAGGCCATCTTCGATGTCTTCTGAAACCTGCACAGCCTCAGACCAGTTTTCTCCATGATCGTATGAATATTTCAGATAAGTAAGCTCTGTGCCGGTGTACGTATCATCGCTATATACAACATACAACCGGTGATCGTTAACGGCATTTTGCCCTAAAAACAAATCCGGCCTGGCAGTATTTCCGCTGTTGTCAGTAATATCAACAGGCTCCAGCCAGGTTGATCCCAGGTCTTCTGACCAATACAGGCGGATATCCGGCTGCACTCCGGCGTTGGTACTGGAAACAACGTAAGCCATATCATCCAGCACTTTGATTTTCATACGTGCGTTGTATTCCTGATTGTTGGATATGTTTTCCGGTTCGCTCCAGGATGCTCCTTCGTCGTCTGATTTGGTAAAAAAGACATCCAAATCGTCATATTCCTCGCCGGTTTCGTCATTGTAAATCACATAAACCGAGCCGTCAGCAGCATCTATGCTGCACCACCGTGAAGGCGATTCCGTATCCGACAGGAAAACCGGTTCTGTCCAGCTATCGCCTGCATCCGTTGATTTCATGAAAGCGATCTGGTAGTTGTAATCATCATCCCGCTGCTCATAAGCCAGGTAAATCACTCCATCTTCAGCTATCACTTGCGGAGTTTGAGTATTATTAGAAGCATTCGTCACTTGCTGCTCATCACCAAACGACTGTCCGCCATCATCCGATTTCACCATAAAAATCTGACTGTCGCCGCTGGTGTTCCTGAAGTAAAAAATCATCACCTCCTGACCTGAAACGGCTATAACAGGATAGGTTGCTCCATAATCAAAGGCAGAGTACACGGTTTGTGGAGTGGCCCAGGATTCTCCTTGATTTTCGCTCATCGAAAACCTCACATCTCCCCACTGGTTCCACACCAGATAATAGTTATCTCCTTCTGCCAGAAAATTTTGTTCATTAGAAGGTGTTCCTGTAGAATTGGAAATATTTTGAATATCTCCCAGTTCAACCTGACTGAAAATAGTGGCCGGCAGTAATATAGCTGCCAGCACAAGCATAATTTTGTGTAAAAAATTCTCCTTCATCTTAGTAATTTTAGTTATTTTTGATATTCAATTCATTTTCGGTTTCGAAAATACAGTTATTAGCTAAAATAATCAAAAAACACATCTATGAAGTTACAATCAATTTTCCTCTCATTCATTATGTCATTAGCGCTTACAGCAACGGCACAACCCGAAGAAGAAGCCCGGCTGCTGCGCTTTCCTGCTATCCATGGCGATCAAATTGTGTTTAGTTATGGCGGAGACCTTTACGCCGTTGATGATGCTGGTGGCACAGCCCGCGAAATCACCAATCATAAAGGGTATGAAATGTTCCCGAAATTCTCGCCTGA
>CAYXJS010000304.1:0-3128 GCA_964465045.1 uncultured Bacteroidales bacterium | reverse complement strand
CGTCAAAAAATGGAAAAGCAATTGCACGATATGCTCAACCATCTAAAAGGCGATTGATACCTTGTAATCAGATACTTGCTTAACGTCCAACAGCGTTTTTACAACCATTTTCATCAAAAAAATACCCGCCATGGTGTTGAATCCAGGGCAGGCATTTAGGGGTGTCAGAATCCGGGTACTGCTGCAGAGGTTGGCATAAACCCCATTCATTAGCTTATTGTAAACCTGATTGGCATTACGAACTGTACATTTACAGGTTCTTTATTGTGTTGTGCAGCCTCCCAGTCGGGCATATTTTCAACAGCATTTATGGCTTCCGCATCAAGCGCCTCATGAACTCCACGCAAGACATTGGGGTTTCTTATACTTCCGGTTTTATCAATGATAAATTGAATGTATACTGTTCCCTGAACAGAATTAGCTTTAACTTCATCCGGATACGTGATGGCGTTTTGCAGGTATTCCATCCGGGCTTCCTCACCACCCGGGAAAACCGGTTGCTGATCTACAACCGTATAAGCTGGTTCGCCGTTTAATTGTTGTGCTGCAAGATTTTTATCCTGTACTTATTCCTGCTCTTGATTGCTTGTGCAGGATAACATAAAGATTGTGGCCATGAAGACCGGTATAGTAACCAGATATCTCCACAGCGATGAACTTGATGATTGATTTTTGAGTAACATATAAAACCTCTTTTTTAATGATTTGTTCTTACCTCAACTAAAACATTAGTTAATATAAAACAAAACTATAACTAAATTTTTAGTTATGCAAGTGAAGATTAATTTTTTTTACTAATGTCTTGTAAAAAACTTTTAGATTTCTTACCGAAGCTTCGGTATCGAAATGACAGGGATTTCAGGCGTTTTGGCAAGTCGGAGGGTGGAGGCTGTGAAGCCGCCTCCACCCTCCGACTTGTTTGAAACTAACAACCTGTCACCTCGAAGCAGTGAGAGGTCTGTATTCAATAAAACCTCAAATATCAGCTTTTACCGGACGACAGTGATTTTTTTGAAAAAAATGCTAAGATTTCATTTTCCCTTTCTGTTTACCTTTGCGGGATTATTGAAAACTTATGGAACAACAAGACTTTTTTTCAAAATCTTTAGCAGAGATAAATAAAACAACTTCACTTCTGCAGCAAAAGTCACGCAGATGGGTAATCTATAGGGTAGGGGCTTTTTTGGCAGCAGTTTTATCGCTTTACATTCTTGTTCAACCGGCCCCTGTAGTGGCTTTTGGGTTAACCGCAGCGTTCTTGGGGCTACTTATTTATTTTGCTTATGCGCATCAAAAAACCCGGGATCGATTATCCCATTATCAGGTAAAGCAGCAGCTTGTGTCTAAAGAAATAGAAGCTATCAGTGGAAACTACCAGGATTTTGATCCCGGTATTGAATATCAGGATCACAAACATTCCTTTGCCTCAGATTTAGATCTTTTCGGGGGCGGGTCTCTGTTTCAGATGTTAAACCGGGCTGTAACTTCTACCGGCAAGCAAAAGCTGGCTGATCTGCTCAGGTCGCCACTTCATGATGCTCAGCAGATACAACAAATCCAGGAAGCAGTAAAAGAGCTGAGTCAAAAACCCCGGTTTATGCTTGATTTCCTTACGGCAGCAAAAGCCGCTTTTCCCGGCAAGCTTTCCGAAAACAATTTAGTACGATGGGCTTCAGAAAAGCATTTGCAATTTTTACAACGCAAAATCACCATTCTATTAGCCGTAATTCCGGTTATCACTTTCATCATGTTAGCCCTGATGATATTGGGGAATATTACGTTTTTGATGTTTTTGCTCTATTTGTTTCTGGTGCCTTTGGGTATTACGGGCTATTATTTAAAAACGATAGGAAAACTTCATGCACAAGCCGGGAAGCAAGCCGGGGCGCTGAAGAGCATGTCTGAAATGCTGCGCCTGGCAGAAGATGAAAAGTGGCAAAGCGATTATTTGAAATCATTGCTGGCCAACAATGACGAACAAGTGTTGCCGCCCTCAGCTCATATACGGGTTCTATCCAAAATTTCAGAACGTTTTGACTATCGTTTAAACTTCATTGCCGGATTTCTTTTAAATGCCTTTTTGCTGTGGGATTTGCGGCAGGTAAAGCAACTGGAAATCTGGAAACAAAAAAGCGGCGTGCATGTAGAACAGTGGCTCGATAGGCTTCACCGTATGGAGGTTTTGATTTCGCAGGGATTATTTACGTATCATCACCCTGATTTCATTTTCCCGGAAATGGATACACAGGTTTTGATAGACGGAAAAGATGTCGGGCATCCGTTCATTCCAAAATCCAGGCGTGTAGGGAATCAGGTTCAGTTTTCCAACTGGAGGCAGTTTCAGATTATCACCGGTGGAAATATGGCCGGGAAAAGCACGTATTTGAGAACCGTGGGCATCAATATGGTGTTGGCTATGACCGGAAATCCGGTTTGCGCTGCTCATTTCAGGTTTACACCGGTGACCTTAATCACCAGCATTCGTACAGATGATTCCTTGCAGGAAAATGAATCTTATTTTTATGCGGAACTAAAAAAGCTACAAGCCATAATCAAGCGCCTTGAAAAAGGGGAAAAACTGTTTCTGCTGCTGGATGAAATCCTTAAAGGAACCAATTCGCGCGATAAGCTTCATGGCAGTCGCGCCCTGCTGCGTCAACTCATGAATTACTCCTGCTCCGGAGCAGTGGCAACGCATGATATTGCCCTGGGTAACCTGGAAAAGGACTTTTCTGACAACATTTTTAATTATTGTTTTGAGATTTCCATAGACCAAAACACCCTGCATTTTGATTATAAACTACGAAAAGGCTCAGCCGAAAACATGAATGCCGTCTTTTTAATGAAACAGATGGGGATAACCGTGTGATGCTATTTGGTGAGTAGGGAAGGTGAATCGTTGATTGGTGTCAAAATTACAAATTACAAATCCCAAATTCCAAAATCGCGAATTTCACGGATTATTGACGAATATTCGCGAAACACCAAGCTACAATGAATGGCTACAAAGTCCAAATAAGTGAATCGTTAATTCGTTGATTTGTGAATAGTTAATTTGTAAATCGTTAAGCGGATGTCATTAGCTCCGGGTCTTCAGGCCGGGATAGATTTAGAATGCTCAGGCATTG
>CAYXJS010000303.1:0-3141 GCA_964465045.1 uncultured Bacteroidales bacterium | reverse complement strand
ATGTCGTTTTTCATTCCATGACCAAATTCCTGAACGGTCATGCTGATGTGGTTGCTGGTATGATTGTAGCCAGGGAAAAAAGTATGTACGAAAAGCTTAAGCCCATCATGGTCAACCTGGGATGCAATATGGACCCACATCAGGCGTATCTTGTTCACCGCGGCATTAAAACCTTATCGGTACGTATAGACCGGGGGCAGGAGAATGCTATGAAGATAGCGCATTTCCTCGAAGACCATCCGAAGGTGAAATGGGTGATGTATCCCGGGTTACATTCTCACCCGCAGTATGAACTGGCCAAAAAGCAGATGAAAGGTTCCGGCACTATGTTGAGTTTTGAGCTTAAAGGTGGCTTCAATGCGGGAAAAACGGTGATGAATAATGTGGAAGTAGCTTTACTGGCCGTATCGCTTGGTGGCGTGGAAACGCTGATACAGCACCCTGCTTCTATGACGCACTCAAAAGTAAGCGCTGACTCCAAACTCAAAGCTGGAATTACCGACGGGCTTGTGCGCTATTCTGTAGGTATCGAAAACGTGGAAGATTTGATAGAAGACCTTAAGCAGGCGCTTGACAAGGTTTAAAGCATTTGTCGCGCATAAAACCGGAATTTCACTTTGAGCTTAAGTAAGATATTCAAAAACAGACAACTACTTTGAGGTAATTGTTTTTGGATGTTTTATATTATTGAAGCTTGGCGGGGAATTCCGGTTTTGCTAATTTTACCCCAAATTACATTGCATGAATAAAGGATTTCTTGTCGCCTTATTGGTTTTTTTCATGGTTTTTCAGGGGCAGGCCCAAACAGTTGGGTTGGTATTGTCCGGGGGTGGCTCAAAAGGAGTGGCACACATCGGGGTTATCAAAGCACTCGAAGAAAACAACATCCCTATCGATTATGTGGCAGGCACTTCAATGGGGGCGATTATTGGAGGGCTTTATGCTGCCGGTTTCAGCCCTGAGGAGATGATTACACTGGTGAATTCTGAGGAGTTCTCGGAATGGGTAGATGATGATATCAGTGAGAAATACCGTTATTACTACAAACAACTCGATCCGGACGCCTCTCGTATCAAGCTTCAATATAGCCTTCGCCAGGACGATTCCGACAGAAATATCTCAATACCCCTAAGTGTGGTGAAACCCTATCAGATGGATTTTGCTATTATGGAAAACTTTGCACCGGCTACAGCATCGGCGGGCAGTGATTTCGACAGTTTATTCGTCCCTTTTCGCTGTGTTGCCGCCGATGTAAGTAACAACAAAGAGGTAATATTCAGTAAGGGTGATTTGGGAACCGCTATCAGGGCATCAATGTCTTTTCCCTTCTACTTTAAACCGATTACGGTAGATGGTCAGCTGATGTTTGACGGAGGCATGTATAACAACTTTCCAAAAGATGTGGTGGAGGAGCATTTTAATCCGGAGTATATTATCGGCAGCAAAGTGGCATCTGACTACATGCCGCCAAAAAGCAATGATATCCTGTCGCAACTTCAGACTATGTTGATGGAAAAAACGAATTATGAAATAGACAGCACCAAAGGTATATTGATAGATCCAAATATTCCGCCTACTAATATCACCGATTTTTCAAATACAAGTGATTATATTGATAGTGGATATTATGCTACACGCAAGATGATTGACAGCATCCGCAGCCGTGTTACCCGGGTGGTGACAGCAAAGAAAGTAGAGGAGCAACGTGCCGCTTATGCTGCCACACATAAGCCTTTCCTTGTCGGGGAGGTAATCCCGAAGGGGATTGATGATGGGGAAAAAAGATTCATCATCAATTCGTTCAGGCAACGGTTAACGCCAGGATGTTCCCTGGATGTATTTAAGGAGGAGTATTTTAAGCTGGCAGCAGACAAACGGATAAACTATATCTTTCCTGTAGCTTCACTTAACGAAGAGTCAGGGTTTTATGATATTTCGCTGGATGTGGAGAAACTCGAAAATATTGAAGTATCGCTTGGGGGTAATGTTTCTTCAGACGCTGTTAACGAAGCATTCCTGAAGGTGAATTATAATCATCTGGGGCAGCCTACTTTTTCGGCCTTCGCCCAGACCTACATCGGACGCTTCTACAGTGCAGGACATGCCGGTTTCCGGCTCGACAACTCCAAAGGGCTGCCTTTCTATCTCAGAGGAGCGGTATCCTTTAACCAATGGGATTTCTTTGAAACATCCACCTATTTTTTTGAAGATAAACAACCCTCATACCTTATTCAGGATGACAGGTACTTTTCGCTTGACGTGGGCACCCCCTCAGGACTGAGCAGTGTGCTTAGTATCGGGGGCGCCGCAGGAGATCTTGATAATGAGTATTACCAGCAAAATAATTTTACGCGATCCGATACTGCCGATGTTACAAAGTTCGATTACCTGACACACTGGCTGAAATATGAGTACAACACTTTAAACAGGAAGTATTATGCCAGCCAGGGACGTTTGCTGATTGCCAAACTGCAGCGCATCAGTGGTGAAGAATATTATAATTCGGGCTCTACAGCGCCCTCAGACTTCGAAAGGTATAAGCAACACCGTTGGTGGGCATTGAAACTGAAATTCCGCAATTTTTTTCCTGACTTGTTTTATTCGCGGTGGGGTATCCACGTAGAGGGTATCTATTCCACACAAAGTAATTTCACCAATTATACCTCAAGCGCCCTGGTAGCTCCCGCTTTTGAGCCTATACCGGCATCACGTACCCGGTTTTACCCTTCATACCGAAGCTATTCTTATGCTGCTGCCGGCTTGATTAACATTACTCAACTAGCTAAGAACACGGATGTTAGGCTTGAGGGATATGTTTTTGCCCCGTACCGGAAACTGCGCCCTGAGGAGTTTGAGGCTACAGGAACCGGGGATGTTTTTGCAGATCAATACATTATGGCTACAGGAGCTTTTGTATTTCATTCGCCCATAGGTCCGGTTTCCTTGTCGGTGAATTATTTCCAGCAAGCTGAAGAAAAGTTGAGTATTGTTTTTAATTTTGGATATTTGCTTTTTAACAGGCAGCCGTTAAAATGGTAATGAAATGTTATATGAACAGTCTCTAAATTAGGATATCTGTGCATAAATGCAGCAATTCCGCACGATTTTTTTAATGCCAATAAAGTGTTGATTAAAAGAAGC
>CAYXJS010000302.1:0-3143 GCA_964465045.1 uncultured Bacteroidales bacterium | reverse complement strand
CCGTATATTCTCTCCCAAGGTCAGGGTTTTCTCCAATTTCTTTGCAAGCAAATTTTAGAGATGAATAATATTTGTCAGCCTGTTTTTCAGACCATTGCTCGAAAGTATAATCCCAGATGTCATTTAAATCGTCAATGGCTTTCTGTCTTAAGACAACTTTAGCCATTTTTCTTTTTTTCTGCTTTTAGTTTTTTTAGATTCTCATCAAAGTCAAAATTTTCTACTCTAGGACTGTTTAACCCTTCTTGCATTGCATTCTTCAAAACGATTACTTTGCTTTCTTCTTTTTCCAGTAATCGAAGTCCTGCACGAATGACTTCACTTACATTCTTATATCGACCAGCAGATACTTGAGTTTGCACAAATTGGTCAAAATAGTTTCCTAGGAATATTGATGTATTTTTCATCTTCAATGATTTTATACAAAATTACCTGGTTTTGGTAAAAAATCCAAACGTGAAGGTAAAAGGTTTTCTTCATCTGAACAAGGGAAAAGGGTTTTAAGAAAACTTTAAGAAACAGTTAAGGGTGGCCAACCGGAGCGGGTAAGCGGTCAAAAACTAAACGCGCAGCATCAAAGAAAATGGGTGAAAGCGATAAAAAAATTGCTGAAATATTAAACCGGGCTTCCCTTTTATAACTTCCCTATAAAAACTTGCTCTCTTTCCCTATCCGCAGGGCCACGTCCGGATATAATTGGCTAATGCCCTGACATTATGGATTTTCGCACTGGCCATAGGAAAAGATGGAAAGTCTTCAGTGATTTTTTTATTAGTGTAGATGATATAATTCTCGCTCGAACGACGCCATTCAAGCGGATAGGAATCCAAATAATTTGATATTGATAAACCCCAGGCGCTATAACTTCGCCTGAATTTCCTCAACAATTTCCTCCACCGAATCCTCTTTGATATTGAAAACCGTTACATCCCCGATATGCCATTTTCTCATGATGATGTTGACCAGTTTTTCTCTTACAACCCACAGGTGAGGAGTGTTGCTTTGCATCAGCAGCTGTTCTATGGCTGGCGTCCAACCCTTATCGTTCAGTTCAAGTGGCCCCAGCTCATCGATAACTACCAGGTCAGTGGGCTTCTCCAGCGATTGCATCAGGATTTTCCTTCCGAATGTTAATCCCTTTTCGGAGAAATAAAAGCGGCCGGTTCTAATACTTCCCTGCGCGGGATTTTGTGAACACAACAGGGCTTTCTTACCGCTGGTGATATCTTTGATAAAGTATCCGTGCTTTTCCGGATCATCCATCTTCTTGGTGGATAACAAACCGCGAATATTCCATCCGCTGTCTGTCAGGTGGTCTGCAATCCGGCGTGCTGTGGCTGTTTTGCCCTCATCCACATCGCCGGTGAGGATGAAGACATCGGGGCGGTTTTTTTCTGTTTCACTAAAGCTTTCGAGCAGGGAGCGTGAGCTATCAAGCATGGCGTGCGTAAGTTTCCTGAATCCCAGGATGCCGTTTTTTTTAGCGGAGAAGGCCACCATCAGCCCGGGCAGGGCCGAGAAGGCCATCTCAAGGGATTGATAAAGGTTTTTTAGTCCGCGCTGGTACAGGATATTTTTGATGACCGGATTTTTCAGCTCAATACTGATGCCTGAAAAGGCACTGATAATCAGCAGAGCTCTGAATACCATGTCCAGGCCAATGAGCCAGCCTTCTTTACGGAAGATGTTTTCCATCGAAATGCCGTCGAAAAAGATGGCTGAAAAAAGCAGGATGGCAGATATCTGAATCCAGAACGCCGGCTTTTTAAATATCCGCATATTTTTACTGTAGCGTGCATACATAGCGCCTGTAAAGACAAGCGTAAAAGCAGCGGAGAAAAATATTCCACTTTTCGTAATCACCAGCAATCCTCCCACAAGCAAGGCGAATATGACGAGTAACCCCGCCACTGAGTAGTTCTGCTTCCTGGAATGCCGGAACAAGTTGCTTTGCGCCTGAGGCGTGAAGGAAGGGGTAACGGTGTCGTGGATATTCTTCGTAAAGCTTTTGCCGGCCTTGTAGCCTGCCAGGGCTGCCACAGCACCGCTGATTAGGTAGATGGCAGATATTAATCCTAATGCGTGGATTATCGGAACTTCCCCTAAGTTCAACTGCTTAATGGCAAACTGGTACATGTTTTTTATCAGAGCCACAATATCCCATCCGTACAGGATCAGGAAAGTCATCGCTTTCTGCAGCAGTGCGCTGAATACGGCCAGTGCCCCACCGATGGCATAAGCAAATCCGTTTTTTCCCAGGGTACTAATGGCCAGTTCAAGCAGTAAGGCTTCGGAAAGTATCCCTACCATAGGGCCCAGGATGATGGAGCTTGGCGACAGCGATTTCATCAGGGCACATATCAGCCCGGCACGCCAGATGATGCCGTTGGTTTTCCACAATTGAAAAAAGGAGATGACCAGGTAAACGGTGATAAATGAAAGGATTGTACCAGCCAGGGGGATCTTGATGTTGTGGAGCATGCTGCCCAGCACTATTTCTACTACCGCCCACAGGCTTCCCACAACAGTGGCCTTCATCCATTTTTCTGGTAGTGTTTTTTGCGGAAGATAAGTGGTCATAGGCCCGTAAACGGATTAATGAATTGATTTCAGTTGTTCATATTTTATTCTTTGTCTTTGTGATTACCCTCAGCAGTGTTCCTGAAGAGTTTTCAGGGGCTAAAAATAAGAAATTTTTCCGGTGTCATAAGTTGCTGAATATTCTACCGAAACCAAATCACCCGCTGAAAAGGCCTCCAGATATACCTTACGGGATATACTAACACATGCACCAGTCTGGTAAAGGGAAAAAGTATTAGTAAAAGGTAAAACCCAAAGATGTGCACCTTTATCATCCAGGGAACGGCACTTACGGCTTGTATGTCGGGATTCAAAGTAAAAACGGATTTGAGATAAGGAGTAATTACAGCAGCAAACCAGGCCGACCCCCAGCGGTGAGAGAAGGCTATGGCAATCCCGAAGAGGATTTCAAAAAGCAATACCCCTTCGAGTATCCAGTCCATGGTAGTAGAAAGTTTCCGCAAGCGGCTGTCAAAAATCCGTCTTATGATGAGCATCACCATTCCGACCAGCGTAATAAAGCCGGCAATCAATGCTGTGATCTCGATAATCAGGATTCGCAC
>CAYXJS010000301.1:0-3170 GCA_964465045.1 uncultured Bacteroidales bacterium | reverse complement strand
TTTGAGAGTTTATTCATGAAGTTGATTGTTTTTGAGAATGACAAATTTAAGAATAACTATTACATTTGCGCATGAAAATCAGCGATTATTTCTTGTTTACCACAATATCGCTATTATTTAGAAATATTAAAAACTGCATAATAAGTCTGCTATGAATTTCCTGACACTTCTGGCTATCGTTCTACCTGCTGCCATTGTAACGCTCACGGCGTATTATCTGCTTAAAAAGCTGCTTGATTCGCAGGAGCGAAAACAAATCATTACCCACAAAACCGAGTCTGTAAAAGAGACCCTTCCGTTGCGATTGCAAGCTTTTGAAAGAATTATCCTGATGCTTGAGCGTATGCGCCCGGGAAGCATCGTATTCAGGGTAAATCAGGAAAACATGGACGCTTCTCATTTTCAAAGCAAATTACTGGAAAACATCCGTGATGAATTTGAGCATAACTTATCTCAGCAAGTATATGTTTCTCCGGAATCATGGCAAAAGGTAGTGATAGCGCGCGAAGAAACTGTAAAACTCATCAATAATGCAGCATCCCAGTTAAACGAAAAGGCTACTGGTAACAACCTGGCGCAGGCCATTTTCAGAAAAACCGCAGAAAACGGTACCCCCGCTATTGAGGAAGCCAGGCATATCCTGAAAAAGGAAGTTCAACAATTATTTTAAAGAAAGTTTATTTAATATGATTGAGATTGGTTTTAAAGCGCTACCTATTTTAATAAATGCTATAATTCATTGTGCTTCTGAATGTTATAAGAAAATACTTTTCCCGTTTATGTTATTGAAGTTCAAGTTATTAACTTAAAAACCTAAAAACTTATTAAACAAAACTCATGACTAAAAAACAGAGCATCACAGGAGGAATAGCCATATCTGCTGCTGCTGTCTTATGGGGTTTAGACGGCGTGGTACTCACACCCAGACTATATCACCTTCCTGTCGATTATGTGGTTTTTGTTTTTCATATGCTGCCTTTTTTAATCATGGCTATCCCTTTCAGAAAACAATTCAGGTATTTGAAGCAATTTGATACTTCAGATTATTTTTTCATATCTCTGGTAGCCCTGTTTGGTGGTGCGCTGGGAACGTTATCCATCGTAAAAGCTTTGTTTTTGGTGGAATTTCATAAGCTATCTGTGGTAGTGCTTTTGCAAAAGCTTCAGCCGGTTTTTGGTATTGCACTGGCTGCCATTATACTTAAAGAAAAAATGGCCAAACGGTATTTGTTATGGGCTTCGCTGGCCATTGCAGGAGGTTATTTCCTGGCTTTTGGGTTTAAAACGCCGCAAATTGGCGCCGGCAGCCAACCGGTTTTAGCGGCCGGATTTGCCTTGCTGGCGGCTTTTTCTTTCGGAAGCTCCACGGTATTTAGCAAAAAAATTCTTAATAAATACAGCTTTTATACAGCCACATTTTACCGGTACGGCTTTACTGCTGTATTAATGCTCATTTATGTTTTATTAAACGGAACCATTTCTACAGTAACTGAAACTAGCCAAACCCAATGGCTATTTTTTCTGATTATAGCTTTTACAACCGGCAGCGGAGCAATTTACTTATACTATTTTGGATTAAGGCGTGTAAAAGCTATGGTAGCGACAATATGCGAGCTGTTTTTCCCCCTATCGGCAGTGCTATTCGATTATATTTTCAATGATTATCAGCTGAGTGAAGTGCAATGGATTAGCGCCGCTGTGATGATATTTGCCATCATCCAGCTAAACCGGGAAAACAGTACAGCTAAAAAGCAGACATGAAAAAAACCCGGTAGTGCCGGGTTTTATCATTAAAACAGTATGTAATTGGTGTTAATTGCTAAAGTCTTGTAATTTTTCCATCAGCTTTTTCCGCGTGAAAAATATTCTGCTTTTCACCGTACCGATAGATAAATCCAGTTTATCGGCAATTTCTTTGTATTTGTATCCCTGGTTGTGCATTTCAAAAGGCATGCGCTGCTCTTCGTCAAGGCGCTTGATGTTACGGTTGATTTCCTCAGCAGCCAGGTTACTATCCGGAGCTTCATACTTTGCCTCTTTGGTAGTATTGAGGTAGTATAAATCTTCTGTAGTATCAACAATCGTATTGGCTTTTACTTTTCTGCGGTAATTGTTGATAAACGTGTTTTTCATAATCGTATAAGTCCAGGCCTTCAGATTTGTATCTGGCTGGAATTTATCTCGATTGGTCAGCGCTTTATAATTCGTATCCTGAACCAAATCTTTCGCTTCTTCTTCATTTGCAGTAAGTGAACGGGCAAAAAACTCCAGATTCTCCTGAAGATTAAGTAACTTGTGATTGAATTCAATGGCTGTCATAATATGTCTGTTTTAGTTTCCCTTGTTTAATTAACTGTGCCCAAATGTAAACATTTTATTTAGAATGAGACAAAATAAAAGTCAAAAAAACGTTAAAATATTATTAATTTACCTGTTTTTCCCAACTATAAAGCATTTCAGCATGCAGTTATTTTCATATATAATGTTTAATACTTGTTTCTTTTAGATAAACAAGTATTAAACATTACAAACTGTCATGATAAGCGGAAGTCACGTCATGAATTGTAGCGCTTCTACGGTAAAACTAAAATTACTGATGTATTTATTGTGACAGGTTTTTTCTCGGGGCTATTTCAAACAATGTATCATCCCAATCTGCGATAAGCGAGAAATTACAGCCATATGCGTTTATCCTAAATAAGATATCTTTCTCTATAATGCCCCTTTTTCGTATGAATCATATTTAAACCCAAATTCTTCATAGAGAGAAACGATAGATTTCAGATATCACAAAACAGCGCATAAAATCAAAAGCCGGTCCTAAAATCATAGCACTGGCTTCAATCTATATAAAACAACTAACCTATAGTTTAATTACTGAATTCCTGTAGTTTTCCCATTAGTTTTTTCCGTGTAAAGAAAATGCGGCTTTTAACCGTCCCGATGCTCAGGTCGAGATGATCGGCAATTTCTTTGTATTTATAACCCTGATGATGCATTTCAAAAGGCGCGCGCTGATTTTCATCCAGATCCTTGATGTTCCGGCTAATTTCTTCAGCTGCCAACATGCTGTCTGGAGATTCATACTTTGTGGTCTTGGTTGTATTAAGGTAATACAAGTCTTCGGTATTATCCACAATTGTATTCATCTTAGACTTTTTACGATAATT
>CAYXJS010000300.1:0-3177 GCA_964465045.1 uncultured Bacteroidales bacterium | reverse complement strand
CATTGTAAGAATATTGAGAAGAATCGGAATGGCCCCATACCTGGATGCCTTGCCATGGTTCATCTTGAAATATATCTGTAGTAATCACTCCTCCATCAATTAGGAGGTTACCACCAGGCTTAACGATTATACGAGCATCCGGATGCATTACCAATTTACAGTTTAATGTTAAAGTTGCATTTTGTTCAATAACGAGGTTTCGATATAGCTTTAAATCAAAGTCCCATAATTCATCACCTTCAACAACTAAAGGAATATTAGATTTATTACATTCAGCATATTTTCTTACTGAAGTTATAGCTAATGAGCGATGTATTTGACCAGCCTGCATGGGGCTAAGGTATTCGGATTGTGAATTCCCCCCAAGCAAGTTATTTGTAAGGCCATCTCCATTTACAGAATCCGGATCATCATCCCAACTACTGATGTGAGGACAATTGCTGCTGTTTGGCAAATCTACTAGAAAAACATCTTGTAAAAAGTCATTGTCTTCCTGATCACATATAGCTGATGCTCCTCCACCATGATAGGTGTGCAACAAATCAAGGTTATGACCAAATTCATGTGCTAAAGTTCCTGACACTGCCCAATCAGAGCCAGTATCCCAATTGAACAAAACTACCCAAGAATTCTTATCAAAACTCTGCCAGTTTGGCATATTTGCGTGAGCCCAATTAAAATCATTTGGGTTACCAAAGATATACACATTAATTTGCTCCATTCTTTCAGGGTAGTTTTGAATTATGTATGGTTCAATTGTTGAGTTTGGAGAGGTGTCATCCCATGCGTCAGAGTTTTCATAAAAATATATACGCTCATTATCAGCTTCTCCCAATGAGAACCTGATTTTTGAGTCATACCCTGGAAGCTCAGTAACCCATGAAATAGGATCAGACGGTCCATAATTTGCATAAAACGAGTTAACATTGCTTATAATTGATTTCATTCTATCAATTGTTTCCTGATTATTAGGAAAATTACCAGACCCATCATCTTTTTGAATAATATTAATATTGATAGCTAATTCAGTTAATTCAGGATTTCGTAAAGGCTTAGTAGTTTCAAAATCTGGAATATAGGTATTCATATTGCTATATATATCCCATTCTCCATTTGATGTAGTTTCACAATTAGAATTCCTGTGTTCATCCTGACTATCATGCATGTTACATTGGAAATGTTCTTGGGTGTTTCCATGACAAAAAATGAATATTAAGATGGTTGAAGTAATAATAGTTCTCATAATAGTTAAATTTTAATAATTAGAAATTCAGTTGTATTGAGTTCATTATCCAATAAAGAAATCAAATAAGTACCTTGCTTTAACATGCCAATGTCCACCTCTGCTGTGGTATTAACCACTTTCTTCTCCAACAGGCTTTGTCCTTGCAGGTTTCTGACGAAAACGGTTAATTTTCTTCCTTGTGGGTTATCAATGATAAAAAAATCGCGGGCCGGATTCGGGTAAACCTTAATATCCGTTGTTGATAGTTCATCAACACTAACCAAAAAATCGCATTCGGTGGCAAGTCCGGTGGAATATTGAAAAAAGTCATCTAGATAACATCGCATGGGGCCACCTTCCATCAGGTCGGTCATACAGTTTTGTTCAGGCAGGATATAATGATCGACCGGTCCGATTTTTTCGATAATTGTACCATAAATTGTCCACTCTGATTCTTCCATGGGTTCCACTTCTATATATTGCAGCTCCAGATCATTGATGACTGTATCACCAGCCGCCAATACCTGTAAGGTACCGGTAGTATCGCACCCGGTTTCATAAGTTTGAGGAATCTGCCACGAATCTCCGGCTTGCGCCGAAAAATCATATAGTGTATAAAACTTACCGTTTCGGAAAAGAAATACCGTATCATCATTAGAGTAAAAGTATTCTTTACCCAAAACGGTAGTGTCTGATTCATTTGTTTCATAATTATGTGAATACAAAGTCTTTGTCAGAATCTGGCAATTTACCGGATCGTTGGAGAATGTGTTAGCTTCTATCAAAGTGTCTCCTGTGTAGTTAAGATGTATGTAACCGGTAACCCAAAAATTGTTATAATCATAATACCACTCTGATCCTGAGGTAATCCATGATTGCGCTGGAGCGACATTAAGTGTTCCTGTCATGAATAACAACAACAGACTTCGTAATAAAATAAATTGCGTTTGTCTCATTTTCTAAAGGATTTAATTTCTAATAATTCGTTGAATTTTTATATAGACAGAATGACTATTCTGTTTGCAGTTTTCCTGTGGTAAAGGATAAAAACGTGTTTTTCAGTATCCGGGCTATATTCAGCTAAAGGGCCTTATATAAACCGATGCATTTTCGCGGGTTACTTTTTGGGCTCGTTTGTTCTCATAAATCGGTTTTTATTTAACATCAATGAAAGTATCATTATTTCAGCGTTTTTGCATATTGCTTGCAAATCATTGCCGGTTTTCTTTTCATACTTCTTTGCGTCAAACATTTTTTTCTTTCGTTTACACAATCATACTTTACACCGCTTTCCGGCGATATAAAAAGAAACCCCTGAAATCTCTGCTCTCATTTTTGTTACGTATGCGGATGCGTGTTTTTGCTGTGGTTGCTCAACCTCAATCATACCCGAAATCATAGATGATTAACATTCCAAAAAACCCATCATTGACCCAAAGTTACTACAAGATGTTAAAAAATGCAAAAATATTCCCGGGAAGTTTTGATGAATAGCGATACTTTTGAATGAGGGGTGCAGAAGTATCTGAATAGAGAACTACTTTTATTCCTCTCAGTGATGTTTGCGTGAAAAGGAAGAATCCACGCAGAGGGCGCGGAGATCAAGAAAACGCAGAGGACGCGGAGAAGATTTGAAGTTTGCTATTGATTTCCACTCAGCGATCTTTGCGCTCTTCCCCCTTGCGAGCTTTGCGTGAAAATAGAAGAAAAATTCACGCAGAGGGCGCCGAGAAGAGTTCTGAATTTGCTATTGATTTCCACTCAGCGATCTTTGCGCTCTTCCCTTTGCGAGCTTTGCGTGAAAATAGAAGAAGAATTCACGCAGAGGGCGCCGAGAAGAGTTCTGAATTTGCTATTGATTTCCTCTCAGCGAGCTTTGCGCTATTCCCCCTTGCGAGCTTTGCGTGAAAATAGAAGAAAAATTCACGCAGAGGGCGCCGAGAAGAGTTCTG
>CAYXJS010000299.1:0-3198 GCA_964465045.1 uncultured Bacteroidales bacterium | reverse complement strand
CTACCATAGACCTGGACTTTGACCGGGCCTTGCAGTGGCTGCAGTGGGGCGCTCAGCCCACAAACACCGTTAGAGCTATTCTTTCCTACAAAGGCGTTCTTTTGAAAAACCACTTGCAAAAGGGGGTTAACAAAGGTGCTTTGACTCAGGAACAGGCTGATGCCAAATTTAAGAAATGGCTGGAAGAAAAAGAAGGTAAGATAGAACAAGTAGCCAACATGGCTAAGAATGAAACTATCGAAGAGAAAAAAGCCCGCCTGGATAAGGAGAAAGAAATCAACGACTTGCGTGCCCAGGAATTGCGTAAGCAGCGCGAGGTGGAAATGGCGGAGCAAAAGCAGAAAGAGCAACCCGCAGAAGAAGCTGAAGCAACACCTGAAGCTGAAGCTACGGAAGAACCTCAAGCTGAAGAGAATACTGAGAAAGCTGAAGGCGAAGAAAAGAAAGAAAAGTAAAAACGAATGTTTTTAAATAATGAGGGTTGGTGGAGTAAAATTCATCAACCCTTTTTATTTTTACCAAAAAAAGCGTATGAACCCGGAAGAACTCTTTTCAATTGGCCATCTTTCAAAAACCACCGGAAACAAAGGTGACCTGATAATGGTGCGCGAGCGCATTGATGAAGACCTTTTATTTGAACAGGATGCTTTGTTTGTGGGTATTCATCCAGACTATGTACCTTTTATGATCGTGCAGCTCGAAGCCATATCGGACAACAGCTACCGGGTGGCTTTTGAAGATATTCATGATCCTGAGCAGGCAGAGAAATTAGCAGGAAAGTTGGTGTATATTCCAGTTAAGAAGATACCGCCGGAAAGCAGGCATGCTTTCAAAAAGGTGGAGGGATATCAGGTGTTGGATAAGAACCATGGCCGGTTGGGATATATTACCGGTATTGCGGAAAATCCGGGTCAGGATTTGCTTATGATGAAGTATGAAAACCAGATTGTGCTTATTCCGGTAGTTCAGGCGATCATTAAAAATGTTGATGACAGCAATAGATTGATTCACACCGAACTACCTGATGGGCTGCTTGAGATTAACAATGCCTGATCATGTCTGCATTCTGTTTTAAAAAGTTTTCTGTAGAACATCAAAACAGCTCTATGAAAGTAGGTACAGATGCTGTTTTGCTTGGCGCGATAGCGGGTATTCGTAATACTGAAAAAATTCTGGACGTGGGAACAGGCTGCGGTGTTATCGCGCTTGCTATAGCGCAGCGTACTGAAGCAGAAATTCTTGCCATTGATATTGATAGGGATTCAGTGCAGGAAGCTGTGCAAAACTTTAGCAAGAGTCCCTGGCAAAACAGGTTAACAGCACAAGAAATGCCTTTTCAGTGTTTCGCAGAAAAATCACCATCTGCCTTCGATGTGGTAGTGAGCAACCCTCCGTTTTTCCAGAATGCTTTGCACTCTCCTGTTGAATCTCGCAATTTAGCCAGGCATGGTGAAGCGCTTTCGTTCCGTGATTTTGCAAAGGCAAGTAGAACCGTACTGAAACCAGAAGGAAAGGCATGGGTGATTCTCCCAGTAATTGAGAGTCACGCGTTTATCCGGAATATGATGCAATCGGGATTCCGGGTGTTTTACCAGATGCGTATCCACCCTAAATCCACTCACGCTGCCAACCGCTGCATTTTAGGGTTTACGTCATTTAGTAACGATGTCATTTATGAAGATTTTGCACTCAGCATTCGCGACAGCAGCGGAAACTATACGGAAGTATATCAAAATATTACGTCTGATTTCTATATTCATTTTTAAATATTGAGTTTAGGTAGCTGGCCGGATTTCTTTACTTTTGTAAAAAGCAGAATCATGAAAATAATCATCATAAACGGGCCAAATCTGAATCTTCTTGGCCGGCGCGAATCGGAGCATTATGGAGAGGTCTCGTTTGAAAGCTTCCTGGATGAGATGCTGCAGAAATATCCAACATTACAAATTGAATATTTTCAGAGCAATATAGAGGGCGAACTGATAGATAAACTCCATGAAACCGGGTTTTCTTACGACGGAATTATCCTGAATGCCGGAGGCTATACACATACTTCGGTTTCTATTGGTGATGCTGTACGAGCTGTAAGGACTCCCTTAATTGAAGTTCATATCAGCGCTGTTTACAGGAGAGAATCCTACCGGCATATGTCATACATTGCGCCTGCTGCAACGGGAACCATCACTGGCTTTGGTTTGAAAGGATATGAATTGGCTTTGAATTATTTTTCTGAAAACACATCCCGTTAAGGATAAAATCTTCCGGGCTCCAACTCTCTAAACGTATTTTTTCTGTACAGATAATGTTCTATGACCATGTTTCCGTGGTATATCTGATTTACATTACCCGGGTTTATTGCATGGCGTTTTGCTTTTAAAACCGGTAACATTTTGTAAAAGTGATAATGTGCTTTAAATACAGAAGCCATTTCAGGGAAACCTCCCGAAAACAAAAACTTTACGGCAGCAATTCCATCCAAAAATAATCTGACTAAAATAGTCTGGTTCAGTTTTTCCTGTGGCAGGTTTTTATAGAGCATTGCCATGTTGTTTCTGATATTCAGATAGGTTTTAAAGCTCGATGAACTGGGCAGAGTACCGCCTCCTACATGATATACAAATGATTCTGGGGTATACATCACTTTGTAGCCTTTATGCTTGATGCGCCAGCAAAAATCAATTTCTTCCATATGGGCAAAAAAATCAGGGTCAAATCCTCCGGCATCATGAAAAACATCAGCCCTGACAAACATGCAGGCGCCGGTAGCCCAGAATATTTCACGGGTATCGTCATATTGCTGAAGGTCTTTTTCTGTGTACTCAAAAATACGTCCACGGCAAAACGGGTAACCATACTGATCCAGAAATCCTCCGGCGGCTCCGGCATATTCAAATTTCTCAGGCTCGTACCATGAGCGTATTTTGGGTTGTACTGCCCCGATTGAATTATCGCTTTCCAGGAGCTCAAGAGCAGGTTGAATCCAATTGGCAGTGACTTCTACGTCTGAATTTAATAAGATGTAATACTCGGCATCTATTTGCCGCAGTGCAGTATTGTAACCTTTAGCAAAACCTTCGTTTCTGTGATTTTTGATGATGCGAACCTGTGGAAACTCTTTTTCCAGTATCACAAGCGAATCATCTGCGCTGGCATTGTCGGCCACAACAATTTCAGCTTCTGTGGAATGCTTTAATACAG
>CAYXJS010000298.1:0-3200 GCA_964465045.1 uncultured Bacteroidales bacterium | reverse complement strand
CCTGCAATTACAGATCTATTTAAACTTTCACTGATTTCGCTGGCACTTATTTCTAGCTCATAGGCCAAATCCTTCATTAACCAATTTTCTTGTCCCTTGCTTGCTATCTTTAACAGAACCACTATGTCGTGTGGACGCATTCCGCTATGTTTTTTCATCACGATTTAATTTATTTGGAACAAAAATACAAAATATATTTTCAATTCGCGAATCGCAAATCGAGAAATTTGTGACGTTCGTATATATGGTATACAACGTTTTATGGCATGGTGTCGTGCGGGATTACGAGGCGATTCCCTATCAGTTTACACCGACGTTTTTTTACGAGCCACAAACGCTCGAAAACCTCTTAAACCCGCATGCACTATACCATGTATTGTGTACTGAATTTAATATTTATCATCCTTTTTTATTTCTAAATCTGTCTTTTCGATTAGGTAATTACAACAATCATAATACAGTCCATTTCGTGGAGTCCATTTGTCTACAACATTATAATAATCATTAGTCGCTCCTTCCAAAATCCACTGTGAACCATCTGTTCCTTCAATCAAAACTGTACAAGGTTGTGTATTCCAGAAGTTACAGGAGTCCACCAAATTCATAAATTCATTCCATTCATTTATAGATGATTTCTTTTGTTTGTCAATGACAATCTCACCAGGGTCATATCCACCAGCATCACTTGTCATTTTGTAAAACAAATTAATCGAATCATTCTTTCTTTCCAGTCTAATCATAATTGGATTATCAAAAGTCCGTAACCATGTAAATCTAAATACTTCTTTGTTCAATTTCTTCTCAAACAGAACAGACTCACCCATCGCTCTCAAATGTTTAGAGTACCACTTATTGGTGAAAGAATCAAATCCGACACAATTGTTTGAATCAATCCGTGTTGCAATTGGGAAAAATAATCTTGAATCCGAAATGCAATTGTCAACTGAATCTCCTTTTAATGTATCCGTTTTAAAATTTACAATCAAATTATCTTGAGTTTGTCCAAATGAATCATTTGTTATCAGCAAGAGAACTATAGTCAATATTTTAATCATTATTTTCATGGTAATAGTCTGTTCTAATTTTGCGCACAACGGTTCTGCATCCTTACTATTCCGTTTATTTCTCTATTATCCGGTTTGTTTATCGTTCTATTGGGGTGCAGCATCCTTAATCTTTAATATTTTAAATCCGATACGGCTAAAGCTTTAGCTACTTTTTCAAATATAATAATTTTTCCTGTCAAGTAAGATATTTCATAATATTTGTATTGCCAGACACTTAATTTGTTTGATGACAGAAATTGATTCTGGTTCAGATTGTTCCACTTTTTTAATAAATCAGTTGAGATTTAAAGGAAATTCATACCCCCCCGGAAACAAAAATGCTTCCATGTAATGCTTCTTCATCTACTATTAACCTAAAAAACAATTTCAAAATTAATAAATGAAGGGAAGGTATTCAGCAAGATCCTGTAAATTCATACCTTTGAAGAAACACATCTAATCCAGGCAGAATGAAAAAGCTAACAATAGAAAAAGTTAAGTCCGTAGAATATGATGAAGAGGGTAACCCGGTCTTCAACCTCTCGGATACACAAGCCAATGATGACTGGATAAGAGCAGCCCGGCTTCAGAAAAAAGGAAAACTGAAAGAGCTGAGGAAGATGGAAGAAACCCCGATGGTCAGGGTACAAATAATCGAAGAAGAAGATGACGATGAACCCGGAAAGCCGAAAGACACCAACCCAAACATGAGTTGACAGAGGTTTTATCTCATAAACGAATGCTTATACCACATTTTAGTCAGGAAAAAAAGGTTCCGATTGTTATATTTTCTAACACTACCTATTGACAAGTCAAGTTTTTCTTTCAATGCCTTCAGGTTTGGACTATGAAAGTAATCTCTTCCCCAATAGGCAAGCCTTATCAAGTGATACAATTTGATGAACCTTCCAGAATTATTGGGGTTTAATCAGTGTTATAGAGACACTAATAAAGGAAAATAAATACATCATGAAAAATCTACTCTTAATAATAACAATGATGATGGCAAGCCTTTTTGTGAATGGTCAGGATGATTTTCTGGAGCAATATCACTGGAAAAACCGGATTGTATTGCTTTTTGGTGCTGGCGCAGACCAGAATGTTAAAAAGCAAATAGAAGAGCTGGAATCCGAACCTGAAGAAATCTCTGACAGAGACCTGCTTATTTTTCATATCGATCAGGAGGTGGAATTACTGAACAGTAAAGCTTCACAAACTGATGTAACCGCTGCGCAATTCAGAGCCAAATACAATGTTCCTGAAGATCAATTCCGGTACATTTTACTTGGAAAAGATAGCGGCGTAAAATACAGCAAAAAGGAGTTTGTCCCCAACAGGAAATTATTTGGGATAATAGACGCCATGCCGATGCGGCAACGGGAAATGCGTGAGAAGGATTGATGTATCGCATCAAAACAAGATGCGACCTGCTTGCAGTATTTTCTTGTCACCCCAGGTTTTAATAAAATAAGCAAACTGCATTTCATACTTACAGCGATAACAGCACAACCATGAATCTTCTCACCATCACTATAATTCAGGAAAAAACCGGGAAAGAACCGCCACCCAACCCATGAAACCTATTATTGATTAACACGAAAAAGCGGCACTTCCCGGTATATTTTTATGCTCAGGCATGAAGCTTTTCATATTTCGCCTGTAGCTCTTCATGCGACTCTTCATTGTCGGGGTCTTTTTCTATGGCGTCCACAGGGCATACTTCTATGCATTGTGGATCATCATATGCTCCCACACATTCGGTGCATTTTTCCGGCACAACGTAGTAAATATCTTCTGAAATCGGTTCTTTTTCGCTGTCATCCTTCAAGCTGGTTCCTTCTGCGAGGGAATAAGGTTCTCCTGCAGGATAAATTGCCGTGTTCGGACATTCCTGAACACATGCATCACAACTTATACATTCATCATTAATAAAAACAGCCATAATTTTCCTTTTTTAGTTTTCGATAATCCCAAAGATAATGATTATCAAAAGGACACGCCATTAAATTAACAAAACAAATCATATTTATAGGCGATATGAATAAAGTTATGGAGCTTTTAACAACAGTTACTTATCAATACTTAAAAAATGTTAGACTTTTATGACTTTAATATTGATTTTTAACGTGGTCAATGAAGTCTCGACATTTACTA
>CAYXJS010000297.1:0-3221 GCA_964465045.1 uncultured Bacteroidales bacterium | reverse complement strand
TGAAAGTCTTTCAGGAAAACAACCTGGCACATACGGTTTATGATGGCTCAGGGGCCGTGCGGTATGCCCTGTGCGATGAAGGTTGCCAATGCACGCTCGATGATCAGCATGTGCACTTCCTGTGCAATCATTGCGGACAGAGTTACTGCCTGAGGTCGCTGCCGGTTCCGCAGCTTGAACTTCCGGAGGGATTTGCGCTTGAAGGGGCGCATTTTGTGGTTACCGGCACCTGCCCCAATTGTAAGTAGTGTCTGTCTATATAAACTAAAGTGTTTGCTTCATAATGTTCAAGGTCAAGGCGTGCGAAAATTTTAAACCACAGTATACTGGCGTATTCGAGGATTTAAAATTTTCGCAACAACGCAGAGATTGGACATTATGGACAAACACTAAGTAAAACTTTGCAATACTGTTGCACGCAGTATTTCCCTTCTTTTGCACAAATTCAAAAAGCAAAACAATGAGAACAATATTATTTCTAGTGACCGCTTTTATATTGATGATGGCTGCTTCGTCGGCCTTCGGGCAGCATTCCAACGACGAAGCGCAGAAGACGGAGAACAAGGTCGATACCCTTGAGTTTACGGTGTACGGCATGGATTGTCCGGGATGTGAAGGAGGACTGGAGAAACAGGTGAATAAAATAGAATCGGTGAACAGTTCGGAAGCCAACTGGCGCAAGCAATTGCTGCAGGTGGTTCTGGAGCCTGATGCTAAGTTGGATATCAATACCCTGGAAAAGCGTGTAAAGAAAGCGAATTTTACACTGGACAAGAAAGCGATAAAAGAAGCGGAATGAAGCAAATAAAGTGGTCGATATTTTTCGTCATGCTTCTGGGGCTGGGCTCCCCGGTGCTGGCTCAAATCAGCACGGATGTGGGATTAACGCCGGCGCAGGACCGCTGGATTCTTCGTTCTCAATACCGCACCATGGGCATGGAAAGCGGGGTGATGGAGACAAATATGCGAATGATTCCGGTTATGCTGGGTTACGGCCTCAGCAATAAAGTGACCCTGATGGCGCGAAGCGTTTATGTACAGCGCAGCTTCGAGCCTGCCGGCGAAAACAGAAGTGGTCTGGACGATTTTTTCCTGTTGTCAAAATTCCGCCTTTACAGGAAAAACACGGCCCGCTACACCATAGGGATTGCTCCTTTTGTGGCTTCCAATATCCCTGCCGGAGCAGAGGAAATCAGTAACCGGACCTGGGATCCGCGGGCCGGGCTGAATATTACCTTCCGGCCGCGTTTTATGTCGGTAGACCTGTCTACATCGTATGTTTTCTTTGATGTAGCCCGCAAGTTACAGGACGACCCTGCCGGCAGGTTTAACCTGAATATGGCCTTTTCGGGGATCATTCCCTTAGGCAAATCCTCAGAACAAATTATTTCCCCCGTAGTTGAAATCAATTATGCTTCGGAGGGAAATGAGGACAGCGACAAATCGCAGCAGTGGCTTTTTATCTCTCCCGGTCTCACCTACCGCTATGCCTCGATGGCTGTCGACCTGCTCTACCAGCAGCCCGTCTGGGAAACCGAACGCACCGGCCAGATGTCTCAGCAGCCCAGGTGGATAGTTGGGATGCGGTATATGTTTTGAGAGCGGAGTTGAATAACAGTTAAAAACATACTATCTTTGTTAAAAATGTTATAATAAAGCTTTGTTAATCAATAAGAAGATGAATAAAAAAAAGGTAGCTATTATACGGGAACTTAAATACGATTTGAATAATAAATTAAACGGACTCATAAAAGAGGTCGTATTATTTGGTTCGCAGGTTGATGACAAAGCTTCTGAAAATTCTGATTATGATATTCTAATAATTATTGACGCTGAGGTTACCCCACTACTTAAAGATGAAATTAATTCGGTATGTTATGAAATTGATTTGAAATATAACATCATAACTGATACTCACATTTTATCGATTCATGAATTACATTCTCTGAGAGGTAAGCAGCCTGTCTTTTCTGAAGCAATTAATAATGGAATATATGTATGACTTTAAGTGAGAATGATAAAAATCAACTAATAAAGTACCGGATTGAACAGGCAGAAGAAACTATTGAAGAGGTAGATTTACTTCTTGAAAATAGGAAATTGCGCGCTGCCGTAAGCAGAATTTATTATGGTAATTTTTATGCCGTTTTGGCTTTAGCTCTCAAATATGAATTTAAAACCTTTAAACATCAGCAACTAATCGGGTGGTTCAATCGGGAATTTATCCATGCCGGATTAATCGATCAGGAATATGGAAAGATATTACGTAAAGCATACCAATACAGGACCGAAGGAGATTGTGAGCCCATTCATAATTTTACTCACAAAGAAGTAGTTGAACTATTTAATGATATGCAAAGATTTATTGCCGGTATTAAAGCCTATCTTAACAAATGAGCAAATGAGATTTTGAGATAAGACCGGCTCATATTACCTTAAAATCCATTAGGAAATCCATACCTTTGGAAAGAAGGGTTTGAAGTTCAAAACGAAACACACATCACTATGATAAAGACATTTCAATCTATTACAGATCAGCTTTTTTGCCGGGAAAAGGGTTATTTGTACAACGCTAATCAGGTTTTTTCCGAAAAGGGGAGTGATACAGCAGAGAAAATAACGGCTGCTTTCCTGATCTGTCTTTCGGGCAGCGGCAATCTACTTTATACGGAAGCTGAAAATATCCTGAAAGCCAAACAATACGATGATTCATTACTTGCATTAGCGAAATTCTATCATCGCCGGGTGGAGAACATTAAGGAGGAAGTTTCAAGGGTAGCGGAAAATGATGCCGGATTCCGCAAGGCTTTGATGAATTTGGATGCCGCACTTCAGGAACAACAATCCCTGGATGCGGCTCAGGAAAAGATATGGGCGGTGTTCTTCCCGGAAGGTGTTGGGGTATTTGGCCGCAAACAAGAGCAGGTTGATAAACTGCGTCAAAAGCGGAAAGTCCATGTGGAGAAGGAAAACCCGGAGCCACTAACCAACCCGGCCCGGCAAATCCTTTTTACCTCCAATGTTCTACTAACAATTCCTCACGAAAATACGGACATCAGCAGTCTGGATTACACGGAGGATTTAAAGAAGGATATCAGAAAAGCCATGGAGGAGCCCCAGCAATACTGGTACGACCACCCGATACAGATTGGTGTGGAGCCGGAGGCCAACGAAATTATTTACGGACTGTCGCAACTGGATAAGGCGCTTGAAAAAGAACG
>CAYXJS010000296.1:0-3223 GCA_964465045.1 uncultured Bacteroidales bacterium | reverse complement strand
TTCAAAACCTGCATCCTGCATTCAGCAGCGCACAAGGCTGGACAGCAAAAAATGACTTTAGTCTCGCCCCCGGGAAACGGCTTTTTGTGGACACACAACCTGCTCAAACACCTGTTAACAGGGTTTATCCTGAGTTAAACTGGTTTGGTTACCGCCACATGGATGTAAATCTGAATAAAGTCAGAGCCATGCAGGAATCAACAGCTAAAGGCACGCAGCAAGAAGTGATGATGGTAGCCAATGATGTTGAAGCGAAAGGCACGCCCGCCACTGAACCTGACAAGCAAGATGAAAGCGGGAAATTAAGGGTGAGAAGCAATTTTGATGAAACAGCTTTCTTTTATCCGCAACTTATGAACGATAAGGATTCTGTTGAGATTAAATTTACTTTGCCTGAATCGCTTACAGAATGGAAATTTATGGCGCTGGCACATACAAAAGACCTCAAAACCGGACAACTGGTTAAGCGGTTTAAAGCCAGTAAAGAACTGATGATAGTGCCAAACCCGCCACGTTTTGCACGTGAAAACGACAGCTTTGAGTTTGCGGCCAAAGTGGTAAATCTGAGTGAGGAAGATCAGGAGGTAACAGTGGAACTTCAGCTTTTCGATGCCCGGAAAAATACGATGGTGACCGAGACTCTCGGACTGAAAAACAATCAGCGCAAGCTGACCATCCCATCCGGCGAAAGCCGCAATGTGACCTTCCCAATGGAGATGACCATGAAAGCCGGACTGCTCAAATACCGCATCACGGCAGCCACCGCTTCCTTCTCGGATGGAAAGGAGGATTACCTTCCGGTGCTGACCAACCGCAAGCTTTTGACCGAAACCAAGGCCTTCTCGATGAACGCTCCGGGAACAAAGACGGTGGAAGTGCCTTCATTCGAAGCCGCCAACAGCGAGCGCCTGACGGTGGAATATACCGCCAATGCGGCGTGGTATGCCGTGCAGGCGCTGCCATTCCTCGAAGATAGGAACGCGAAATCGGCTCCGGCACTGGCCAACACGCTTTACGCAAACAGCCTCGGGAGATTGGTTGTAGGGCATAATCCGGAAATTGAAAAAGTGTTCAGGCTTTGGAAAGAACAGGATCACGAGGCATTGCTATCGAACCTGGAAAAGAACGAAGAACTCAAAAATGTAGTGATAGAGCACACACCATGGTTGCTGGAGGCCAAAGATGAGTCGGAAGACAAGCAGCGGATTGCCGCTTTCTTTGACCAAAACAAGTTGCAGTATCAGAAAGATCGTGTGCTGGAAAAGCTTGCGACACAACAGAACGGCGACGGCGGCTGGTCGTGGCGTTCAGGAATGCCTTCAAGCCAGTACATCACGCAAAGTGTAATCATGAAGCTGACTGAACTGTTGAACCTGGGCGCCCTTCACGGCCCTGAAGTAGATGCCCTTATCCGAAAAGGAATACAGTTTTGCAGCACGGAAGTGGTGGATCGATACGATCGCCTGCGTAAGAAAGACGATTTCAAGCCGGAAGCGTACCGACCCACGAATACAGAGGTGAATTACCTGTTTACCCTTTCGATGCTGGAAGGGATCGAACTATCCGAGAAAGCGCAAAAGGTGGCGGATGAATACCGAGAGCAGATGGTAAAACACCGCACGGAGTACAACAAGTACCTGCAGGGGATGATCGGATTGACGCTCTTCAACGAAGGCCGGACTGAGGAAGCCAAAGACATTGTGAATTCGCTCAGGGAATATGCCTTGTGGGATGATGATGGCATGTACTGGCGCTTTGAGGGAGGCTGGCACTGGTACCAGGCGCCAATCGATTTCCAGGCGCTGATGGTGCAGCTTTTCGATAAGGCCGGCGATTTTGATGAGGATGTGGAAAATCTTAAGCTGTGGCTATTGAAGCAGAAGCAAACGCAAAAGTGGCCTACTTCTTCTGCCACCGCTAAGGCTGTTTATGCCCTGCTGACTACCGGCAAGGAGATGCTGAGCACCGATGTATCGCAACTGAAGTTAGCAGTGGGCAACAAAACGCTGGATATGGACCAGGCACAGGCCGGAACCGGATACATCAAAAAGAGCTGGGACGCTGCTGCAGTGGATGCTTCGATGAGCAAGGTGACAGTGGAGAAAAGCGATGAGAACGTGTCATGGGGCGCGGTGTATCACCAGTATTTTGAGGAGCTGGAAAATATTGAAAGTCACGCCGAAGGGGTGTCGGTAGAAAAGCAGCTTTTTGTGGTCAGCCAGACCGAAGAAGGCGAGAAGCTGGAGAAGATTTCTACAGAGAATCCCGCCAAGGTGGGCGACAAGCTGCGCATCCGTTTGGTGATGACTTCGGATAAGAACCTGGAGTTTGTGCACCTCGAAGACGGCTTTGCCACCGGATTTGAAGCGCCGGAGCAGTTATCCGGATATCAGTATCAGGACGGACTGGTGTATTATCGCAGCATGAAGGATGCTTCAGCAGAGTTTTTCATCCAGCGAATGCAAAAAGGAAGGTATGTTCTGGAATATGATATAATTGCGGAACAATCCGGTAATTTCTCTTTGGGTATAGCAACTCTTCAAAGCCTGTATGCTCCTGAGTTTGCTGCGCATTCTGATGGGATGAAAATCAGCGTGGAGTAGTAGACGTTTTGTTTTAAAGAGATGAAAAGAAAGCCTCCCTGTAGCAATAAGATTGTTGTGGGGAGGTTTTTTTTGATGGGGTACACCGGTTATCTTCATATGAGACCAGCACCCTTGTTTACGGGGGTGCCGGAGAAAATCAAGACTGTTTGGAGGGCGCTTTAGCGTCCTTTTGTTCTTCTGTGTGATGAAAAGCACGCTGAAGCGTGCTATGTCAGAACAATGTTGGACTGAATTTCCACCCACCTGGAGGAGGGTGCTATTCTCATTGAATGAGACTCTGCGAAGCGAGAGGAATACAGGAGGAATGACAATACGGTAGAAGATGGTAATTAAGAATTCTCCTGAGCCTCGCAGAGGTGGCACTCTTTAGGTGTTTGTGCCGATTGTGAGAATTTTTAAAAAATGGAGTGCAATTCTTTGTAATCGCAACAGATTTTTTTACATTTACCACACATTAACCGGCAGGACAATGAAATCAGTAGAAACCCGGAAAGCAGCAAGTAAATATTTTACAATAATCAGAAGCGGGTTAAGTAATGCCCCAAGGCGGGGAATGGAATTTATAAAACCAACAAAAGGTGTATATATCTCCAACATGGAGTTAGATATAACCGGAA
>CAYXJS010000295.1:0-3226 GCA_964465045.1 uncultured Bacteroidales bacterium | reverse complement strand
TTGATTATCCGAATGTTTATCGGGATTTGACGGTGAATCATCCATGCTTATGTAATTTTTTTACTGAATTACGATGAATGCTAAAAGAAATATCCTGCCCAATGCTTTTCCAATCAGACTGAAGCGCTTTTCTATCCGCTTCACTGCTACTTTTGGAATAATTATACTCGAAATAGTTGCCCGCCAAATTTAAAACACTACCCAAGCCCGACAGAAATGATGGTCGGCTAAATAAATATCCTGTATGAAGAATCTTTTCGTGTTTCATGACGCTGTGTTTACTTATTCAACGAATTTACGATTAAATATTGTATTTGCCAACAAAAAAACAGTTGAAGAGGTTCGAAGTTTGTTTTGTCGCGAATTTGCGCGAATTTTTAGCGAATTTATGCGAAGGTGAATTAGTGCGAAGGATCTGCCTCAGGGTTAAGAATTCGTTTATACTCCAGGGATTTTTTCCCGAAGTTAACTAGTAATCCTAACCTCGTTTTGGTAGCCTTTAAGTAATTCATTAGTTGATCCCGCATGTTAACACTTAAATAATCTACCGCTTTTAACTCTATGATTATCTTGTCATAACAAAGAAAATCAGCCTTATAAAATTTCTTAAGTTTTTTGTCATTATAATAAATCGCCAGTTTTTTCTGACTTTCGAATGGGATATCTTGCTTTTGTAACTCATCCTCAAGAGCTTCGTGATAGACATTCTCCAGAAAACCACCACCTAATCCAGCATGAACTCTCATACAAGCACCAATAATCTTGAAGCTTTCATCTTTATAAACAATCTCTGCCATTCATGTTTCGCGTTAATTCGTTAAAAATTCGCAATAATTCGAGAGCCTACTTACTATCTACTACCCCAGTGAAATAGTCGCTTCGTGAATTCATCCCGGTTGATTAGGAATAAAATCAACGGGACAGGCGGGGCAGGCTTACTGGTTATTACAACCTTTCCAAAAGCCTTTTACTGTATTGTATCGCATTTTGAGCATATTCCATTAATTGTGTGGCTTGCTCTTTAACCGAATCGAATAATTCGTTTAGGTCTGAAGCGGTGTATTCATGTACGATATCATTTCGTGTTTCTTTGATAATACGGGCTTGGTTTAAATCATCAATGATAGCTTTCTTTTCCATAAAAAGAGTCACATCTAACCAGGAAGCATTTTCACCCTGTTCGAGATAAAAGATACTGCGAAACACTTTATTAAACAAAATGTCTGACACTCTTGCAAACCTTGAAGTGAAACTTTCGAAAGCATCCATGCCTTCTGCATCAAGTTGCTGGGTATCTAATTCATTACATATAGCATACGACCTTTCGAGCCACTCTAAAGCCTCTTTGAGGTTGACTATGTTCTCTTTTAATATTTCTGTAGCTTCTTTCACAGTGCTATACTGTTTTTGTAGGCTTGTTTGGTGAAAGCGTTGTCGGGTTTCTCTTTTACAAGGATGTCTATTTTCCGGTTTCCCAGATGGTCTTTTAATAATGAACGCAGCAGCAGCTTATCACGATACGTGATTTTTGAGCTGAGAATCAACAGGTCTATATCACCGCCCCGCAGATCATCATGCACCCGGGAGCCAAACAGCCGTACTACAGCATCTTTATCGAACTGATGTACCTGGTTTTTAATGGCTGCTATTTCTTGTGCTGTTAATCTCATTCTGACAAAGATAGTGATAAAAATCTAATTACGCAGATGAATGGTCCCAGTGAAATAGTCATTCGTTGTCATTCAGTGGTCATTCATATAAAGCATGGTGCTTAGAGCTAAGGGCGGTGAGCGGAAGTGAAACAGTACTCTTTGCTCTATAGTCTATGCTCTTGGCTCTATGCCCTGAGCTTCCACATCTAACTCTACTTTGTAACTAAAATTGAATTTCTTCTCATGTTATTGAATAAATGCCGATGAGCCTTCCATGCGTCAAAAATTTGTCCGTCGTAGAAAACTCCTTCATTAGCCGGTAGATTAGTATTAATCAGTAACTCAATTTTATCATCATGTTCGTCCAGCTTTTGTTCTACTTTATTTAAACGGCGACTAATTGCATAGCCTGTCAATAAAAAGTCCTTTAATATATCATTAGCCCATCTGCGAAATTGAACACCTCTTTTTGATTTTACCCGATAACCTACAGAGAGAATCATATCCAAATTATAATGTTCTACCTGATAGGTTTTACCATCGCTTGCAGTTGTCGCAAATTTTGCGATAACTGAAAAATCATTTAGCTCCTCTTTTAGCGCATTATTAATATGCTTACCAATAGTTTTGATATCCCTGTTGAATAGCCTAGCGATTTGATGCCGATTTAGCCAAACGGTTTCATCTTCCACACGTACATCAATAGCCGTTGATTGATCATCAGGTTGATATAATATTATTTCTTGTTTGGGCAAAGCTTGTTGATTAGTAATTGGTTGTTATTGATTGTCATTTGCGCTGAAGCGCGTCAGTTAATTGTCATTTATGGTCATTAATAGTTATTTGGCTTGTAGTTAATTTATGCTTCAGATTTTGTATGCTTTTTTAATTCATCAATAAAATGCTTCATTTCTTGTTGCATTTCAGCCTGTTCAACCCGGTACTTTATCAAATCATCTTTGCTATACGTGCTGCTCATGCGTAAATTCCTTTTCCGAGGGCCTCTTTATACAAAGGGTGTGTTCCTTTAAGTGTATGATTCAGCTCGTACATGGAAATGATTTTTGAATCAATGAAAATATCGAATTTTAAGCCGGTCTCATAGCACACATCTCTGATCAATCTATTCTTTTTCCAGTCATAGGGTTTATTAAGGACGATTAATACATCCATGTCTGACTCTTTTGTTGCTTTATTCGCGACGTGTGATCCGAACAATATGATGTCATTAAGCTCTTGTCCCAATAAAGAAAACAGACTGGATTTAAGTTCATTTAGTATTTCCCGGTCAATAGTATTCATTTTATAGTATTCCATTTTTCAAACTCTCACAAAGATAAGGTATAAAACACCTGGGTCAAAAAATCAAACGTTTATACTGAGAATAGGTGATTGTAATTCATTGGTTCGGTTGTTCTTCGTTTGTTGTTCCTTGTTCCTTGTTCCTTGTTCGTTGTTTGGTGTTTCGGAGAAATTAGATTACGCGGATTTTTGGCGAATTGCGCGGATTGCGGATTGTAAGTTATTATATATTTCAACTCAACCGAATGTTTGGGATTCTGTTAAAGTGTTTA
>CAYXJS010000294.1:0-3250 GCA_964465045.1 uncultured Bacteroidales bacterium | reverse complement strand
TGTATGGCAATATGTTGCTGATAAACAGTGCGTCCGGCAATATCTTTAATAAGAATAAAACTCATTGGCTGTTCGGTTTTTACGTAAAAATCGCCCGGCGATGGATTAGGGTAAATGTCAAATCCAGTTTTTGCTGGCCGATTGCTGTTTCCGGTAACATAGCCACAATCAATCCAGTGATTTTCAGCAGAAGTCTGATATGCCTCAGTAGTGTTGTAATCATCCAAATCAACAATGGAGATGCATGAATTGGGAATACTATCGGTGAGAACAGCTTCTTCAACTGCAGTGAGCTTATGCTGCCAGGAATAGGCACTAAACTGGCCTCCGGATGCTTCTTCGCTGGATGAAGCTACTGCAAGGTAAATATCATACTCAGTTCCTGATTCGGTTATAAATGTATGCAATTTATGGAATGCTACCGGATCCAGGTTTTCCTCTTCAGCCACGAGACTGTCAACAACCTTAGCTTCCTCTTCACTAACAGAACGGTAGAATTGCTGTGCCCGGGAGGATGCCAGGCCTGTTATCAACAAAAAGGTTATAACCAACACAACCGGGTGCTGACAGGGATGAGTTTTCATGATAAAGGCGTTTTTGCTGGTTTACAGGATTTAAAAGTACAAAAATCTTTTGAATTAGAAAAAGCAGAATTTAGAATACTTCAAATTTTTATTGCTGTTGTGTGGAATACATCTAAACAAATTTGGAGAAGGATATTGTTTTAAACATGTTAAGTGTAATTTTGAAATCAGCTGTTTAAGGGCTAATATTTTTGTATATTTGAACTGACTTAAATCCAAAACCATGCTTAAACACTTTTTACTAACATTTGCTGGAATTCTTTTCTCATTAGGCATCTCCGCACAGGAATTAACGCGCCAGGAAATAAAAAGCAGCAATGACTTTTATTATGGTACCGGCACCGGCTATAGCGAAAATGAGGCCAGAGAACATGCTATTTCGCGTGTTTCGCAGATGATTTCGGTGAATATCTCCAGTAAATTCACAAAGCGTGTGGAAGAAACGCAGGAGGATATTAACAGCCAGGTGAATCAGGTAATAGAAACCCATTCGATGGCTACTTTAAATAATGTAGATTCGAAAGTGAAAATGCTGGCTGGGGGACGCTATGAAGTTTTCAGTTACATCAAAAAAACGGACGTGACTAAGATCTTTGATGAGCGCAGGAAAATGATAGCCAGCATGTATAAAAAGGCGAAAAGCAATGAGGAAAAAGGCAATCTTAAATTTGCCCTGAAGTATAATTATTTTGGATTGCTGTTATTACAATCGATTCCTGAGGAGCATGTAGTACACCACAATATCAACCTGACCCAGGAATTACCTGCTGCCATTAACCGTATTTTAAACGGAATTGAATTCAGGTTAATTAATGATCGGCAGGTTTCTGACAAACAACGCCGGCTAATCGTTGATGTTACCTATCAAAATAAACCGGTTTCATTGATGGATGTTACTTTTTGGTCGGGCTCAGAAAACCGGGCTTCTACCACAGTGCGCAATGGTAAAGCAATAATAGACCTTTTTGGCTCAAGCATTTCGTTCGACGATTTGAAAATATTTACCGAATACATGAATTACAATGCCCGAAAGGAGTTTAAGCCGGTAGAAACGCTTTGGCCCATCCTTAAAAAACCTACCTTTAATAATATGCGTAAGCTTTCGCTTGATGATTTGCACACATCCACCTCCGTAGCAGAAACCAAAAAAAATGATCTAAAACTGAATTATGATAAGTCTGCCGATGTTCCGGAGGATAAAATTCTTGAAAACACACAGATATTCCTTAATGTACTGAAACAAAAAAATCCTACGGAATCTTTCAGGGAAGATCCGTTTTTAGAAACAAAACTTTCAAACTACCTGGAGCATAATCGTCCTGAACCCGCAGGTCTGGATTATGAACTGAAAATCAACTCAACTATCGGCGGTTATGAAGTTCGCAGCATTCCGGTCATTCACCACTACCCCACCCTGAGTAAAAACCACACAAAACAGACCACAGAGTATTGCATTCTGGATTTTGATAAACAAGGCAATCTCATTGATTTCAACCTGAGCATTACCGAAAGTTTGTATGAAAAATTTCGTAAGCAGGGCGATTTTGCTAATGACTGGCAGCAGCGCCAGGAAATTGTAAAATTTGTGGAGAAATACCGGACAGCCTACCTAACGCGAGATATTGAAACTATTGATAAAATGTTTGCCGATGATGCCCTCATCATTGTAGGACGAGAAGTCAAACGTAAACCAAAGCTGAAAGACAATGTGAAATACAATCAACTACCCGGACAGCCTACCTATGAGAAAATCCGATTAACGAAAAAACAATATATATCAAGGCAAAAAAACGTTTTTAAACACCAAAAAGATATTTCTCTGGATTTCAGCACCTTTGAAATAAATTCCAAAAGCAACGCCGAAAACGTCTATGGCGTAGAAATGCGGCAAAATTATGCATCAACAACTTATGCCGATGAAGGCTACCTATTCCTGATGATAGACTTCAACGAAGCCAACCCCACCATCTACATCCGCGCCTGGCAACCCAACGAATGGGACAGCGCCTCGCTGGTCAATACGGCGAATTTCAGGGTGTATAAGTAGGTTGGAGGTTTGTTGGTTAATAGGTTTGTAAGTTTGATAAGTTACCAGGTTTAATAAGTTGTGAATGCTGTGTTTAGGTTAAATAAGGCAGGCAGTTGACAAAAAGCAAATAATAGATATCGCATAAAAAGCTTCCATAGTGTAATCGTTTTCAAATGCAACTTTATATTTATCACTTACATTTGCTTTGCGGAAGAATGCTATTTGCTGGTTTTTTCCATCATAGATTTATAGCGCTTTTGTAATTCATTTAATTCCAATATATTAACTTTTATTTCTTCAAAACGTTGTTTAGTCATAGGATATTTATCGATGGCTCGATCCAAAACCAAATCAATGATCTGTTGTTCAACTTCCTGAAAAGCTTGTTTTTCTTTATCACTTAACTGACTTTCATCATCTGATTTTTCAATACCACTTTTATTAATTTCCATATACTTTTGCCGGTCAATGTAAGGATTTTGTTTAATGATTCTAAGTATGTCCTCTCCATAGTCTTCAATATTTTGTTTCACTTTCTCCTGATCCGTTATTTCACTCATAATAGATAAAAATACCTTTAGCTCATCATCGCTGATTGATGTTTGCCCCTTATGCTGTTTAATATCCTGACTAAAAG
>CAYXJS010000293.1:0-3301 GCA_964465045.1 uncultured Bacteroidales bacterium | reverse complement strand
CCGGCTCAGGAGACTTTGAGGGAGAAAACACAATTAATGCAGAAAGCTTCATGCTGCATATCAATGGCAGTGGCGACTTCGAAAGTGTCTTAGATGTAAGAAACATGAATGTCAGTATTAACGGCTCAGGAGACGCCGAATTCAGCGGTGTTAATGAAACGCTCGACATTTCTATCAATGGAAGTGGCGATGTGGAATGCAACAACATTAACTTAGCCTTGCTGAAAGTAAATATTTACGGTTCGGGAGATGTGCAGTGCGTTGGTTCTGCAAAAAATATCTCACTGAAGCAGGACGGCTCAGGAGACTTTTATGGAAAAGATTGCATAGCCGATAATGTGAAAGCGAATAAAAGTGGTTCCGGAGATGCAACGGTAACAGCTAAAAAAAATATTTCTGTGAATTCAAACGGAAGCGGAGACATGGTATGCTATGGCAATCCTGACATGGTAAACCAGCAAATTAATGGCTCCGGAGAATTGTATCTGAAATAAATAGATTTAGGTAATGAATTAGTTACTTCACAATACGAATTACAAATACGATTATGAGTAAAAGCAGAATTGCAAATTCTGCTTTACCCTATCAGGTTAGATAAAGTCTTATAAGTTATCAGCTTAATACTGAAGTTGTCTAAAAACCAGACGCTGACAGGTCTCTCGACGCTGTCAGGTCACATTAAAATCCTGATTGATAACCATTCAGTGTACGCAGCTCCTGAAGAAAGCGTTTATATCAAAAGTGGCTTTTTGGACAGCCCCTGAAAAGCCTTTCGCTGCGCTTTTTACGAGTATACTAGTCTTCCAGCATCTTCAGAAAGTCATCTACTGAAATCAATGGAATATTAAATTTATCTGCTTTTTGCCGTTTGCTGTCGCCCATGTTTTTCCCGGCAAGGATGTAATCGGTTTTAGAAGAAACGCTGCTGACATTTTTGCCTCCATGTTGCTCAATAAGCTCTTTGAGTTGCTCACGACTGTAATTTTCAAAAACGCCGGTAATCACAAACTTTTTCCCGGCAAGGGTATCTTTTCGCTCCGAATCATGCTGTATCTTCATTTGCACTCCGGCCTGCCTCAGCCTTTTGATGATTTGGCGATGCTCTTCTTTAGCAAAATACGCTGTAACGCTTTCCGCGATTCGATTTCCGATTTCATCGATTGCTGTCAGTGTTTCCTGATCGGCTTCCATCAAAGCTTCAATGGAGCCAAATTCCTGTGCCAGCTTTTTAGCTACCGTAGCGCCGACAAACCGTATACCTAAAGCATAAAGTACGCGCTCAAAAGGCACTTCGAGCGAGGCCTTTATCCCGTTAAGGATATTCTCAGTGGTCTTTTCCTGGAAACGCACAACACGTGTTTTACCCTCTTGCTTGTAAGCTTTGCTAAGTCCCAGCACATCTATCTTTTTCAGGTCATACAGATCTGCCACATTGTGGATTAGTCCGGCATCATAAAGCACTTCAATTTTACCTTCGCCCAGACTGTCGATATTCATGGCCTTACGGCTGATAAAATGATGCAAACGGCCCTTAATCTGCGGCGGACAGCCTGTTTCATTCGGACAATAATGGGCGGCTTCCGCGGGTAGCTTTTTGAGTTTGGTTCCACACTCAGGACAATGCGAGATAAACTCGACCGGTGCGGCATCCGGTTTGCGCTTATCGCGATTCACATCCGTAATTTTGGGGATGATTTCCCCGCCTTTTTCCACATACACCCAATCCTGTTCGCGTAAATCAAGCTTTTTGATGATATCTTCATTATGCAGCGATGCACGTTTTACTGTAGTTCCGGCCAGCAATACCGGTTCAAGATTTGCTACCGGCGTTACAGCACCGGTGCGGCCAACCTGGAAATCAACACTTTTAAGCTGTGTTTTTACGCTGTCGGCTTTAAATTTATAGGCTATAGCCCATCGAGGCGACTTTGCCGTAGTGCCTAATTCATCGCGCAAAGCGTACTCATTCACTTTTACCACTACCCCATCGGTATCGTAAGGCAATTTGTGGCGCCCGGTTTCCCACCGGCTGATGAAATCATACACTTCCTGAAGGTTATTGCATTTCTGGATATGCTCCGGCACTTTCAGTCCCCATTCACGGGCTTTCTTCAGGTTCTCGATGTGCGTGTCTGCCGGCAGGTTACCTCCGATAAACTGGTATAAAAAGCAATCAAGAGCACGTTGGGCAACTTCCGCAGACTTTTGCATCTTAAGGCTTCCGGCAGCCGAGTTCCGGGGATTGGCAAAAGCAGGTTTGTTTTCTGCTTTCCGCTGCTCGTTGAGTTTTTCAAATGACTGATGCGGCATAAATATTTCGCCACGGGCTTCAAACACTTGCGGATAATCTGTTCCTCTGAGTTTCAGCGGTACGCTGCGGATAGTTTTTACGTTGCCGGTCACATCATCGCCCTGAATACCATCGCCACGCGTAACAGCCCGAACCAGTTTTCCGTTTTCATAATGCAACCCGATTGCCACGCCGTCATATTTCAGCTCACACGCGTATGTAACCTTGTCGCCGGTTTCTTTTCTTACGCGGCGGTCAAAGTCAGCAAGCTCCTGTTCGTTATAAGTATTATCTAATGAAAGCATGGGCGTGGGATGTACTACCTGTTCAAAATGCTGGTCGATATCACTTCCTACGCGTTTCGTAGGGCTGTCAGGCTCTGCCAAATCAGGAAACTGCCGCTCCAGTTCCTGCAACTCCTTCAGCATCATATCATATTCATAGTCGGATATTTCCGGCTGATGCAGTACGTAATACTTATGGTTATGTTCCTGCAATTGACGCGATAACGACTGTATACGCTGTTTAGCTTTGCTTTTATCCATTTCAGGAGTTGTTTATTTCGTAAACAATGTTTTGATTTGATTAAGGTTGTCTAATTTTTTTGGTCTTCGCAATTGTATCGCTGAATCCGTAAAGTACACATGGTTAGACAAAAAGGCTATTTGTCCGTGATACCACTCTTTCAGTGATTGCTGATGACCTCTTACATGCCATTCTTGCTTTAGTCTGTGCGAAATCATGAAAAAATCATCCCGCCCAAGGTAATCCAGGTCAGCATCACAAAGAACTTTTTCTGCTAAATTATGAGGGCTTTGCGGAAGCTTTGTTGCCATAATCATACCTTTGATCACTTCGATTTGTTGAGCGGAATAACCAAATCCGGGAAGTACTCTTTGAGCAATATCTACTGAAGCGCTTTCATGACCATCATAAGTCACCAACATTCCTGAATCATGATATAAAGCAGCGGTTTTTATTAAAAGGGTCTCGTCTCCTGTGATGTTTTCC
>CAYXJS010000292.1:0-3303 GCA_964465045.1 uncultured Bacteroidales bacterium | reverse complement strand
TACCGCGAATTGCTTCTGGAACATTATACGTTCCTGAAACGTCCTGTTATTGTAATTGATGACCAGATTTTTATCGGAGGCAATGAAAAAGTAGTCAACCAGCTCACATATTATCTGAAAAATAATTAAGATCGGATACTAAATTCCAGCTCCATTTGAAAATTTTCCGGGTCGCGGGCGTTGCTGTGAGACTTTGGAACCCGGAGGCAAATTGTGGGTAACCCAGATGTTACCTCCGATTACAGAACCTTTCCCAATCCGAATCGGACCAAGTACAGTAGCATTGGAGTAGATAATCACATTATCCTCTACATCAGGATGACGTTTTATTCCTTTAATGGGATTACCCTTTTCATCGGAGGGAAAGCTGCGCGCACCCAAAGTCACACCCTGATAGATTTTTACATGACTGCCAATCGTACAGGTCTCTCCTATCACCACTCCGGTTCCATGATCGATAGTAAACGAGTTTCCGATTTTGGCTGCCGGATGAATGTCAATCCCGGTTTCTGAGTGCGCCATTTCAGTGATGATACGAGGTATCAGAGGCACATCCAGATTATAAAGCGCATGGGCAACACGGTAATTGGTTACCGCCCTGATTGTCGGATAGCTGAAAATCACCTCACCGTAACTTTTGGCTGCAGGATCACCATCAAAGGTGGCTTTTACATCCGTAGAAAGCTTCCTCCTTATTTCAGGTAATTGGTTTAAAAACGCTGAGGTAATCTTCGGAGCCTCACGGGAGCATTTATCACAATCCTGCTTGTTTACCGTCCGGCACTCATAGCATATTCCCCGCTGTATCTGCACACTTAACAGCCGGTTGATTATATCCAGATTAGCACCGATATAATATCCTATCGTACCAGAGCGGAGGGCTGAATTTCCAAAAAAACCCGGAAAAAGTACCTCTCGAAGCCGATCTACAATCCGGCCAAGCATCTCCGTAGATGGCATCACATGCTCATGCTCCGGCATGTAAACCATCTTATTGGAGTCGGGACGTGATAATGCCCGAATAATACCTTCAAAATCTTTTCTTTCTATATCTTGTACCTGGTTATTCATTTCTTTTCTCATTTATTCAAAACTGTAAAGCGGAGTACTTAAGTATCGTTCTCCTGTATCGCAAACAATAAAGGCAATGTTTTTACCTTTAAACTTACTTCGCTGCGCTATTTCAGATGCAGCATAAGCTATAGCGCCTGACGAAATCCCGCTAAAGATACCCTCTTTCTGAGACAGCAGGCGCGCATATTCAAAAGGTTTCTCATCATTAACCTGAAAGATTTCATCCACAACATCAGGCTTATAAACTTCCGGAACAAAACCGGCTCCAATTCCCTGTATTTTATGACTTCCCGGCTCACCACCGGAAAGCACCGCAGAACCCTCAGGCTCTACAGCTACGATATACGCATCAGGGTTTTTCTCTTTCAGAAATTGCCCAACGCCAGATATCGTTCCGCCTGTTCCCACACCGGCAATAAATACATCCACTTTTTCTTCCAAATCTTCCCAAATCTCCGGCCCCGTGGTTTGATAGTGCATTTTTGCATTATCCGGGTTTGTAAATTGCATGGGAATAAAACTCTTGGGATTCTTCTCCCTAAGCTCTTTTGCTTTGGCTATCGAACCTTTCATGCCTTCATCTGACGGGGTAAGCACCACTTCAGCGCCATAAGCCCTGATCAGATTTCTGCGTTCTACACTGGCTCCTTCTGGCATCGTAACCGTAAGGCGATATCCTCGTGAAGCAGCCACCATTGCCAAACCGATACCTGTATTGCCGCTTGTGGGCTCTATGATTTGCGTTTCATTGTCGATTAACCCACGCGATTCGGCGCCGGTTATCATCGCCAGCGCCAGACGGTCTTTAACAGACCCGCCCGGATTCATCGACTCCAGCTTGGCATAAATGTTTGCCTGCTGACTTCCAGGTAGTTTATTTAATTTAACTAAAGGCGTTCTTCCTATCAGTGCATTAACATCAGCGTATTTCATAATTTTATCTTTACACGTGTAACAAAGCCACATACAATGTGTTTACGCAAAGGTTTGAATAGACTGCAAAAACACCTACTTTCGCGCAAAGAAATGTCATGAATCCGCAGAAAAAGAGATTTCAGACCGGCAATGTTGTTTCAGTGTCTGCTGCACACTGGCTGCATGACGTATACTCTTCATTTCTGGCCCCCTTGCGACCGCTTTTGATAGAAAAATTCCAGATGTCGCTGCTATTATCATCGCTGCTGGATGTTTTTCAGCGGGCGCCAAACCTTCTAAACCCGTTCATAGGTTTGATCGCCGACCGCGGTCCGGCCCGCTATTTCATAATTGTAACACCTGCAATCACAGCCATTACAATGAGTCTGCTGGGTGTAGCCTCGAGCTATGCCATGCTTGCGATTTTGCTTCTGGTCATGGGCGTCTCTGGTGCGCTGTTTCATGTTCCATCGCCGGTTATGATAAAAAAAACTTCCGGAAACCGCACCGGCAAAGGAATGAGCTTTTACATGCTGGGCGGTGAGCTGGCCCGGACAACAGGCCCTTTGGTTGTAACAGGAGCTGTAAGCTTATGGGGCCTGGAAGGCACCTGGAGGTTGATTCCTTTTGGATTGGTAGCTTCGCTAATATTGTATTTTCGTATCCGCAAAATCAAAATATCACAGAAATTTACTAAAAAACAAACTGATGGCGGAGTGAAGAAAGCCTTAAAGGAAAATCAGTCCTTTTTATGGATATTGCTAGGCATCATATTATTCAGATCCATCGTTAAATCTTCCTTAACGGGATTTTTACCTACTTACTTTTTTGCCGAAAAAGCACAAACATTATGGTTTTCAAACACCTCCTTAGCCGTACTTCAAATTGCGGGCGCCGGAGGCACGTTGCTTTCAGGAACTATCTCCGATAAAATCGGACGAAAAACCACGCTTACAATTGCCACGCTGGCCATTCCGCTTAGCATGTGGCTGTTTATATGGTCTGAAGGGTTTTACACATTGCCATTTTTGGTGTTACTGGGTTTCTTCGTTTTTGCTCCAGGCCCGGTAATCCTGGCGCTGGTGCAGGATATGAAGACGCAACGTCCCGCATTCTTTAACGGAATTTATATGACATTGAATTTTGTGAGCAGCTCACTGGCTATAGTCCTGGCCGGGTGGCTGGGCGATATGCTGTCACTGCAAACCACCTACATGATTACCGGAAGCGTGGCAGTCATCTCACTGCCATTTATACTGATGCTGCCATCAAAAAAGCAAAAACAGTAAACTATCACTGAGGTAAAATGTTAAA
>CAYXJS010000291.1:0-3321 GCA_964465045.1 uncultured Bacteroidales bacterium | reverse complement strand
TACCGCTATTTTTCTACCAACAAAAGAAAATTCATTATCGCCGATACGCCGGGTCATGAGCAATACACGCGTAATATGATTACGGGCGGCTCTACGGCCAACCTGGCTATACTGCTGGTGGATGCCCGGTACGGTGTTATCACTCAAACCAAGCGGCATACGTTTCTTGTAAACCTGCTGGGCATCCAGCACGTAGTGGTAGCCATCAACAAGATGGACCTGGTAGATTACAAGGAAGAAGTATTTGATAAAATCGTAAGCGATTACAAAGCATTTATCACCGGACTGAATATCCCGGATGTAAACTTCATTCCCATGTCTGCCCTTAATGGGGATAATGTTGTGGATAAATCCGATAATATGCCCTGGTATCATGGCGAGTGCATGCTGGAGTTTTTGGAGAACGTCCACGTAGGCAGCGATCGCAATTTCTCAGACATGCGTTATCCTGTGCAGTTCGTAAACCGGCCTTCGCTTGATTTCAGGGGCTTTACCACAACGCTCGCCTCTGGTGTGATTCGTCAGGGCGATGAGGTGATGGTGCTGCCATCAGAAAAAAAATCCAAAGTATCCCGGCTGATAGGCGCTGCGGGCGACCAGGAATATGCTTTTCCACCACAGGCTGTAACAGTGACGCTGGAAGATGAGATCGACGTCTCCAGAGGCGATATGCTGGTGCATCCCGACAACCAACCACGCAAAGAACGGCACTTTGAAGCCACTTTGGTTTGGATGGATGAAAAGCCAATGAATCCGGAAACACATTTTTACATCAAGCACACCACCAACACCACCAAGGTGCGCATTGACGATATCCGATACAAAATCGACGTCAATACGCTGGAAAGGAAAGTGGAAGATAACTTTGAGCTGAATGAAATCGGCAGGGCCGTGCTGACAACCATGAAGCCGTTGTTTTTTGATCCGTATAAGAAAAACGCCACAACAGGCTCTTTTGTGCTTATCGATCCGGTAACACACAATACCAGCGCTGTAGGTATGATTATCGACAAGGTATCGGAAAAGGATTTACCCTCCCGCATTACGGATATGGACCGTGAAAAAATCAACAAAGGACTGGCGCTTATTTCCGACAAAGCCCGTGAGCAGCGCTACAATCAAAAAGGGCACACGCTTTGGATTACCGGCCTGCATGGCTCAGGTAAGAACGAACTGGCTTATTCGCTGGAGAAATACCTGTTTGATATGGGCGCTACGGTAGTGCTAATGGACGGCAGCACGGTACGCTCCGGACTGAGCCGCGAGCTGGAATACAGCGCAGCCGACCGCGCAGAGCATCTTCGTCGCGTGGCCCACGTTGCGCGTATCCTTAATGATCAGGGCATCATTACCATCTGTAGCTTTATCTCACCGGATGAATCCATTCGTGACCAGGTGAAAGAGTTGATTGGCGAAGACCGCTTCCACACGATCTTTATGGATGCCGACATGGATTTCTGCCGCAAAAACAAACCGGCACTGTTTCAAAAAGCCGATGAAGGCATTATCGAAAACATGCCCGGTGTTGACAGCGAATACCAAAAACCAAAAAATCCGGATATCACCATGTCTCCAGAGGAAAACGGCAAGAATCCGGAAAAAATCATCGAATACCTCAACCAGCAGGGTATTTTTCCGCTGCATTAATGGCGGACGAATTATGCGTTAATTACGTTGATTTGTGAAACACGAATGGTAATTCGTTGTAATTCATTGCCTGCCCCGTGAAATTGCGGAGCAAAATTTCACTGGGGTCACTGGTGGTCATTTGATTGTCATTGGTTGTCATTTATTGTTATTTGCCGACTGCCTATTGCCAACTGAAGAATGGGCATTTGCTGCGCGTCATTCAATGGTCATTCGGTGGTCATTAAGTAGTCATTGATAGTAATTTGCTGCGCTTTTCATAGGAGCGTAATTTTTTGTAATTAGTAGTAATTGGTTGGATGATTGGTTTTTTTCAGTCATTCATTCATACATCCATACAGTCATTCAGTCCCGATAGCTATCGGAATTAGTTGTCATTTTGGGTCAATAGTTGTAATTAATAGTAATTTATTGTAATTGGTTGTTAATTTTCTTTACCAATTGACAAATCACAAATCAACTAATTCACAAATCAACTATCCTCGTTTTTCTGACTGCTTTGCGATTCAGATTTGTTTTGAAAAGGATACCTTCCTGAGCTTTCTATGGCTTTCAGCACGATGTCTTTTACATTCTTATCCGCATTTTCTACTTTCCGGTATAGCTGGTTGATAAGGTTGTCCTGGTCTTTTACTTTCGATTCGAGCGTTTTGATGGTTTGGTCTCTGAGTTTCAGTTCGCCTTCATACTCGCGTTTTTGGAGCTCTTTATCGAACTTGTATTTCTCTTCGAGCTTCTGGGTAATCTCTTTCTCTTTGCTCTTAAGCGCTTCTTCCATTTCCTGAGGATGCTTCTCTACCTGCTGACGAAGTGATTGCAATTCTTCTTCGGCAAATTTCACAGCCTGCTCCCGCTCGCGAATTTCTTTTTCAAAAGCTTCCCGCTTCTCTTTTAACTCACGTTCCTGTTTTTCTTTCTTTTGCTGATAAGCATCCTCTTCTTTCTGGCGCTTTTGTTTCAACTGATACTGATAATCTTCTTCATCACGCTTTCGTTCTTTCTCAGTCTGCTCTTTATGCTCTTTCAATTGCTGGTCCAGACGTTTTTTTTCGGTTTCCCACTCTTCCCGTTTCTCTGCCATCTCCTTCTCAAAGGCTGCCTTCTTCTCTTTCTGAGCCTCTATCAGAGCTGCAAGCGACTCAGCCTCGCGGTTGACACCATAGGCATCTTCCAGGTTTTGTTCCTGCAAAGTGATGGCTTCCTGTATTTTATTCAGCTTCTGATACTCGGCAGTAATCTGCTCAGCTACCTTTTCTAAAGACTGGCTAAGCTCTATCTTCAGGTTCGAAATATCTTTCATTACCTTATCGGGAATCATTTGCTCAGCGTCCGCTACTACTTTCCTTGTGTGTTTTTGCTGCTGAACTTCCTTAGGGCCTTCCTGTTTTTCAGTTTTCAACTGTTCTTTAAGCTTTTCATAAGCTTCCAGGATTTCTTTCTTAGTGTTTTTCTGACTGATTTCCTCTTGTGTAGACATGCGCGATTAATTTTTTATCAAAAGTAATTGGAAATGCTTAGATATACAATTGTTGGGTTAAGTTAAATTAGTTGGGTCGTTTTGAGGGTTTTGATGTCGGCCTATCGCCAACTCGCAGTATCGCCGCTTCTCTCAGACGCTAACAGGAGGCCTGCGGCCACGCTGTCAGGTCGCTTTGGGGTTGGCGCTGTTTCCTT
>CAYXJS010000290.1:0-3362 GCA_964465045.1 uncultured Bacteroidales bacterium | reverse complement strand
CAAACCTAACCAATTATCCACTTCCTACTAACTTTAGTATGAAAGAAGTACAAAAGTAGCGTAAAAACTTCCGATATATTGTTGCAAAGATGCCAAAAAACGTTAATGCAAGCGATGGTCTTAATGAAACCGGCTGCTTAAAAAAAGACGCTAAACAGTTTGCTGACGCAGGCAAGGCAACATTATGGCAGCAGTATTTTGAATTACACGCAAAGCGCTGCCACATAGAATAAAATCTCAACTGTGATTAATTATCCTAAAAAAAATGGACATAATTGAAGAGAGACTAAGAAATTAAGTCTCGCTTATAGAACTTTGGTGCTTTTTTCCGGCTTGGGTGTCTTCACAACCAAAATCCTTACAATTTCGTCGCTTTCGTTGTACCAGCAATGAGGGATATCTCTCGGGCTTTCGATGAGGGTGTCGCGGTCAACTTCCTTTTTTTCATCTCCCACTTCCACAATACCTTTGCCTTCCAGAACATAGAAGAACACATCTACCGGTGTGATATGTTTTTTTAGTTGCTCTCCGGGCTTTAAGGTGATGTGACTTGCCATAGCGTCTTTTTTATCATAAAGCGCTCTGGCATCTACGTTATGTGGATTCTTGCGTGGTTCAGCTTCGGTGTATTTTGTTGTTTTGATCATGTGATTTTGTGTTTTTAAGTTTCTAAGTTATTACGTTTCTAAGTTTCTATGTTTAATAGGTTGGGAATGTGGTTTATATGTGTTTAGGTGTTTAAGTGTTTAAGTGTTTGCGTGTTTAGGTAACAGTTGGCAAAAGGCAAAATGCAGTTGCAATTAAAAAATTTCACCTCAATTGAATATTCTGATAATTATCGGAATTGCATTTCATTCCAGCGGTTTGGAATAAAACCATGCGGCAGATGAGGTAAAGGTTTCGGGTTTCTTGTTCCTTATTCCTTGTGTGCTTTGTGAATTTCCTTGTGATCATTGTGGTTGAGAAAAAAGTTAAGCTAAATTAATTGAACATTCCAGCATTATAAGACCATTTTGTGATTTTTCTTTCAAAACACTGCATTCATTCAATCCTCTTTATTGATTTTAAAAAGAGCAAGACATCAGGGTGCCTTGCTCTTTTCATCAGTTTATTTTTATTTGGTCATAAACATTTCCACGTCTTCCTTGGGCTCGCCAATTCCGGATATTCCGAATTTCTCTACCAGTACATTTGCTACGTTTGGTGAGAGGAATGCCGGAAGAGTGGGGCCGAGGTGGATGTCTTTCACGCCCAGGTAAAGCAATGCCAGCAGCACGATGACGGCTTTTTGCTCATACCATGCAATGTTGTATTCGATGGGCAGGTCGTTGATATCGTTAAGCTCAAACACTTCCTTTAGCTTCAGTGCGATGACGGCTAAAGAGTAAGAGTCGTTACACTGACCTGCATCCAAGACCCGTGGAATTCCACCAATATCGCCAAGATTAAGTTTGTTGTAGCGATATTTTGCACATCCTGCGGTAAGGATTACCGTGTCGTCCGGGAGCTCCTGCGCAAAATCCGTATAGTAGTTTCTGTCTTTCATGCGGCCGTCGCAACCTGCCATGACAAAGAACTTTTTGATAGCGCCGTTTTTGACGGCATCTACTACCTTATCAGCCAGTTGGATTACCTGGTTGTGTGCAAAACCACCAACGATTTCCCCGGTTTCGATTTCCTTAGGCGCATCACATTTTTTGGCATGCTCAATAATTTGTGAGAAATCTTTCATTTGTCCGTTTTCCCTGTCGGGGATATGCGTAGCGCCTTCCAGTCCGGATGCGCCGGTTGTGTAAATACGGTCTGTATATGTTGCCTTTTTGGATGGCGGAACGATACAGTTGGTTGTAAACAGGATAGGTCCGTTAAAGGTCTCGAATTCTTCCTTTTGCTTCCACCAGGAGTTGCCGTAGTTGCCTACAAAGTGATCATACTTCTTGAAAGCCGGGTAATAATTAGCCGGCAGCATTTCGCTGTGGGTATAAACGTCTACGCCCGTTCCTTCGGTTTGTTTGAGCAGGTCTTCCATATCGCGCAGGTCGTGACCGCTGATAAGGATAGCCGGGTTGTTGCGAACACCGAGGTTTACTTTCGTGATTTCCGGATTGCCGTAGCGGCCGGTGTTGGCTTTGTCAAGCAAGGCCATGACATCCACGCCGTGCTTTCCGGTTTCCAGTGTAAGCGCTACCAAGTCATCTGCCGTAAGGCTGTCATCCAGTGTAGCCGCTAAAGCACGTTGCATGAAGGCAAATATATTTTCATCCTGTTCATCAAGGTTATAGGCGTGTTCTGCATAGGCCGCTATTCCTTTTACGCCGTATGTGATGAGTTCGCGCAATGACCTCACATCTTCATTTTCGGTTTCAAGCACGCCCACGTTCTCAGCTTTGAGCTCCAGCGCTCCGTCTGAATCCGATTTCCAGGTGCAGGCATCTTTGAGTTCTTCATCTTTAAAGGAGATGCCGTTTTCAGCAAGTTTTTCGCGTAAAGCATCTCTAACTTCAAAACCTTGACGCACATAGCGCTTGATGGCTTCCTTATCGAAGTTGGCGTTGGTGATGGTTGAGAAAAGCCCGTCGAAAACAAACTTGTTGGTTTTATCGTCTACGGGAATATTGTTTTTGCGCATTTCCGTGGCAAAGAAAGAGGTTCCTTTGATGACATGCATCAACAGGTCCATCATATTTGCCGTATCATCTGGTTTTCCGCATACTCCTTTAACTGTGCAGCCAACGTTTTTGGCGGCTTCCTGACATTGATAACAAAACATACTCATAATTCTTGTTTTTTAAGTGTTAATTTCATTTTTAATTCCTGTATTGTAGTTGATTCAAGATAATCCTGAACATCATTTTTTACGCGTTCACCCAAGTCACCGTAGATGCAGGGCTCAAATATGCAGTCGTCGGTGCAAATGTTACACATCTTACTGCTTACGCGCCCTTCGATGATTTGGTAGATTTCGAGCAGCGTGGTTTTTGCCGGGTCTGCATTCAGCCTGAAGCCCCCTGAAGGACCTCGTGTGCTGACGAGGTAGCCTGTTTTAACCAACATCTGAAGTACTTTGGCCAGGTGGTTTTTGGAAAAAGAAAACTGCCTGGCAATCTGTCCGGCATTCAGCTGATGCTGCGTACCGGCAATTAGCGCCATACTGTGAATGGCGATAGAAGCGGCTTCTGATATGTTGATAATTCTACTCACGTCTGTTTTTTAATTTCAGTTGCAAATATAATACAGAAAATAGGTAAAGCAATACCACAATAAGGCAATAAAATGTAGATAATTAATAATCAGGGATTAGAGTTTATAGTTTAGGTTGTTTCTAAATTATGGGGTGGGGTTGGGAGTGGTGAGTTGAATTT
>CAYXJS010000289.1:0-3367 GCA_964465045.1 uncultured Bacteroidales bacterium | reverse complement strand
TTCTACAGGGCTTTAACCAGAATAATTATATTTCAAGATGCGGAATTGCTGCAAAGATATAAGGGCTAAAGCCCAATGTTATTATCTTCTAATTTGCATTCCGTCAGTTATAACTGACGACAAAGGATAGTGAATTCTTGTTGTCATTAATAATTTTGTGGAATGGTTGGGTTATAACGGTTAGGAATCTGCTGACGCCAGAGGCATCGCATGTGTATAGAATTTCGAAAACCCCATGATAACATTACGACCCCTAACTTTGTGCCATCTGGCATAGAGCTAAGCTTAGCTTATCTTTGTTCTTTGGGATGTGGATTTAGAAAAGTTGTCATTGGTACCGGAAATACCGAGCGATAGCGAGGCATTGAAGGGAGGAATCTATTTATTCAAATATTCAATTTTAGTCTTTAACTAAATTGCTTGGCCAAATTACACTCAAATCAAGAGCATACTCATATACTTTATCAAAAAAAATTTGTATTTTTAACTCATGAATCAATCCATACTTATAAAAAACCCAATGCTGTGTGCCAGAATGGATGGTGCGCCGGAAAGCGGCAACCTGGCGAATCCCTTCTCAGGTGGGCACATTTATATTGAAAACGGTGTAATACAGTCAGCAGGACCGAAGCCTTACATCGGGGATGCAGAGTTAGAAATTGATGCCAGCCGGATGGTTGTTATTCCCGGACTCATAAATACGCATCACCATTTCTTTCAGACGCTTACGCGGAATATTTTTAATGTGCAAAACGAAGGCCTTTTTCAGTGGCTCATCACACATTACGAAATATGGCGTGAGATTTCGGAAGAGTCTGTGTATACCGCTGCTCAACTTGCCATGACAGAGCTGATGAAAAGCGGCTGCACTACTACTTCTGATCATCACTACCTGTTTCCATTGGCGGCGTCAAATAAGCTTATTGATGCTGAGATAAGAGCGGCGCAGGATTTAGGGATGCGTTTTCAGCCTACTCGCGGCTCTATGTCGCTCGGAAAGTCAGAAGGTGGATTGCCTCCTGATGATGTGGTGCAAACGGAAGAAAGCATCAAAGCCGACACCTTGCGGCTGATCAGGGACTATCATGATGACAAACCCGGCGCTATGACCCGCATAGCATTAGGTCCATGCTCTCCTTTTTCGGTGACGCCTGAGCTGATGAAACAAACGGTGGAGATGGGAGAGGAATATAACTTACAGATTCATACCCACCTGGCTGAAACATTGGATGAAGAGACATTTTGCCTTAAAAACTTTGGACAAAGGCCTTTCGCCTACCTGAAGTCGCTCAACTGGATTCGTAAAAATGCCTGGTTTGCGCATTCTATCCACTTGAATGACGAGGAAATTGCAGAAGCGGGAGCAGCAGGAATTGGCATCACGCATTGCCCCTCATCCAATATGCGATTAGGTTCCGGAATAGCGCGTATCAAAGAAATGCTGCAGGCTGGTGTGAAGGTTAGCCTTGGTGTTGATGGCTCGGCTTCCAACGACTCTTCCAATATGCTTATGGAACTTCGCATGGCGATGATGCTATCACGACTGAGGGAGCAGGATAAGTGGCTGACCGCCGAAGAAGTGTTATACATGGGAACCCGCGGCGGAGCAGAAGTAATGAATCGTCCGGAGCTCGGACAAATCCGTAAAGGTATGCAAGCTGACCTGGCTTTGATGAACATGGATAAAGCCGAATATTCCGGAGCGCTGCACGATCCGCTGGCAGCCCTGATTTTTTCTGTGAGCATGCATCCTTTTGATTGCGTGATTACCAACGGGCGACTTACCGTGCATGAAGGTAAAGTGCAATCTATTCACGAACCGGAGCTTATCAGAAGGCATCAGCAAACGTCCGAAAAGATCATCGCGAAAGCGAAACAAAAAACCCGGCAGGATTATTCCAGAAAATAAGTGAATTAGTGCAATGCCTGAGCATTAATTGGGTTGTCTATCAATCTGTAAATCAGCAAGGGATTGCTATTGAGTTTCCATTTCTTTAATCTTTTAGCAAACCTTTCTGAAAAAGCATCCTGGCAGCGAGGCCTTTTGTTTTCAGGAAAATAATTTAAACCGTCATTCGCTTTTATGGTTTATTTCCCATTTTTTCAGCAAATTGATATTCTAAATTAAGATGCAGGGATTATTTTTTCAGAACATATTTACAGTTTGCCTGTTGCTGTAAAAAAGTATTTTTATGGACGCACATGCATACCTGGCAAAGGCTCAAACCTATTATGAAAAAGTTGGCGAAGCAAATTTCCGCAAGCTTGTTGATGACTTTTACAGCAACCTGAGTGAGGATCCGCTGCTGCGGGATATGTATCCGAAGAACCTGGAACCCGCCAAAGAGCGATTATACCTGTTCGTAGTGCAATATTTCGGGGGGCCTCAGGATTACGCTCAAAAGCGCGGTCATCCGAGGTTGCGCATGCGTCATGCCCGTTTTCCGGTTACTGAAGAAGCCCGGCAGCATTGGATGAGCCACATGAATAATGCCCTGGATAAAAATCCGATGGATGATGAAGCGCGGGAGTTTGTGCGCGGATACTTTGCCTATACAGCCGAATTCCTGAAAAACAGGTAGTTAAAAGCCAATACAACATAAAATATTTGCATATCTGTTTGTTTTGTTATACTTTCGTGAATATAATGACAGCCGCGGAAATACTCAAAATACATCATCTAAATAAAACACATTGTCGTGTTTTGGTTCTTGAGCAGCTTATGCAATTCCGGAAAGCCTTCTCGCATAAGGAGTTGGATAACATGCTTCGACCCTTGTGTAACCGCAGCACAATCTACAGGATTCTACACACGTTTGAGCAAGAAAAGCTTATCATAAAGATTCCTTTCGGAGAAGCGGATAAATTCTTTTTTAACTCCGCTGCAGCGGAAAAACAAGACAACCCAAATTATCAAACCATTTTCTATTGTACTTCGTGCAGTGGGATTTCACTTCTTCGGGATTTTTCACCTGAAGAACTTGGTATTCTGAAGAATTATGAAACCACTGAACCTCACATATTACTTCGCGGCACATGCAACAAATGCAATCAGAAAAAATATAATAAAATCCTATGATAGACTCAAAAACCGTATTCTATTTACCCAACTGTGATACCAGCCAGCGTGTAATTAAAGAAGCCGGTATTGGGAAAGATTTTACGTTTCGCGATTTAAAAAAAGAACCGCTAAACGAAGAAGAAATCGACGCACTGGCCGTTCTTGCAGGCAGCTATAAAGCACTTTTCAGCCGTAACGCCAAGCTATATCGCGAACGGAAACTGAAAAATGAGTATCTGAATGAAAAAGATTACCGCGAATTGCTTCTGGAACATTATACGTTCCTGAAACGTCCTGTTATTGTAA
>CAYXJS010000288.1:0-3371 GCA_964465045.1 uncultured Bacteroidales bacterium | reverse complement strand
ATTGCTATGATCTGTTTCATTTTAAAAGTCTTAAAAAACCAAATTCCAATGCCATACCTCCGCTATTGGAATTTGTTATTTGGAATTTTTTATCTGTTATTTGGAATTTTCTTCATTGTATAGGTGTACATCGGTTTGCGGAAACGGAATAGAAATCCCGTTTTTATCGAATTCTTTTTTCACTTTTTCATGAATATCCCAGAAATAGGGCCAGTAATTTTCTGCATTCACCCACACTCTCACCGCAAAATTTACAGAACTGTTGGCTAATTCTTTAACAGCGATCATTGCTTCAGGCTCTGATAAAATGCGGTCATCGTTTTTGATAATTTCCCATAAAACAGCTTTGGCTTTATCGATGTCATCATTATAGCCAATACCAAATTCCAGATCCACACGGCGTGTGGGTTCTGCACTGAAATTTACCATAGAGCTATTTGAAATAGAGCCATTCGGTAAAATAATAGTTTTATTATCGGGGGTTTTTAAGATTGTATGAAACACCTGGATTTCATTTACCGTGCCGCTGTGTCCGCCTGCGGTAATGTAATCACCAACTTTGAAAGGCTTAAGAATCAATAAAATAACGCCACCTGCAAAATTCTGAAGGGTTCCGGATAGCGCCATACCCACAGCCAAACCTGCCGCACCTAAAATGGCGATAAAGGATGTCATCTGGATGCCCACCATCGACATTACGGAAATGATGAGCAAAATTTTCAGCGTAACATTAAGTAAGCTTTTCAGGAAAGGTCGCAATGATGGGTTCAGATTGCGTTTTTCCATGATTTTGGAAGACGAGCGTGTGAGGATGCCAATAACCCACAATCCGAGAATAAGAACCAGAATACCGGTAAGCAGATTGATTCCGTTGCTCACTAGCCATTCATAAATCAAATCTAAGTATTTTTCAGGATTTTCCATTGTAAAACATTATTGAGTAAAACAATGCGCGAAGATAGAAAAATTATGTGGTAATTATCACGTTATTGCGCTTGTAAGACCATAGCAATCGTTTCCGATAGAGTATTCATATCAGCAGGTTTTTTAATGACAACGTTCATTCCGGCTTGCCGGCAACTCATTTTAATTTCAAGGGTATCCAGTGAGGTATATCCAATCACAGGCGGATGATTGTTGTTGGTGGAATTGAGCAGCCGGGTGGCTTCTATGCCATCCATTCCGGGCATTTCAACATCCATAAAAATCAGATCATACTGCAATTCTGAGCACATTGCCAGCGCTTCATGACCATTATTGGCAATATCGGTTTGAAAGCCAAAATCCTTCAATTTTTTGGCCAGCATTAACTGGTGGATTTTCTCATCATCCACTATCAAAATCCTACCCTGCAATTTTTGGGATACACCGGTAAAGTATCTTCCCAAATACCGCTGACGGTTTTGCCGTAGTTTTTCCTGCAAATTTTTGAATGGCTCCAATTTTCGTGTATTTTTGATACTTGGCTTTTGAATGCCGGCTTAAAAATAGAAAAATCATACAAAACTACCGGCATTATTTGATATATTTCTTTCAACAAATAATTAAATAAATAAATATCAACAGGTTATGAAACTTAAACAATGTATTTTTTTATTCCTTATCGGGATGATATCCATTTCCGTTTCGGCACAGAACGGGGTATTGACACCCGAAAAACTATGGCAGCTTGAACGCATTGGTGGCGTGAGCGTATCGCCTGACGGCAGCAAAATTGTATATAGCGTTACGGCTTATGAGCTGGAAAAGAATTCGGGCAATACAGACTTGTATTTGCTTGATGAAAATGCTGAATCACCCAGACGTATTACTTCTTACAAAGGCTCTGAGTTTAATGCTGTTTGGCGTCCCGACGGCAAAAAAATCGGCTTTATTGCAACGCAGAGTGGCCAGGCGCAAATGTGGGAGATGAATCCTGATGGTACGGATAAAAAGCAGGTTTCTGATATCAATGGAGGAATTTCAGGGTTTGCTTATTCTCCTGATAAAAAAAACATCCTTTATGTTAAGGATGTGAAGCTGGATAAAACCGCTAACGAGGTGCATTCTGATTTGCCTGAAGCCAACGCCCGCATCATTGATGATCTGATGTACCGGCACTGGGATGAATGGCACGACTACAAATACAGCCATATTTTTGTAGCGCCTTACCGGGATGGAAAAATCGGAGAAGGAAAAGACATCATGAAAGGAGAGCGCTATGATGCGCCAACACAACCCTGGGGAGGCATGGAAGAGATAGCATGGAGTCCTGACGGCCAAAAAATGGCCTACACCGCTAAGAAACTTACCGGCAAAGATTACAGCAAAAGCACCAACTCTGAAATTTACCTTTATGATTTGACTTCAGAAAAAACAAAAAACCTTACCGCAGATGGATTTAAAGGTTATGACAAAGCTCCTGTTTTTTCTCCTGATGGTTCCAAACTCGTATTCCACAGTATGGAAACACCTGGTTTTGAGTCTGATAAACAACGTATTATGCTTTACGATTTTGATAAGGAATCGTTTACAGACTTAAGCGAAGGTTTTGATCAAAGCAGTTCCGGATTTGTTTGGAGTAAAAATGGTAAGCATCTTTATTTTATCAGCGGTATTCATGCTACCTACCAGATTTATGAATATGATTTCCGTAAAGACAAAATCCGGCAGATTACAGAAGGAGCGCATAATTACCAGTCCATTGCCCTTGCCGGTGATGAGCTTATAGGTACGAAGATGTCGATGTCGATGCCCACAGAGATTTTTAAAGTGGACTTAAAAGGCAATGAAACACAGATGACTTTTACCAACAGAAGATTGCTGAACAACATTACTTTAGGTGAAGTAGAAGAGCGCTGGATAGAAACTACAGACGGCAAACAAATGCTGACATGGGTGATATATCCGCCGAATTTTGATCCCGATAAGGAATATCCGGCATTGCTGTATGCGCAGGGTGGCCCGCAAAGTGCAGTAAGCCAGTTTTTCTCTTATCGTTGGAATTTCCAGATTATGGCGGCCAATGATTATATCGTGGTAGCGCCTAACCGCCGTGGATTGCCCACTTTTGGCCAAGACTGGAACGACCAGATTAGCGGCGATTACGGTGGCCAAAACATGAAGGATTATTTTTCTGCCATAGATGCTGTAGCTGAGGAAGATTATGTTGATGAAGACCGGTTGGGAGCTGTTGGAGCCAGCTATGGAGGTTTTTCCGTATTCTGGATGGCCGGAAATCACGACGACCGTTTCAGTGCATTCATTTCGCATTGTGGGATGTTTAATTTTGAAAGCTGGTATGGCTCTACGGAAGAATACTGGTTTCCGAACCGGGATATTGAAGGGCCTTACTGGCAAGACCCTAAGCCGGAAAGCTACAAGTTCTCGCC
>CAYXJS010000287.1:0-3378 GCA_964465045.1 uncultured Bacteroidales bacterium | reverse complement strand
CTACATCAATTATAATTTACCAATGAATCCATTTTAAAGTTTTGACAAAGGGATGATTGCAATTGCTGATATATGGCTAAAAAGCACGTTCTAAACAAGTACTGCGTAAAGCCGGAACAACTGTGTTAAGAGTAGTCAAAGCTGCTGCCACCCAAAAACTCACGGATAATAGACGTTGGCGGAATTTCATGATCATCAACCGGAATAAAGTAGCTGAAAAATTTTAGCAGGCGCTGTGCTGTATTGTATTCCGGCTGGTTCGGTTTTACTTTGCGTAATAAATGTTCAGCATGAAGTTTCAAAATAGAAAGTTCATATAACAAGGCTGAATTATACATGATATTTGCCTGTTCCTGGTATGGAAATATGTTTTTGTCTTCGCCCTTTCTTACACTATTCCAGCGTGATATGGTTTCCTGTGCCGTGTAGCCACGGTATTTGGCGTCGCGTATCATTCTCCTGATGAGGCGGTTGTCAGATGTTTTGATCAGGTTATGCCCGTCAATCGAGATGGATGTCAGGGCTGAAACGTAAATTTTATATTTAAACTCCTCGTCAATATGGTTGGTTAATTCGGGAGTAAGGCCGTGAATGCCTTCTATGATGATCAGGTCTTTTTTCTTTACAGTAAGCATTTCGCCGTTGTAATATCTTTTTCCGGTCCCGAATGAAAACTTGGGAAGTTCTATTGTTTTTCCTTCCATCAAGTCTAACATATTCTGATTGAAAAGCTCAATATCGATGGCTTTAATGGATTCAAAATCATATTCGCCATTTTCGTCTACCGGATTATCCTCACGATTTACAAAATAATTATCCAGTGATATTTTAATCGGATTCAGGCCATTGACTTTAAGCTGAATGGCTAATCGTTTTGAGAAAGTGGTTTTTCCTGATGATGAAGGACCTGAGATGAGAATTAACTTAAGTTTTTTGGATTTTTTCCTGATTTTGTCAGCAATCTGGGCTACTTTTTTTTCCTGCAGCGCTTCTGATATTTTGATTATTTCCTGGATTTCTCCCGTTTCCACAGTTCGGTTCAGATCACCGATATTGTTGATGTTAAGGATTTTGCCCCACCTTTTAAATTCGGAAAAGATTTTTAACAGCTTGGTTTGCTTTACGAAGGGTTGTACCTGTATCGGATTTTCCGGGTCGGGGAATCTAAGCAGCATCCCATTATAAAAGGGGACCAAATCAAATATTTTCAGATATCCGGTAGAAGGCACGAGCTGTCCGTAAAAATAGTCTACATGATCTTCAAGCTGATAAACCGATGTAAATACATTTCCGCGTGTTTTTAAAAGCGATGTTTTGGCTTCCAGGTTATGTGCTTCAAATGTTTCAATGGCTTCTTCGGTGGGGATTTCTTTGTGTTCAAAAGGCAGGTCTGCTTCGATAATTTCCTGCATTTTTTCTTTTACTTTTTCTATATCATCAGCATTGTGCAGGTTATTGCCGTTTTGCAGCGTACAATAGTATCCGTTTGAGATAGGATGCCGTACTATAAACTCGCTTTTCGGAAATAATTCACAAGTGGCCTTGTATAGAACAAACACCAGGGAACGCACTATCATTCGCATTCCATCATCATGTGTGATGTCAATAAAACGGATTTTTTTGGGTTTGTATATCTGATAGCTAAGCTCTTTTACGGTATTATTAACCATAGCCCCGATGATTGGTTTTCCGGTATCTACTTGCAGGTCTTTGGCAATTTCATGTAATGTTTCTCCGATGGGATAAGCTTTATGCTGGCCTGTGTTTTCGCAGATTATTTCGATGTCTTTTTTTTGTATCATGAGAGTTCTTGTTTTAAATATTGAGCGGTGTAATTATCGTTGAGCACGGCAATTTCCTCCGGTGTGCCCGTGGCAATGATTTTTCCGCCCTTTTCGCCGCCTTCAGGCCCAATATCAATGATATGGTCTGCCACCTTGATGACTTCCATGTTGTGTTCAATTACCAGGGCGGTGTTCCCCCGGTCTACCAATTTATGTAAAACATCCAGGAGCACTTTTACGTCTTCAAAATGCAATCCTGTAGTGGGTTCATCCAGGATATACAATGTTTTGCCGGTTTCTTTCTTGGATAGCTCCGTAGAGAGTTTTACCCGCTGAGCCTCTCCACCGGATAAGGTTGTGGATTGTTGCCCCAGCGTAATGTATCCCAGTCCTACTTCCTGCAATGTTTTTAACTTTTGCAGTATGGATGGGATATTTTCAAAGAAGTTAACAGCTATGTTAATGGTCATATCCAGTACATCGCTGATGGATTTACCTTTAAAGCGGACTTCCAGCGTTTCGCGGTTATAGCGCTTGCCGTTGCAATCCTCGCAATGCACATACACATCCGGTAAAAAGTTCATCTCGATGGTCTTAACTCCGGCTCCTTTGCAGGTCTCGCAGCGACCGCCCTTGACGTTGAACGAAAATCTACCGGGCTTGTACCCTCTGATTTTCGCTTCTGGCAGGGCCGCATACAGTTTACGGATTTCATCAAACACGCCTGTGTAAGTTGCCGGGTTTGACCTGGGCGTGCGACCTATAGGTGATTGATTGATTTCAATGACTTTATCCAAATGCTTAAGCCCTGCAATACTTTCATAGGGTAAGGGTTTTTTTTCTGAATTGAAGAAGTGCTGACTTAAGACAGGATAAAGTGTTTCATTTATCAGCGATGATTTCCCACTGCCGGATACCCCTGTAACACAAATCAGTTGACCTAGTGGCAGATGGAGTGTATCTTTTTTTAAGTTGTGACCGCTTGCACCTGTTAGTTTTAAGTATTTTCCGTTGGCAGATCGTCTTTTGCCGGGTATCCTAATGGATTTTTTACCGCTGATATAATTGCATGTAAGTGAGTTGCAGTTTTTAAAATGGCTGGGTTCTCCCTGGGCCACCACTTCTCCACCATGTCTTCCGGCTCCCGGGCCGATGTCAACTACATGGTCTGCTGAGAGTATCATGTCTTTGTCATGTTCTACAACAATTACTGAGTTACCCAGATCGCGTAGCTTCTTTAATGACCGGATAAGCCTGTTGTTATCGCGCTGATGAAGGCCGATGCTGGGTTCATCTAAAATATACAGCACACCCACTAGTTGCGAGCCTATTTGAGTGGCTAGTCTGATACGCTGCGATTCTCCCCCTGAAAGGCTTTTGGAAGGGCGGTTCAGCGAAAGATACTCTAAACCCACTTCGAGAAGAAAGGTAGCCCGGCTTTTGATTTCGCGGATAACCTCCTTAGCTACAACTTGTTGCCGTGATGGAATGCGATTTGGGAGTTCTGTGAGCCATTGGTGAAACGAGGATAAATCCATGGCTGCCACCTGAGCAATGTTTTTATCATCAATGAAAAACTGCAGTGATTCTTTTT
>CAYXJS010000286.1:0-3408 GCA_964465045.1 uncultured Bacteroidales bacterium | reverse complement strand
TTTTCTGTTAGCTCAGGGTCTTGCATATATTCATCTGAAAGAGGCGCTCCGGTTATAAAACTTTTGAATTTCAGATATTCTTCTGCCGGATGATCTTCTTCAAATCCTTTGGGCATCCGCTTTAGCTTTTCTTCTGATGAGACTTCTCCGAATGTTTTTTTAAAATCCGGTTGGTTGATTACCTCAAAGAAAGCATCATATTCAAAGTATATTTTGTTTCGGACGGTATCCAGAACAGGTTTGCCGGGATGATAGATACCACCGCCGGCAAAACTGGCTCCGGGTTCTATGTGGATGTAGTAGGAGCCAAAGGGACTTTTCCGTCCACCGGGTTTGACAAACACGCCTCGTGCTGTTTTATAAGGGGTTTTATCTTTGGAAAAACGTATGTCGCGGTAAATCCGGAAAATCGCATTCTTTGGATTTTGTTCTCCTATTGCCGGGTCAAAAGTCTGAATCTGCTGAATCATGTCATCAGCGAAGGCAAGTAATTCCTGCTGGCTGGCTTCATATTCATCCCGGTGTTCCTCAAACCATTCCCGGTTGTTGTTTTCGCGCAGTTTGCTTAAAAATTCAAGGTTTTTTCCCAACATAACATCTCTTTTCTGAAAAACAGGACAACAACAGGATTGTTGATTTTTTGCTCAAAATGACCGCATTTTTAATCTATAATTTCACGAACATTTTCTTCAAAAGGTGATAAATTTTACAATAATATGTTTTTGAAAAAAACTTTTTCGTATATTGGCGTTTGAATTTCAACACCCTTCGCTTATGGAAACAAAGCATCACTTAATCGCTGCTTTTCTTTTCCTGTCTGTTTTTGCAGCTTATGGAGGTCATGAGAAAAACGACCATGGAGCTCGTTCTGTGGCGCTTGCCGGTGCCGATGTTTCATTGGAAGGTTTCTGGGCGCTCCGAAACAACCAGGCAGGGCTCACAGGAGTGAAGAAACCTACAGCCGGATTGTTTTTTGAAAATCGTTTTGGAATACGGGAGCTGGCTTATCAGAGTGCCGGATTTGTGTATCCTTTCAAAACTGGTACGCTTGGTGTTACCGCGAATTATTCCGGAGGAACATTGTATAATGAATCGTTACTGGGCATTGCTTACGGAATGAAGATTTTTGAGGGTTTTTCAATAGGCGTGCAGTTGGATTATCTCAGTTCCTATACAGATACGGAGAACCCTTTTAAGAATCAGGCGGTCAGCTTTGAAGCCGGATTGCTTTATGAGTTGGGCGAAGATGTAACCGTAGGATTTCATACATTCAACCCATTGGAAGTTTCTATGCAAAATGAAACAGCCATTACACTCGTGCCTGCTGTTTTTAACCTGGGAGCCGCTTTTCATCTGGCTGAGGGTTTGCAGGTTACCACTGAGCTTCAAAAAGTCACCAACAAGAAAGAGTCCGTTAAGTTGGGAGTGGAGTATGAAATCGTTGATAAGACTTTTCTGCGAACCGGCGTAGCTACTGAACCAGGCTTGTTTACCTTTGGCTTTGAAACATCATGGAATGCCTGGAAATTTCAACTGGCATCATCAATGCATAACGTACTTGGTTTTTCACCTGCTGTATCGATTTTGAAAACCTTCTAACAGTCGCGTCATGAAGAAGATTGTATTGCTGATATGGGGTTTGTTTTTTTCTATTTCGCTCACAGCTCAGGAGGATATTCGCGACATTGTTGAGGAAGTAGTGGATAATTTAAACGATCGGTTTGAAGAAGGAACTGATTTTACGGAAATTACAGACCGGCTTTATGATTTGGCCAATCGCAAAGTGAATGTGAACAGTGCAAAGCAAGATGATTTATCAAAAATTCCCTTTCTTTCTTCTTATCAAATCAATCAGTTATTACAGCACAGAAATCGTTACGGAAAATTCGAAACCATTTATGAGATGGATGCCATAGAAGGATTTGACCGCGAATTGCTTCGCTTGTTAGAACCCTTTATCTCTTTTACAGAGGAAGAAAGCGCTTTTGCTGACGGAGGTCCGCTTTACCTGAACCATGATATTTTTTATCGAACTTCTTCTGTTCTGCAGGAGCAAAAAGGGTATTTGCCCGATAGTTCGTCAACCCGCTACCTGGGAGACAAAGCAAGCCAGTACATGCGTTATATCGTAGACTCTGAGTTGGGCGAGGCAGGGATGACCACCGACAAAGACCCCGGAGAACCGTTTTTTGAAGGACACAATACTGAAGGCTTCGATTTTTATTCTGCACATCTTTACTATGAAAATGAGGGTTTGCTGAATAAAGTAGCTTTAGGTGACTACTCATTACAGTATGGTCAGGGCTTGAATATGTGGACGGGCTTTACGATGGGGAAATCCACCTCTGTAAGTGGAGCAAAGAAAGTTGCCAATGGCATTCGACCTTATCGTTCTGCCACGGAAGGCGGCTTTTTCAGAGGTGCGGCTGTGGGGTTTAAAAGAAATGGTCTTTCAGCAGATTTTTTCTACTCAAATCAGCGTCTTGATGGTAATCGTGTTTTTAATGCAGATAGCAGCGATTATTCTGTTTCATCTATTGACATCGGCGGATACCATCGCACAGAAAACGAAACTGAGGATGAGAACAGTTTTAAGGAAATCATGTATGGGGCGGCTGCCCGTTATCGCAGCGGTGGATTTCACTTTGGAATTACAGCCTGGAGAGCTGAGTACAGCCACAATATCATTCCTCAGGAAAGGCTCTACAATCGCTTCCGCTTTTCCGGTGATGAACAATGGATTAAAGGAGCAGACTTTAGCTGGGTGATGAAAAATGTGGAATGGTTCGCTGAAGCCAGCCTGGATACTGAGAATGATTTTGCATGGCTTGCCGGAGCCAATTTTTATTTACATCCGCGATTGACTACATATTTGTTTTACCGGGATTACGATAAAAAATATAACAATTTGTATGCTTCTGCCGCCGGAGAATACAGCAATTCTGTAAATGAAAAAGGATTGCTCTATGGAATTCGTTTAGATATCCATGCGAACTGGTATCTGAATAGTTACATCGATTTCTTTTCTTCCGAATGGCTCAACTACAGGTCAGAAACCCCGTCATCCGGAAAAGAGATGGAAGCCAGGCTAAGTTACATTCCGCAAAGAGATCACTCTGCTTACCTGAAGTTTTTTTATGAGGAAAAAGTGTATAACACTACTTCTGAAGAAACAATACAGCGAACAAGCCTAAGGGAGCGAATGAAGCTTAGGATACATTTCAGCAAAAAACTGGGGGATGTAACGCTGAAAAGCCGGGCTGAAAAATCCTGGATGAGCTTGGGTAAGGAAAAGAGTGAGGGTTTTCTGATTTATCAGGATGCCGTTCTTTCACTTGGAGAAGCGCCTTTCAGAATATATGGACGCTATGCCTTTTTTGAAACCGATGATTTTGCTTCGCGATTATA
>CAYXJS010000285.1:0-3427 GCA_964465045.1 uncultured Bacteroidales bacterium | reverse complement strand
TCGGGTATTATCCCGGAAATATTTTTTTGTATAAGCTCGCCTTCAAGCATAAATCTGCCATCAAAAAGCAAAATGAGAATTATCTGTCTAACGAGCGGCTTGAGTACCTGGGCGATGCTATACTTAGCGCCATAGTAGCTGATTTTCTTTTCAAACTTTATCCTTATAAAGATGAAGGTTTTCTTACGGAAATGCGTTCACGCTTAGTAAGCCGAGACCAGTTAAACAAGCTATCCGTAAAGCTTGGCCTGCATAATCTGATTCAGGCAAACCTGGAATCACCCCACCAAAGCCGATCTTTTAAGGGAGATGCCTTTGAAGCTTTTATAGGCGCCTTATACCTGGATAAAGGGTTTTCTTTCGCCAAAAATATTTTTATTAACAACATTATAAAAGTCCACCTGGATATTGATAAGATACAGCACGAAGAGCTAAACTATAAAAGCCGTTTAATTGAATGGGGACAAAAAAGCCATCGGGATGTGGCTTTCAAAATGCTGGAAGAAAAAGGAAACGGCTACAATAAGCAATATGAGGTGGAACTAATGATCGACAACCAATCTTACGGAACGGCTAAAGATTTCTCTATCAAGGGTGCTGAAAAAATTATTGCTGAAAAAGGCTGGAACAAGCTGGTGGAAAAAGGTGAAGCTACAGAAGAATAACCCATGCTGTTTGGGTAAGTGAGAAAAAAAGCCCATTTTCGTAAAAAATCAGACACCATGCCGGGAAAGAAATTTACACTTGAATGCAGCTCTCACGAAGAATTATCTCTGATTGGCATCACATCTACGCTTGCCGCATACAGGCTTATCCATCATATTAACAAAAACCTTGACGTAACTTTTTCAAAGCAAAAAGACCTGCCTTATTACCTTACTGAAAAAAAAGTACTGCAACTGCCTTTTTATCACTGCATTCATGCTCCCACCAAACACAATTGGTTTATGTTTTCCAATTCCGGACAGGAGCAAAAGAAAGCCATTCCGGTATTGAAGAATGTGGATTTTTTTCTCATTATTGATGATCTGCAAAGCGATGCAACGCTGAAAAACCTGCTAAGCAACATCCGGAAAATCAAAGGTGTGCAAATGGCAACCACCGTTTCAGCAGCTTCCATTAAAAACATGGAACTGCTGTATGCAGATATGGAACTCCACCTCATGGAAATTCAGAAAGCACAGAAAGAAAACAGCGCTTCATGGAGCCGCCATGTTTATCCTGAATAGCATAATTACTCATCTGCTACATACCTGTTTTGCGAAGGAAACAAACGCGTGGCAGCAATAAAAAGCAATGCCGATACGGTGATTCCGAAAATATTGGGATCCAAACCCAGCGGCAACTCAAACTGCGCCTCAGTAAGCGCCAACGTGGTGCCTCCGCCAAAAAACATAGCCAGATAAGCCGCTACTGGATTATGCCTCTTGCCATAATAGGCTCCTAATACCGGAATAAACAACCCCGAAACCATAAAGGCATACGAGTAAAGCATGAGGTTCAGGACATTTTCCATGCTGCTGGCTAGCCACAGGGCAAAAGCGCCTACAAAGAGGGTGACGATCTGCGACAATCGAAGGATGTATTTTTGTCCGGTTAATTTCTTAAACCTGCCGATGATATCTGTCACAATATTCCCGGAAGAAGCCATCAAACAACTATCGGCTGTAGACATAATCGCTGAAAAATATGCTGACATCATCAAGCCCATGAGGCCAACAGGTAAAATGGTGCGCAGCAACATAGGCAGCCCTTTTTCCGAATCTATCCCTTCTGCCGTAGCAAATCCCAGTTCGGTAAACATGCCATGGTCTGCCGCCACACGCGAAAACAATCCCAGCAAAACACCCATAAAAGCCATCACGGGATACTCGAAAAGTCCGGCCGTGTACCATGCCCGCTGGGCTGTTTTTTTATCCGGAGTGGAATAAATCCGCTGATAAAGCGTCATCCCCACAAACCAAATGGGGATAATGGTAACCACCCAGTTCAGAAAAGTCTGCCACGACAAGTTAAATATATCGAGATGGCCTGTCGCCACGCTGTCGCGGATTGCTTCCATGCCCCCGACTTTTACGTAGGCGATAGGGATACCGATAAATACCAGTCCGCCCATCAAAATGATCCACTGGATGGTATCGGTGAAAATCACGGCTTTCAGTCCGCCCATCACAGTGTAAACTACAGCAATAACACCCATAAGGTATAGCGCGGTAGTCATATCCAGGTCTACGAACGTGGCCGAAGCCAGCTTAGCGCCTGCCAGTATCTGTGAGCTGGTAAAACCCATATAGCCGATAGCTGAGATGATTCCAGCCAGCAAGGCTACATTACGCCCATAATAATGCTCAAAAATCTGCGGGAAGGTGTAAAACTTGTATTTCTTACTCAGCCGCGACACTTTGGGGATAAGCACTACGGCGGTGAGCCAGGCACCTATTAGTCCTGTGAACAGCATCCACGAACCGGCAATACCCATCACAAATCCAAGTCCGCCAAGTCCGATAGAAAAACCACCTCCCACGTCAGTGGCCACAACACTCAGCCCAACATGTAAGCTTTTCATTTTCCTTCCACCCACAAAATAATCATCAGGGTTTTTGTTTTTTCTCATAAAATAGTAGCCAATACCGAGCATGAGAATCATATAAACAATAAAAATGGTTGCGTCAATCCAATGCATAGCTTAAATAGTTTGTGTAGAAAACAAATGTAGCAAATTCTGGAAAACCTGTATAGTGATGCTTTTTTCAACAATTCTGGTATGCTAATCCTGCTATTTATGAATGTAGTATCCTCGTTTAGGGGGTAAAAACATACATCCTTTGTTCGAGAGGGACCTGGTTTTCAGGGTTGCAATCCCCCGCATGGGATAGCGATCCTGAAAACCTTTCCGCAGTGTCCGCGTTGTACAGGACAGTAGCAGTCGCAAACTATTTTCTTGAATGGTTGTTACCTTAACCACAAGTCAAAACAATAGCATTTATGACCAAAGTGTATTCTAACGTGCTGGTTACTATTCAGTTTGCTGCTATCGGGGTGATGGCTGTTACAGGCCCCCTGCTTGCCGGCACTTGGTACCTGCTCGTTGCTGAGGCCGCAGGCATCATGCTGGGACTGTATGCAATTTACATCATGCGCATCGGCAATTTTAACATCCGGCCCATTGTAAAAGAGAGCAGTGTGCTGATTACGCACGGCCCGTACAAAATCATCCGCCATCCCATGTATACATCCATTCTTCTTGCGCTAACCCCACTTTTAATCGAGCATTTTACTCCGTTACGTCTAATTGTGATGATGATATTAGCCATAAACTTAGTAATAAAATTATACTACGAAGAAGGCCTGCTTAAAGCGCATTTTAGCCACTATCCCGACTATATGAAAGCAACGAACCGGATGATACCGTGTGTGTTTTGATATG
>CAYXJS010000284.1:0-3447 GCA_964465045.1 uncultured Bacteroidales bacterium | reverse complement strand
GAAGCGTTTGTAACCTGGCCTTTAGCGGTAAACCGGAAGTTTTCAAACAAGGCATACGTCATGCCGTTGACAGCAGCCCCTTCGATTTGCCCTTCTGCCAATTTTGGGTTTATCGCCTGACCGCAATCCACAGCAGAAACAAACTCAACAACACGAACTTTTCCGGTGACTTTATCCACTTCCACTTCGGCAAATTGCGCGATGAAGGGTGGGGGAGACTGCTCAGTGAACTGCGATGCCACTGCCTGGATTTGTTTCAGGTGCCCTCCGTAAAGGGTTTCTGCTCCGATTTCTGAGAACTCAACCGTTTTTCCGGATGCAGTGTCTTTTACTTTTCCTTCTGACAGGCTAACCTTTTCAGGTGTTGTGCCCATCATATCGGCGGCAACCTCTGATATTTGCTCACTGATTTTTCGTGCACATTTTTCTACAGCCCCACCGGAAACATATGTCGTGGAAGAAGCATATGCTCCCACATCAAATGGAGTGCGGTCTGTATCTGAAGAAAGTACGATGATTTTATCCGTATCAATTTGCAGTACTTCAGCGGCGATTTGCGCCAGGATAGTATCAGAGCCGGTTCCGATATCAGTAGCGCCAATGTCGAGGTTAAAACTGCCATCTTCATTCATTTTCATGTAGGCAGCCCCCATATCAATCATAGGAATTCCCGAGCCTTGCATGGCTACTGCCATCCCCACGCCTCTGACAAACCCCGGACGGGGTTCGTGTTTTTTATTGCGTTTTTGATACCAGCCAATAGCCTGAACTCCCTGATCAATGCATTCGTCTAATTTACATGAATTGATAATTTGCTCTACACCTTCTTTTCCTTCTCCTAACGCTTTAAAAACTTCGGAAGTTTCACCTTCGCGGATATGCCACTTTTTAAAATACTCAGGCAGGTCCTGGTTGGTTTGGCGGGCAATGCTGTCCCAATGCTGGTTCAGTGCAAAGTATGCCTGGGTGGCTCCATATCCGCGATAAGCGCCACCTACCGGCAGGTTTGTATAGGCTGACCTTCCGCGGAAAGCGATATTCTTGATTTTGTTAAACAGAGGAAGGCATTTGGAACCGGAGTTGGATAACACCGTAAGCGCATGACTGCCATAAGCGCCTGTATTCATCAGGTTATCCATTTCGAGGGAGGTTATTTCGCCATTGCTTTTAAAACCCATTTTCAGCTTTACCCTCATAGGATGTCTTTGTCTTCCCGACTGAAATTCTTCACGGCGGGTGTAGATAAGTTGTACCGGTCGATTATTGCGAATTGTAAACAGCGCTACATACGGTTCCAGCAAAACCTCTTGCTTAGCGCCAAATCCGCCACCAATGCGTGGTTTGATAACGCGAATGTTTTTTAAAGGATAATTCAGGACGCGAGCCACAATGCGGCGTGCATGGAAAGGCACTTGTGTGGCAGTGACGATTACCAGTCGTCCGTTTTCATCAAACCAGGAGGCGGCAATGTGGGGTTCAATCGTGGCGTGCGAGGCGTAATCGCTGTGATATGTCTCTTCCAACACAGTATCAGCTTCCTGGAAACCCTTTTTTGTATTTCCTATAGAAAACTCAACTTCCGCTGCCAGGTTTTCTTTCGGCTTGTAAGGAACAGGGATGGGGAAGTATTCTTCCTTATCATGAATTATAGGAGCGCCTTCAGCAAGCGCTTTTTCAGGATCAAAAACTTCCGGTAAAGGCTCGTAGCGGACTTTTATTTTAGAAACTGCTTCGCTGGCAATTTCTATGCTTTCTGCTGCTACCATAGCTACGAAATCGCCGGCGTAGCGAACTATATTATCAAACAATAAGGTATCGTAAGGCGAAGGTTCCGGAGCTCCCTGACCTGCCGTGGTAAAATATATTTTCTCAATATCCTGATGCGTCAGAATATCCACTACACCTTCCATTTCTTTTGCGGGGCAAGTGTCTATAGACAAAATTCGTGCATGAGCATAAGGGCTCCTCAGGATACGCACATAAAGCGCGTCCTTTAACGGAAAATCTTCTGTAAAAAGAGCGCTGCCTGTGGCCAGAGAGATAGCATCTGTTTTTGTGACCGGTTTTCCTATATTTTGAAATTGACTCATACTGTTCATTTGTTGATTGTTAAAAACCTGTTTTTGAATATACTGACGATATATTTCAGTTTATCACATTACTGATTTTCTGTATTTTCCGGTTTCATTTTTTCTGCAGCGAGTTTTACCGCATCTATAATTTTCACATAACCTGTGCATCGGCACAAAATCCCGTCCATCGCCGTGTGAATATCCTCGTTTGAAGGTTCCGGGTTATGCTGCAGCAGCGCATAAGTTGCGAGTACAAGGGCGGGCGTGCAAAAGCCACACTGAACAGCTCCGGATTCAGCAAAAGCATCCTGTATGAAATGTGGTTGTTGTATGCTCCCCAGGCCTTTTACTGTAGTAATTTGATGTTCAGCAACAGCGGCTGTAAAAACACGGCAAGAGTTTACGGGTTTGCCGTCAAGGAGTATCAGGCAAGCTCCGCATTCTCCTTCAGCGCATCCTCTTTTTACATCAGTATACCCATGATTCCTGAGTGTATCAAGGAGTTTTTCGTTTCCTGCGTGTTCAATGTGTTTTGTTTTCCCGTTGATATTGAGTTTTGTCTTCATGGTTTATGCTTTCAGGATTTCTTCTATTTCTCTGTAAGTAGCTGTTTCGGCCAAATACCTGATATATCCGGATGTCATTCCCTTTGCGGATGCAAAATGCAGATCTTTCTGAAAATCTATTTGTTCCCGTTGTAATGGTTGAAAGGCATTTTGTTTGATTTTTTCTTCCATGCTTATTGCGCGGTAAATCCGGATAGTGTGTCCGGAGAGGACAATCCGGATATCCTTGTCATCTTTCAGGATGGCGAGTGTAAAAGCCGGATGATCATTTTCTGTAATGCCTTCCCGGTAATACCGGCTTTTACCTGAATAATCAGGGAAAGAAATTTTTGTTATAATGCTGTTCTTTTTGAGTTCTCTTTTCTGAATATAATCTGATATCGGATATGTTCCCTGATTATCACCAAAGAGCTGCACTTGTGCATTTAATGCGACTAATGGACCGATAAGGTCTGACCAGCCCGGACTTAAAAAAAGGCTGCCTCCGAGTGTGATACGATTTCTTAGCGGATGAGTGGCTGCCTTGCCCAGGGCTTTCACCAGGATATGCTCAGAGTCATGTTTGCTCAATTCATCAACTACTTCCTGATAGGTTGACTGGGCACCAAGATGAAAAAAACCTTCCTCCTTTTTTATAAAATCCAGTCCCAGTTTGTCTAATGAGATAAGTTGAGCATTGTGAGTTAATCTGTTGCCTGTAAGATGCGTTCCGCCACCATGCAGGAATACGTTATGCTTTTTCAGCATGTCAGGAACTTTTTCAATATGTTCTGGAAAATGCCACACCACGTTTTTCATTGATATCAGAT
>CAYXJS010000283.1:0-3449 GCA_964465045.1 uncultured Bacteroidales bacterium | reverse complement strand
CTACAGATAAATACGGATAATCAGCCGGATGGTTGAATTCCTTTTTCGGATCTTTGGGCATTCGCTGAATTTCAAGACTTAAAATGCCCAGATTTTGCATCACTTCTGGCACAGAGACTGGAACCATACCCAGATCTTCGCCGCATATCAGCATGTTGGTTGCTTTTTTAATCTCCGGTAACTTAAAATAAGCCTGTTGTTTCCAAAACTCTTCATTACGCCGGTAGAAATAATCCAGATAGACTTCATTTATGGCCTTCTGAACGTGCCCGTCCAGTTCCCTGAAAGAATTGGTGAAATGCAGTGTACTTCTAGGGTAATAGCTGCTTTGGTGCGGATCATAAGGATTCTTCAGAAACAATACTTCGGCAGCAAGACTCATTAAACCATCCCGTATGCGTTCTTTTCTGGTTTTGGATTCTGAGTCATCAGAAGGCTCGGGTGTTAGTTTCTCTATTATTTGCCTTTGCGTGGCTACATCTGGCTTAAGACGGTATTCTCCGGGCGCAGTTTCTACCAGGAAATTCTCTTTCACCATCTCCGTTAAATCACCAAAACGATCGATAAGAAAATGCTCCCGAATATAGGGTTCACAAAACCGCTTTTCATCAATGTGGATACCACGATGAGCCAGCTCATCGCGATGGAATGCCAGCGAGGGATTGAAATAACCCATAATGCCGTCTACTGATTCCCATGGGATTTCCCATATGCGGAAAAATCCAAGAATATGATCTATTCTGAAAGAATCAAAATACTCCGTAAGCTTGTGAAGCCGGTTTTTCCACCACTTAAAGCCATCTTTGGCCATCTCTTCCCAATTATAGGTTGGAAATCCCCAGTTCTGACCCTTGATGCTAAAATCATCAGGTGGCGCGCCTGCTTGCTTATCCATATGATAAAGCTCAGGTTGTACCCATGCGTCGACACTGTTCCGGTAAATTCCGATAGGAATATCACCTTTCAGAATAACACCCTGCCTGCGTGCATATTCAGCGGCATCGGACAATTGCTTGTGAAGATGATACTGAATAAAATAATGAATCGCAATATCGTCGTGGTGATCGCTGTTTATATCTGTGATCTCGTCTACAACCTCCTGACTAAAATTCTGATATTTGCCCCAGCGGCTGAAGTTAGGCGTATTAAACAAATCGCGGAGATAACTGAAAGCAGCATACGGTTTAAGCCAGTATTCATTCTTTCTGAAGAATTTCAAAAAGTCCGCATCTTCTAAAAAGACATTTTTCTGCTCATCATACAGCATCTTAAAGTATCTTGACTTAAGCTGCATCACGCCTTCGTAATCAATGGTTTTATTCACGTTAAGATGCTGTCCGCGCTCTCTAACAATCCTGTTAGCTGTTTCTGAGCGCAAGCTTCCCATCTCTTCAATGTTTGCATATATGGGATGCAACGCATAAACCGAAATCGCCGCATACGGATAAGAATCTGTCCAGGTATGTGTAGCTACCGTATCATTCACCGGTAATAGCTGAATAAGTTTATTTCCTGTTGCTTTAGCCCAGTCTACCAGCATCTTAATATCAGAAAACTCCCCTACTCCATATCCTTTTTCGCGCCGCAAAGAAAAAACAGGAATACTTACACCGGCGCCTTTCCAGGGAGCGCGCGGAAAATTAAACCGTTCATCGCCTTTAATGAAAAGCTTTTTCTGTTTATTGATCTGGTTAAACTGAAGCATTCGGTCGCGACCGTCCTCCATAAACAATACTTCCCTTGTATGCTGGTCGTAAATAAAATACTTGTAATATACCGGGAAGTCTTTCTTCTTAAGACGAATATTGGCCCGCCATTGGGGATGATCATCATTAAACAACTCAATACCTTTCGCAGGTTCCCAATTGCCAATAGCGTTGCAATTACCAGTAATCCCTAAGCGATGTCCCGGTTCAATGCGGGCTACGTGTATCTGAAAACGAATAAAATATTCATCTTTATCTTGGGTTGAAAAATCCAAGATGTTTTCTCCGGTAAAACGCTCCGGCCGAAACAGCCCTTCGGTAAAGGCAGAAGTAAACAGTGTATTTTCCGGATCAGGAGCTGAACGCCACGCATCAAAAATATCTACGCTGTTGCATTCCCTGCAACTAATTCTCATAAGCCTATCATCACACTCATATGTACGTTTTCCTGTGTTCTCATCCTCTACAAAATAACGATACTTAAATGTTATCGGCAACTTACGCCTTACATCTGCTGTTAATTCCCATATCCCCGAATCAGGAGATACCAAAGTCATATCCACAGCATATTCCTCATTCATTTTACCTAAGGCAGGAACATCTCCTACCAGCCTTAAACGCTCACCCCAGCGGGTAAAGTATTGAATCTTAAAGGTTATCTTCATGATGTATAGATTCTATTGTTTAAATTTCTTTTGCCGGGAAAAAGGTAAGGGCTTTTCCCCGGAATTCAAAATACATTACGGTTTTTGATAGTGGTTTTTAACATTATTGAACCATATTCCGGCATTTTACGTTTAAGTCATAAAAATGTGATGTTATGAAAGGAAAAAACATTATCGTACTTGTACACGACATTTTTGAAGACCTTGAATTGTGGTATCCTGTGCACCGCTTGCGCGAAGAAGAAGCAAACGTATTGCTTGCGGGTCCCGAAAAAGGTATTGCTTATAAAGGAAAACACGGCGTACCAGCGAAATCAGACATTGCCATTAATAAAGTAAACATCAAAAATGTTGATGGAATTGTGATCCCGGGCGGCTATGCACCGGATAAGCTTAGAAGGATTCAAAAGGCAAACGACCTTATAAAAGAAGCGGATAATCAAAACAAACCTATTGCCATGATTTGCCATGCCGGATGGGTTCCGATTTCAGCAAAAATAGTAGCCGGAAGAAAATTAACTTCTGTAGGAGCGATCAAGGACGACTTAATAAACGCCGGAGCCAATTGGGTGGATGAGGCTGTAGTAGTGGATAAAAACCTGGTTTCAAGCCGTACTCCCGCGGACCTCCCGGTTTATATGAAAGCCTACATCAGTTTATTCTAAGTGCTGAAAACAGCAATTCCCGGATTAGAATTGCGATTCAGGGTGTTTCCACATATATTTACTGAAAATTCAAGTTATGAAACAATTCTTAAAAGTTGGCCGGTTACTTCTTTTCCTGTTCGTTATTACCGGATGCGGGATACAGGATGCTAAAGAAGATGACGGGCCGCTAATAGCCCTGTCTAAATCGTATGATACTTACCGGGAATGGTTGTTAGAAGCTGACAGTTCTTTACAGTTTGTAAATCTTTATGAGCTTTCTAAAGCTAAAGCAACTGAAAAACTAAAACATGTTGATGGAGTTGTGGTGACCGGTGGCGAAGACATCCACCCGCAATGGTACAATCGGGCTGAAGATACCGTGCTGTGCAATACGATCAACCGCAGGCGGGATTCGCTTGATATCAGCATTA
>CAYXJS010000282.1:0-3461 GCA_964465045.1 uncultured Bacteroidales bacterium | reverse complement strand
GCTCTGCCCTGCCAAAACTCGAAGTATTCCGGCATAAGTTTATACCCACCCCACTCTTCTGGCATAGGTATTTTGTCGCTCTGATATTTACGGCTTAAGTCTTCCATTTTTTCTTCCAAAAACTTCCTGTTGGGAATGACCTGACTCTGCGGGGAAATACTTGCTGCCAGCCTGCTTCCATAGGGCCTTGAGTCAAAATATTCAACAGATTGCTGCCGCTCTAATATTTTAATTCGGCCCTCAATCCTGATTTGACGCTCCAACGCCGGCCAGAAAAATAAAATGGCAGCATGCGGGTTGACTTCAAGATGAGACCCCTTGCGACTACTAAGATTGGTGTAAAAAATAAACCCTTCTTGCGTATATCCTTTCAGTAAAAGCGTTCGCGCACTTGGCTTGCCATAAGCATCTGCTGTAGCTAATGTCATGGCAGTAGGCTCTTCTATCCGGGCTTTTAAAGCATCCTCCATCCAGATCGAAAACTGGTTTATGGGGTCTTCGCCCAAATCATCACGTTCTAAACTGCCTTTCTTATAATCACTGCGTATTCCATCAAGCTTCATAACTATCGCTTTCTGCTTTTTAACTCACACAACACGCTCCAGAATGCTTTAGTTCACAATTGAAGAAAGAAAACAGCAAATCATTGAATATTATTATGCTTAAGGTTTTTGTGGTTTGGATTTTTTAGTTTTTTGACAGATTTTTCAATAATATGATTGATAAGGTACTTATGAGATGGGATGTTGTTATCCTTGCCCGGCATAATGATCAGCCGCTAACATGAGAGCCAATTTCTGTGTTATATTTGTCCAAAAATTGCATTATGAAAAATTTTCAATTGCTGATATGTTTTGCTCTTTTGCTTGGATTAGCTGCAAATGCACAGGAAAACAGTAAAAACTATTCGCTGTATGAAATGCATGTGATTCAGGACCGCGAAAAAAAAGATGCAGCCTTCTCCAATCCTGACGAAAGTCCTCTTCCTAAGAATATTATTCCTGGTTTTGATGGATTGGAATATTTTCCTGTAGACGAAAAATATCGCGTAGAAGCTAAGCTAAGGCTTACGGGCGACACCTCCATTATTGAGATCCCTACAAACACAGACCGTACCCCCAAATACCGCAGATATGCTATTGCTACTTTTACACTGGAAGAAGATACTCTGCAGCTTACTCTTTATCAAAGTGTTAATTTAATGAAGGATCCTGATTATCAGAATTATTTGTTTTTACCATTCAACGACTTGACCAATGGCGTAGAAACCTATGGAGGAGGCCGTTACCTCGATTTAAAAAAAAGTGCTAAAGACTCGGTCATCATCGATTTCAATAAGGCATATAATCCTTATTGTGCATACAATGCCAAATATTCCTGTCCGATACCACCCGATGAAAATAATCTGAAAACACAAATCCGGGCCGGCGAAAAAGCGTTTGATTAGTCGCCTTCGGAGATTAAAAAGTAGCTTTTGGTTAGCCCCAGGGTCGCCATCCCCTGCGGGGATTTCAACCCTTCCACTCCCAACTTTCACGTAAACACTTAAGCACCTACGCACTTAAGTTCCTGTTTATCATTCTATTGCCAACTGCTTTTTGCAAACTGCCAACTTTCACTTAAAAACATAACCACCTAAGCACGTAAACACCTTTCAAAAAACCAACAAACATAATAACATAAAAACTTAGTAACTTAGTAACGTAGAAACTTAAAAACATCTATACATCCATCGCTTTCGTAAAAGCCGATTTTTCGTACTTTTGCAAAAAATTTGGTATCCTTGAATCTGAAAAATCATATAGAACATCCTGTTTTTACAGTAATAGCGCAATCGGCCGCTTATCTTCGCATTCCAGCCTGGGTGGTGGGCGGATATGTCCGCGATCTTATCATTGGCCGCCCTTCCGGAGACATTGATGTGGTAGCGGAAGGAAGTGGAATAGCTTTAGCACAAGAAGTCGCTAAAAGACTCAATGTACCCGGAAAAGTCAGCATTTTTAAAACCTTCGGCACAGCCATGCTGAAGTATGATGACAGTGAAAAAACGTATGAAGTGGAGTTTGTCGGGGCCCGCAAAGAATCCTACCAAAGCGATTCCAGAAAACCTATTGTTGAAGACGGCACCTTAAAGGACGATCAGCTTAGACGAGACTTTACAATCAATGCTATGGGCATTAGCCTTCAGCCGGATACGTATGGCGACCTGGTTGACCCTTTCGGGGGATTGCAGCACATCCGACAAAAAATCATTAAAACACCCCGTAATCCGGATGTAACCTATTCGGACGATCCGCTGCGCATGATGCGCGCCATCCGCTTTGCCACCCAGCTAAATTATACTATCGACAACGATTCGTTTGTGGCTATACAAAAAAATAAAAAACGCATCGGAATTGTATCTATGGAGCGCATCACGGATGAATTGAATAAAATCATCCTCGCCCCTGCACCCTCGCGCGGGTTCAAATTGCTTGAGGATAGCGGTCTGCTCCCGGAAATCTTCCCTGAGTTTTCAGCTCTTAAAGGCGCTGAGACAAAAGAGGGAAAAGGACACAAAGACAATTTCTATCACACCCTTCAGGTTCTCGACAACCTCGCCGAATCCAGCAATGATTTGTGGCTGCGTTGGGCCGCACTCTTGCATGATATCGCCAAACCGCTCACCAAAAAATATGACCCGGAGTTGGGATGGACATTTCATGGTCATGAGGCTGTGGGCAGCAGAATGGTACCTAAGATTTTCAGACGCCTGCGCTTGCCGATGAATGAAAAGATGAAATATGTAAAAAAACTCGTTTTTCTTCATCTAAGGCCACAAGCGCTTACAGAAGAAGTAGTTACTGAATCGGCGCTGCGAAGGTTACTTTTCGAGGCAGGAGACGACATTGATGACCTGATGTTGCTTTGCGAAGCTGATATAACCTCTAAAAATCCACAGAAAGTAAAGCGTTACAAACAGCGCTTTAAAGAAGTAAGAGAAAAACTTCAGGAAACAGAAGAAAAAGACAAGCTACGAAACTGGCAACCCCCCATCAGCGGAGAAGAAATTATGAAAACTTTTGGAATACCACCTTCACGGGAAGTTGGGGTTATTAAAAGCGCTATCCGTGAAGCCATTCTGGAAGGTACAATCCCCAATGAATATCACGCGGCAAGGGAGTTTATGATAGATCAAGGGTTGAAACTCGGACTTACAGTGAATGCAGAGTCATGAGTAACAAACCGCTTTTAGTTGTCATAGCAGGCCCCACAGCGTCAGGAAAAACTTCTCTCAGTATCAGCCTGGCTCAAAAGTTGCAAACTGAAATTATCTCTGCCGACAGCCGTCAGTTTTTTCGCGAAATGCTGATTGGAACCGCCAGACCTACGGAGCGAGAGATGCAGGGAGTTCAACACCATTTTACAGGGCATATGTCCATTTCAGAAAGCTATAATGTTTCACAGTATGAACAAGACGT
>CAYXJS010000281.1:0-3475 GCA_964465045.1 uncultured Bacteroidales bacterium | reverse complement strand
CTTTCGACGACAAGTTCATCGACAAGCTCATTGGGCGCATGGATCAGAACCAGGATATCTTCGAGAAAGTCCTTGAAGACAAAGTGTTTGGGGATTTGGTCAAACAGCTAATGATGAAGAAGGTTTATGAGCGGATGAATGGGGGGTAGTATAAATAGGAAGGTTGGCTGGGCACTTTTTATAACAGTTATTCTTCTAATTTAGAAGACTAATATTTATATCTTTTTTTGAACACCTTCTTGTAAGTCTTCCTTTTTTAAGAGACCTTGTTCAATGGAGTTCTTCAAAAGTTTTTTCAAATTGCCAACCGTATATCTTTTTATATAATTGTTTCTAATCCTTGAAACAATATGATCCTTTACTATGCCTAAAGTTGTATATGAAAGCTCTGATAAATCTCTATGAGCCTCCGTTAAACTTTCTATCGGTGTATTTCCAGGTGAAGAAATAATTCTGACATTGTAATCAACTAAAGAACTTTCATCTAAAATTACAACGTCGATTGTATCTAAATTGTCTTGATTGGAAACCAAAGCTAATACAGCTTGATCCAAGTCATTTTCGGTTTCGATTTTCCAGACTGACAAAGTATTTTTTGAGGTTTTTAAGCAGTTGGTTATGGCATCAGCCGAAACATCATAAGTTGACCAAAGATCGACTTGGAACCATTTTGCTTTATTTATTTTCCTAACTAATAAAGACATAATTGATCTTCAAAATCTTCAATAACGGCATCGATATAATCACTAAGCCACTTTGACTCTACTTGAACTGATTTAAGAATTTCATAACTTTCATATGAACACCATTTTTCAAAAGCCCTTACCCCAAGCTCTTTAATTTCATCAGACTTATGTATCAATGCTGCTAGTGCAATTGTCTGCCCTTGAGGAAAAATTTCGGAAGGCTCAAATCTTCCAATAATTCTTAAAACTCCTATTGCTATTTTTTCGTCGGCAAAATGCTGAATAAAGATTTCATTCAACCAATTCCTTGTGGCTAGCTCATTTACTTTCAGTTGATCTCTAACTATCTCTTCACTTCTGGATATATAACCAAATTCAAAGTCTTCTTCACAAATAATTTTAATAAATTGCCTTGTGTAAGCCTTATTAAGTAATTTTGAACGAACTTTATTTAATGTATTCTCTGTTGAATCGTAAGAGTGTTTATCATCTAAAACTACATCATCAAAAATATTGTCAAGATCAGTTTCATCAGATATCTGCCAAGGTAATTCCTTGGAATATTTTTTAGGATAAGGACTAATCGGTTCTTTTGATGAAAACAAGGCATTTAATTCCAAATCATCATCTTTTTCACTACTGGATGTGAGTAAGTCATCTAAAATTCTGTCTAATACGCTCATGATTCTATTAGTTTTAGATATTCTTTCCTTAATTCCTGTTCGACAGCGAATGCTTGATCTAAGAATAATTCTATTTGTTCTAATTGAAAACGATAATCATTATTACCTTGATAAGTATTTATATCGAAATGTAGTTCAATTCTATCAACTTCTTTATCTTTTGAGTGTATTTTTATTCTTCCTTTTGTACGTTTAACATTGCTAACAACATTAAACATTTCTTTCATTCCTCCAAACTCATAGTTGATACGACTTACCGTCCGTGTATTCCAGTCAACAATTGGATTGTCCTTATACAAGGGTATTGAAGCATTAAGTTTATGATAAATGTCGTCATGTTGTTTAGGACTCATCTCATCAAGGAGAACTCGTGTAACCAAAGAAATCCTATTATGTTTTTTTGGATATTTTTTCTGGATAGATGCTACAATTCCTTTACAGTCATTTACAAAATTTTTAAGCTCCAAGAAATCGGTCACACCAACGTTTTTATTAGTGTGAAAAATATCTATGCGATTTGAGCCAAACTCGATCAACCAAGTTTCATCTGAGTTTGTTAGGCTAAATCTATTCACTGCACCTTTAGGACCTATCTCTTGAAAGGTAGTTGGAATAAGTTCTTTGTCCGAGAAGGCATTCAAAAAATATTTTACGCTGTCTGGCTTTGGTGAAATGTCTTCATATGTACCAAACAAAACAACTTGAAACTTAAAATCGATCATTTTCTTCTAATTTTTGAACTTCAAAGTTAATCATTTTAGCTTTTTAACAACAAATAATAAATAACATTCTGTTTATCATATAATTTTAACTGTATTACCATTCCTCTACAAATCTATTCTCCAGAGTTTCCCATCCGCTATGATTTAAGCAACAATTATTTTGAGCGTTGCTTGATTGTATTTTCATTTTACCAGGAACCGTCTTGCAATTATGAAAATAAAATCCTGAGCTAACATCAGAGTTTCACCCTTGTAGCAATCATCAGTCAAAATAGAACGGTGTTTTTTCATCAATTCTTCGTCTTTTGACAATATGCCATAAAGTGTCCGCACAACTTTGAAGAACCTCTCATACTCCCCTGTACTTGGAATATCCTTTGCTTGTACAATTTTCATAAAAGTCTTAAACTCTGTGTATTTGTATATTGCATATTTTTCAGGAAAGCGAAATCATTCTCTGTCCATCATGGAAATGGTTTTTCATTGATTTGTCAGTAACGAATATTTCTTTAAGCATTTCATCGCAGTGAAAAGTGAAACGTTCAAAACGTTTATCAATTTTCTCTTCTTCATTGAATAAGTCTCGGAACATCTTTCGCACTCTCTCTTTATCATAATCAATGAAACGAAGCATGACTGCTTTTGGAAACCAATGAGGATTTGCCCATAAGTTAGCGGTGTCTTTACTGTAAAAACTGTTATCATACATTCGTCTAAAATCGTCGGCATCAATATTCCAATTTTCCAGAAAATTCTTGAGCGCTACCCACTTGTATAGTTCGTCATACTCTGCGGAATCGAGGAATTTCTTGTATTGTTCCGCTTGTTGATAGATAATTTTTAAAACCATTTTCCTGTTTTTAGCTCGTATTTACAGTTTTCGTTGCGTTTTGCGCTTAAGCTACCCATAACTTGGATTTTTCATTAATCATCTTCTACCTATCAACCCACAAAAGCTTCCTTTATCCTCGTTCCTATCGATTTAGAAGTACCACAATATTAGGGAATTATTTTCTGAAAAACAATGAAATGCTGGTAAATCCGGAAAGAAATGCTGGAAGTAAAGTAAAATTGAGTTATTAAGTTATTGAAAGCCTGACAGGTGGAATATTCCATTTCAGCAGACCCTAATTTTAATTGCAAAATTATGCTGTTTAACCCATCTTTGCCGCTTCATAAGGATTACAGCATAACATCAGCATTTATGAAGAAGATAACCATTGAGAATTATCAGAAGCTTTCTGAGATATTTCCGGATGGATTACTTTTAAATAATTATATTTACCACAAACAAAATAAATTGAAAAAGCAGTTAAATGATGAAGAATAGATTTAGTCACACATTTGTCCACTATTTGTCCACACTTAAAAACAGCAAAAAATT
>CAYXJS010000280.1:0-3498 GCA_964465045.1 uncultured Bacteroidales bacterium | reverse complement strand
GTAAGCAACGACCTGGCCTATGCCTATGATAAGCATCATCTTCAAAGCCGTCTTTCGCATACCGAAGCTAAATACAAGGAATTGTTTGAGCGCTCTCCGGTTGGTATTTTTCAAACCACATCTGCCGGAAATATTGTATCTATTAACACAGAAATGGCCCGTATTTTAGGTTACAAGTCTGTGAAAGAGGCAAAAAATGAAAAGGATAACCTGAGAAAGAATCTTTATTACAGACCCGAACGCCGCGATGAGTTTATAGAATTGCTGAATAAACATGGGATTATAAACAGTTTTGACTATGAGGCTTTAGATGCTCAGGGAAATATTCGCTGGATAGAGATGAGCGCAATCAAAAGCAGCGAGTATGAAGATGGTTCGTTTTTAATCGATGGTTTTGCATGGGATATTACTGAAGAACGGAAAAATCAACAAGAGCTAAAAATCAGTGAAAACCGCTACCGAAGTTTGTTTGAGTCGTCAAGAGATGCCATTCTGGTTGCTGACCTGAACCGAAATATCATAGATTGCAACAAAGCTACGTTGGATATTTTTGGCTATTCAAAAAAGGAAATCATCGGAAAGCAAACGCTCCAATTGTATAACGATAAAAAAGAGTTTGAGCGGATGGGAGAGTTGCTGAAAGAACAAAAAGCATCAGGAAGCACATATTTTACAGTGCATTATCAAAAAAGCAACGGAGCGGTTTTTCCGGGAGAAACCAATGTGTTTCCGCTACTCGATGAAGCGGGTAATCCACAGGCTTTTGTGGGTTTGATACGGGATATCACCAAACGGGTTGAGGCGTATGAAAAGCTAAAGAAAACCTTGCAGGATTACCAGGAGCTGAATGAAGAATACCAGGCCCAGAATGAAGAGTATGAGGTGCAAAACGAAAAACTAAGCCAACACTTAGAGCGCATCAGAGAAATGAATGAAGAACTGAGAAAGGCAAAACAAAAGGCTGAGGAAAACGATCGGCTTAAATCTTCATTTCTGGCCAATATGAGCCATGAAATACGTACGCCTATGAATGCGATCATTGGATTTAGTGATTTGATTGTTTCTGAGGATCTTCCAAAAGAAGAGCAAGTTAAGTACTTAGAAGTTATTGCCCAAAAGGGAGAATCATTGTTGCGCTTAATTGATACCTTGATAGATACCGCCAAAATTGAAGGGGAACAATTGCAATTGCATCCTGAAAACTTTGATGCGAACAGGCTGATGGATGAAATAATGGAAACCAGTAAAATGCTGCTTTCAAAACGACCCGATAAGAGATATATTAACTTGAACGTAAGTAAGGCTAAGCCAGATGATAAGCTGATTGTTAAGATGGATGTTCATCGCCTTAAACAAATAATCAACAATCTTATCAGCAACGCCATAAAATACACAGCCGAGGGTTCTATTGAACTTGGCTATATTTTAAAAGAGGACATGATAACGTTTTTTGTATCTGATACCGGTTCCGGGATTCCCTATAATGAGCAACCTCATGTTTTTGAGCGCTTCAGGCGCGGAGAAAATCAGCAGGATCCCACTACACGAAAGCTAATCGGCGGAACGGGAATTGGTTTGAGTATTGTAAAAGACCTCACAAAACTAATGGGGGGTAGTATTCATTTTGTTTCAACACCAAACGAAGGCACCGCTTTTTATGTGGATTTTCAGTATGAGCCTATCAATAGCGCAATACAAAAAAGAGCGGCTCCTGTTTCTGTTGAGTTACCAGACTTGTCAGGCAAGACGGTAATGATTGTTGAGGATGAAGCGCTCAACCTGGAATACCTGGTTTCGATTCTACGCAAGTGCCACGGTGAAATCATAACCGCTCAAAGCGGTGAAGACGCCCTCGAACTGCTAAATGTAAACCAGAATACTGACCTCGTACTCATGGATATTAAATTACCGGGGATAGACGGCCTTGAAGCAACAAAAAGAATCAAAAGTCAAAACAATCAGATTGTGGTCATTGCGCAAACAGCTTATGCCATGCCAGAAGATAAACAGGAGGCTAAAAAAGCAGGATGTGATGACTATATTACCAAACCCATCAACAAATGGGCGCTCTACAAAGCTATAAATACGCAATTGAAGCTACTGGAGAAAAGAAACTGAAATGAAAGTTTTAATGGATGAGCCTGGTCTAAGAAAGCAGCATTTTTCTTATCTGATGACATATTATTTCAATAATCAGAATGATATGAAAACACATATTTTAATTAAATCGATGATTTCCAAATCAATAACTTACAAACATAAAAACTTATAAACTTTATAAACTAAACGCATTGATGTTTTTACTTTTGCATAAATTTGAAACTCATGGCAGAAATGGAAACGAATTTCCCACTCACATCGCTGAATACGTTCCGCGTTCCTGCAAAAGCATCTTATTTTGCAGTAGTAAAATCAAATGAACAGGCCATAGACATTATTCATAACGTTTTGCCCGGGATGCAAGAGGTTTTGATTTTAGGCGGCGGCAGCAATATATTGTTTACTTCTGATTTTGATGGGCTTATTTTGCATCAGACAATGAAAGGTGTTTCTGTGTTGGAAGAAACAGATAAAACATGTCGTGTGAAAGTGGCTGCCGGGGAAGATTGGACTGAATTTGTGGATTATTGCGTCTCTAAGGGATGGGGAGGAATAGAAAACCTGGCCATGATTCCGGGGCAGGTGGGAGCCGCTCCCGTACAAAATATTGGCGCCTATGGTCGCGAAGTAAAAGATGTTATTGAAAGCGTGGAGACGCTGAATTTAAAATCCGGAGAGTATCACAGTTTTTCAAATAGGGAATGTGAATTCTCATACAGGAACAGTGTTTTTAAAGACAGGTTAAAAAATCAATATCTCATAACAAGTGTTGTTTTTATATTGCATAAAGAACCCATTTTTTACCTCGATTATGGATCAATTCGCGATGAATTGGAAAACCAGCAAATTACTGAAATTACGTTTCAGGCTGTTGCTAAGGCTATAAAAAACATCCGGAGTCGAAAACTGCCTGATGTGAACAAAACAGGCTCGGCAGGCAGCTTCTTTAAGAATCCGCTCCTGGAAAAAGCAAAATTCGAGGATTTAAAGGAGAAATATCCAGATATGCCGTTCTTTAAATTACCCCTGGGTTATAAAGTGCCTGCCGGATGGCTTATCGATCAATGTGGATGGAAGGGATATACACGAAAGAATTATGGCGTGTATCCTCACCAGGCTTTAGTGTTGGTGAATTACGGAGGCGCATCGGGAAAAGATATTTTCAATCTTTCTGAAGAAATACGGCAGGATGTCAGCAAAAAGTTTGATGTTGAATTGGAGAGAGAGGTAATGGTTATATAAATGTATGTAAAATGACCGGCAAAAAAGTAAAGGGCTAAGAAGCAAACAATTTTTGTTTGAATGTGGTTAGAATAAAGTTGATGGTTTGAAGCGAAACAATATTCTGATTTAAAGATACAATATGGAAAGCATCAGAATATTATACACAATCATTTT
>CAYXJS010000279.1:0-3504 GCA_964465045.1 uncultured Bacteroidales bacterium | reverse complement strand
CAGCAAAGCTACAAAATTCCAGTCTAAGCGCAGTTACCACATCACGAAAACACCAGAAACCGATGATATGTTGTTATTTTTTAGGTAAGATTTCAGACACTCATTTAAGAATTCTGTACATTTGAAGGCAGGAATTTAAAATTGAAATATGGAGTGGCTTTGGATTGTTTTGGCAGGTATACTGATTCTTGTAGGGCTTGCCGGATGTATTCTTCCTGTGATTCCCGGTCCGCCGATAAGCTATGCCGGTTTGTTGCTTTTACAAGTAGCTAAGGACAATCCGTTTAGTGCAGAAACCATGATGATTTGGTTAACCGTTACGATCGTTGTCACCTTGCTGGATTATGTGGTTCCTGTGTGGGGCACTCGGAAATATGGCGGGAGCCGGCAGGGTGTCTGGGGCAGTATTATCGGCCTGCTGGCAGGGCTGTTTTTCTTTCCGCCGATAGGAATTGTTATAGGACCTTTTGCCGGTGCTATCCTGGGTGAAATGATTGCCGGAAAAAATTCAAACGACGCATTCCGGGCTGGTTTTGGTTCTTTTGTAGGGCTTATGGCAGGAACCCTGCTGAAGCTTATCGCCTCAGGCTGGATGGCCTTTTTGTATTTCACCAACCTTTAAAACCGGCTACAGCCAGCTTCCGGCAATCGTACTGCCATTTTCGTCATCATTGGTGACTTTGATATACATGTCGATTTCCTGCTGCATTTCTTCTACATGCGATATGACACCTACGATACGATTCTCGTGACGCAGGGTTTTCAACGTATCAAAAACGGTTTGCAGCGACTCTTTATCGAGCGTGCCAAAACCTTCATCCAAAAAGAAAAAATTCTGATCAGATTGCGATTGTTGCTGCACGCGATTGGCCAATGCCAGCGCCAAAGACAATGAAGCCTGAAAGGTTTGCCCACCTGACAGGGTTTTTACACTGCGCACCCTGCCGTTATTAAGGTAATCGCGTACTCTGAAATTGTTATTGTCATCTACTTCGAGTTGCAACTGCTGACGTGTAAGCTGATGAAAACGCTCATTGGCATCATCGCAGAGCTCTTGCAGAAATACGGAGGAAACATAGTTCACAAATCCACTGCCTTTAAAAAGCTGTTTCATGGTTTTGAGGTTTTGAGCCCGCTTTTGAAGTTGATTTAATTGCTTTTGCATCAGCTTCTTCTCTGCCAATTGCTTTTCAAGGTTTTTCATTTCATGCTGAATGGCATGCAATCGCTTTTCGAGCGCCTTTTCTTCCTTCTTACGTTCTTCGAGCTGAGCTTTCAGATTATCAAAACCTTCTTCATCAAACTGCTTGCCCTCGGTTTTTTGTTTCGCTATCCCTAAATCTTTCTCCGCAGCATAAAATTCCCGGTTAAATCGGTCTATTGCTTCACGTTCTGTAGTGATATTGATTCTTTGATTTAAGACTGCTTTTAAGGCCTCCAAATCAGCAAAACCCGATTCATTCAACTGAAATCGAATCTGCTTATCCAATTCGGCTTGTCTTTTTTGCTTAGCAGCAAGGCTCTCCTTTTGATGGGTAAGTGATGTTTTTAGCTGCAATACTTCATCCTGTACTTTCCGGATTTTTTCTCCCAGATGATGATACTCTTCTTCTGCTTTGCGGATAAGGTTTTCCAGGCTTTTTTGTTCTTTTTCTACTTTATCAGGGTTTTCGGGTAATTCATCTTCAGCAAAGATTTTAAGGCTCTCACGGGCGGTTTTTTCGCGGGTTTCAGCAGCTATTTTCTGATTGCGAAGGTCTGTCAGTAAGCTATCAAACTCAGTAACCCTTTTACTTAGCGTTTTCCACTCAGTTTCTTTTTTCCGCATTTCTTCCTCCAATGCCTTCAGTTTTTTCGTCTCCTGCTGTGCTTTTTGTATGTCCTGCTTTACGGCTGCCTCATCATCAGGTGAGTATTGCTTCCATGAAAATGAGGCCTTATGCGCATCCAGTTTACCGGTATGTTTCTGAAGGATGTCTTTAATCTGCTGTTTTTCTTTCTGCAATTCTGCATCTGCACTCAAAGCGTAATTACACTGCGAAATGGCTTCCTGACAAGCTTTTTCCTGTTTTTGCAACCTTTCCTTTTTTTGCTGATTTTCATCATACAAAACATGCACATCCTCAGGGTTAAACACATCCGGGTGATGCTCTGCCCCGCAAAGAGGACATGGCTTTCCCTCTTCCAGTTCTTCCGCAAATTCTTCCAGCTTTTTGCGGATTTGCTGCTGCTCCAGTTCCGATTCCGTTTCTTTCAGTTCTTTCGCAGTTTTTGCTTGTAACTCTTTTAGCCAGCCGATGAGGTCTTTGGGTTCATGCTTGATATTTTCGGGAATATCCTGACCAATTACTTTACTTATTTTTTCCGGTAGGTCTATACGGTTACGGTGGATTTTCTCATCTGCATTTTTCAATTGCTTATTGCTTTCGGCTATCTTGTCCTGGATTTGCTTTTTATCAGAAAACCATTGGTTAATTTGCAAAAGGATGTTTAAATCAGGCAATGCTTTGCCAAGTTCATCGATTTGCTTTTGTAGCTCTTCCAGTTCCCTCTCCTTCTCAACCGTCTCTGTTTTTACTTTTTCTGTTTTAGCTTCTCCCTGTTTCAACCTTCCTGCCAGCTTTTCTATCTCTGCTCTGCTGTCAAGCGCTTTTTTCCAGGCATTCAGGTCTTCCCGCTTTTCATTATACATTTCAATTTGCTGATATTCTTTTTCGGTTTTTGTAAAATCAACTTTGAGCTGTTCCAACAACTTTTCCTTATCCGCGTATTTCTTTTCTGTATTTTGAAAAGAATCATGTTCAGCCGCGATTTCCTTTTTCAGCTCATCCTGGCGGTTCAGCAAATCTCCAAAGCTATTGCGGGCATGCTCATATTTATCCAGATTTTTCTTCCTTTCGGCAAACTGTTCTTTCTGTTTTTGCAGCTTATCAAAAGCTTTTTGCTTTTCATCCAGCTCGCGGAACCATTCGCGGATTTTTTCCGTTTCCTGCACCTGTTTTTCCTGCTGTTCCCTTTTTAAAGAATGGTTTTTGAGCTCCATTTTGACCTCTGCCTCTTCTTTGGTTTTTTCTGAAAGAATATCCGAAGTAACCTGCTCGTAATGGCTCAGTTTTCCCTCCAGGTTATCCATTTCTTGCTTATTCGCGTTTTCCAACGCTACCGTTTGAGCATAGAATTCGTATTTGTCAAGGTTAAAAAGCTCTTTCATCATAGTAGTCCTGTCCTTATCCGTCAACTGCAAAAACTCCTGGAATTTGCCTTGCGGGATGATGATAGTGCGGCGGAAATTCTGATAGGTAAGTCCTGTAATGTTTTTCGCTGTATTTTCCTGTATCGGAACCCATTCCTCACCTGATTTTACATAACCCTGGCGCTGATAAGTCTTTACCTGCTCAAAGGTCTTTCTGTTGCGCCTGCCATGAACGGTAAAGCGGTATGTTTTCTCATCGTAATTAAGGAAAACGAAATCTATCCACAACTCATCCGATTTCAGGTTCATCA
>CAYXJS010000278.1:0-3506 GCA_964465045.1 uncultured Bacteroidales bacterium | reverse complement strand
ACCTAAGATGAGCGATTTTGCCTAGTTGAAAAAAATACCTCCCAGTGGTGTAATGGTTTAGCCCTAAACACAAAATCACCCAGGAGGTGAATTCATGGTGCGCCAAAATGCCGACTACGTCAAGCACAAAATCGACTATTTCGAAGCAACGGATGAGAAATTTTCTTCCCGCTCAGGGCTCCTGCTGCTCTCCAGATACATCCAGGCAATCGGGATCACCTCGATTTTATCCGACAGATTCAGTTTCCTGAAAAAGAGCAGCAAAGGCACACCACTATGGTCAATTTTTCACCAACTGCTGCTGTTCTTCATCGACGGGACGGATCTGCACATGCGCTACCTGGACCAACTAAAAAAAGATCCGAGTTACGCCGTAACAATAGAAACGGAAGAGGGAAAGCTGCTGTCCTCTCATTCGGCAAAGCGGTTTTTCCGATCTGTTTCCCATGTACGCGTGTGGCTGTTTCGCAAGATATTGCAGCAGCTGTTTATTTGGCGCCTGAATATTGAGAGGCCGGAGATTATCAAAATCGGTCTCGACACGATGGTCCTCGACAACGACGATTCAAAAATGAAGGAAGGGGTCGAGCCGACCTACAAGAAGGTAAAGGGCTTTCAACCTCTGCAGCTCTTTTGGGGCCGCTACATGATCGATGCTATTTTCAGGAACGGAAAGGCCCATAGTAACCATGGAAACCACGTGCAGAGGGTGGTCACCAGAACAGTGCAACTCATCCGAAAACACTACCGAGAAGATGTGCCGATCATATTTCTCGCCGATGCCGGTTTTCTCGATGAACAGTTCCTCAAGCTCTGCGAAGAGAAGCTGCATGTAGGCATCATTCTCGGCGGCAAGATGTATGGCGACCTCACCGAAACAGTAGAGGCAATGCCCGATGAGGCCTTCTATGAGTATACAAAGGGCCGGAAAAGCTGGATCTACACTGAGTTTGAAGACAGCCGCAAGAGCTGGAGTACCTCCTGGCGTACGATTTATGCGAAACCCATCAGTGACGATGACGGGCAAATAGTCTTCGAGTACGCTCGGCCCGAGACGGTTATCTACACCAACATAGGGATGTCCAATGAAATTACCTCCTCGATTTTGAAGCTCCACCAAGACGAACAGGTGAAAGAGATAAGTCCGCAGGCGATCATTAACGAATACCACATGCGGGCTCGTGATGAGCTGGTCAACCGTGCGCTGAAGGACTTCGGAACCGAGCATCTGCCGTTTAAGCGCTTCACCTCCAACGCAGCCTACTACTACCTCATGGCCATAGCCTTCTTCATTTTCGAGGCATTCAAGAAAGACGCCGACAGCACGGCGGTAGAGATTACCTGGTATGCGCAGACCTTCAGGAGAAAGTTTATCGACTTCGCCGGACAGATCGTGAGTTCGGGAAGACGTCTGAAGATAAAAATCAATACGGCACTTATCGAGCGGCTTGATTTCTCCCGGATTTGGGAGACCAGCATCGCCGCACCTCCGATTATTCGGTTAGCAAATCAGTAACGAAAAAACTGTACCTCCCCGTCGGTGGGAGAGATGTGTCCGGAAAGAATAAAAGACGCAGATTATGGGTGAACTATGATAAAAATTGCTACGTCCAAAGTTGCCATGAGCAATTTTTCGGCCTCAAGCTGAAACTCTGGTACCAAAAGACCTGCGTGAAAATCAATGCCACCGGAAATACCGTTACAAAGCTGCGGTTACAGCAAAATCGCTCACTTCAGGTAAAAATATCTTCTTCAGGCAATTAAACTCATTGTTTTGTCATCAATTCTGTTTTGCATCTATCTATTTTTCATTTCTCCTTGTACTACATCAGAACTAGTGCAAATGTAAAGTATCCGCAAAAAAATAAGCTGGATAACGTTCACTTGAGTTGCCTGGCGCTGTTATCCAATAGCCCACTCTCTTTAACCATTGTACCCCCAGTTCGACAAATCAACAACTTCTTTGCCATATTCACCGCCAGGTCAACTCCAAGTGGTTGTTATACGTGCCGTATTTATTCTTCAGTTGCATTTAAGTTGTGTTATTGGCAGAAACTTTCATTTTGATTCTCTTTTCGTATCCATATTATACTTTTGTTATTTTGCTGCACTGTTGTTTATATTTTATTTTTTTTATTATATTCATTTGTTATAAATTAGCCCCTATCCTTACTCATAAGCATCTTTTCTATGCTTTATCGCTATTATATATATTATGATTTTCTCATTATCAATTGTATAAAACAGACGGTAATCTCTTATTCGAAATCTATAGAATTCTGAATACCTTCCTTTTAATCTTTTAATATTTGGTCCATAGTAGGGATTTCTTTTTAGAATCGGATATACGTATTCTTTAATTTTCTTATACAGCCTTTTGTACCCATTTCTTTCAATTGCTTTTAGAAAGGTATCAGTTTCAGCTATCCGAAATTTACTCTGCAAAGCGATAGTTTCCTTCAGTTATGTCTTTCTTACCCTTTTCAAGCTTTTCTAGAAACCTTTTATCTTCTAAAATTTCTTCCATTTCATGATCCGGTACAAAACTCTCTTCAGCTAAATAGTTTACCGTAGCGTATTCAATAAAATTTGATATGGAACGTCTCTCTCCTTCTGCAGCGGTTTTTATCATTTCATATGTTTCATCATCTATTCGAATAGTAATTGTCTTTGGCATATCATCACCTCTTTATTCTATTTTATTCATTATTATTCAGTTTGTCAAATTTATTATTATTTTTTGTTTTTCTTTCTTTTTACGGCCGTATAACGTTCACTTGAGTTGCCTGGCGCTGTTACGCCATAACCCATTTTCTTTAACCATTTTAGTTCCAGTTCATCAAATCAACAACTTCTTTGCCATATTCACCGCCAGGTCAACTCCAAGTGGTTGTTATGTGCACTTTACTTTTTAATAACTCATATAACTTTTTATTCACGTATATTGTCTCTTTCCAAGATTTATATGATTCCAATACTCCGATCTCTTCAAGTTGTTTTAAGTATTTACTAGCCGTTCGTCTCTCAGCTATATTTTCATTTACTAGAAACTCAATCTTTGTGTACGGCTGTACAAACAACAACTCGATTAGTTCTTTGGAATAGGTTGTTTTTGGCAATTTTTCTTTGCAAAATTCTATAGTTTCATTCATCAGATCCATTATCGAAGATATTATTTGTAAGGTATCTTTTGAAGTCTCTTCCACTGCTTTTAATATAAATAAAATCCACTTTTCCCACTCATTCTCCATCCTCACTTTTTGCAATAGATTGTAATATTGACCTTTGTTTTTAATTATATATTCACTTAAATAGAGTATTGGTGTATCAATCAATTGTTTTTGAACGAGATATAAAACATTTATTATTCTTCCTGTTCTGCCATTTCCATCATAGAAAGGGTGAATTGACTCAAATTGATAATGAATTATTGCCATTTTTATAACTGGATCAATTTCATTGTCACTATTAATGTATTTCTCTAAGTTAGATAATAAATCAATTAT
>CAYXJS010000277.1:0-3533 GCA_964465045.1 uncultured Bacteroidales bacterium | reverse complement strand
AAATTCATTTTATCAAACCTGAATTCCCCTCCCATGACTTTCGACGAAATAGCCTGGTTTCTCAGCACTTCCGGATAAGCATTGTTAAACTGGTTCTCAGCTTCTTCTTCATGCATGCAGCAGAGGAACAGGCCCAGGCGTTTCTCCAGGATTTCGGGAATGTGTTTCTGATAGTAATCCTTTACACGTTTTTGAATTTGTCCGGCATGAATGGAGCCTCCCAGTATCACTTGCTCAAAATGGCTGAGATCGAATTTTGGGTTGTTTTTCAGGTTAAAGAGTTGGGCCTTTTCCTCTCCGAGGTTTTGCTGTATTTGCCGGGCCACCTTTTCGGTAGTCCCGTGTTTGGATGCATAAACGATAGCTGTACGCATTACTTTGAATTTTAATGGTTAAACTGATAAATGATTCCTGTTTTAATATAGCTGGTACCCGGGATTTCCATGGAACTTTGATTATAAAAATCCGAGTAGGTTTGGGAGCCACGATAGCCGTCAACTCTTATTCCCAGAGCATCCCCAATTCCAAAATGGAAGGGAAAAAATTCTACACCAAAGGTTAAGCCGTTAGAAAACTTGTCGTGACTATAATCCGGCAAAGTAGGGTTGTCGTCTTGAACGTTAAGCATGTTATACTGTGCAACAAAACCGAGTTTAACAGATAAAAGATTTTCCTTTTGCCGGCTGCTGAATAGCCGTAAGTTATAGGTTACCGGCAGATTCAGTTGCGATACCCCGATTTTTCTCTCTCCGTTGAATCCATTGAGGTCATCATTATAGGAGAAAGTTTGGCTATTGTGGATAAAATCGATTCCTGCCTCTATGGCATTTTTCCGGAAGGATTCTGTGGCATGAACCCCTGCGTAAAACCCAGGATTAGTAGCGCCGCTAAATGCATCAACAGGCACATCCGACGCAATAGCTTCCATATCCGTGTTTTCGGTGATGCCTCCTTTCGCATAGCCACCTTCCAGGCGTAATTGGGGATTAAGTCCGCTGTTTGGATTTGCTGTTTCCAGGGTTGATGTACATCCCCAGATAAGCAGCAAACTGATTAGACCGATTAAGTGAATTTGTTTTTTCATATATTCTGTTTTTTGATTTCGCAAGCAAAGAAAAGCCGGAACGCTAAATGAGGCGACTCACTTTCTTGTGTAGAGGTCTCATTTCACAGGAAAAGAGGGCTCAATTTTTTGAGACGCGGTTAGGTGGCTGCTAATTAAGTAATTAATTGCAATTCATAGTAATTTGTTGTGATGGGTTGTATAGTTCAGGTGATATCGCGGATAATGCGCCCGCCTGAACGGATCGACATTCGGCACGAACAGGGGTGCTATTCTCATGAGTCTATCACCTTCATTCATTCGGGTGAATCTGAAAGCACGAATTTATCCATACAGGGCGCTTCAGCGTCTTTTGAATGAACTTAAATCATACAAACATAAGAACCTCCAAACCTTAAACACTCTTCATATACTCCCCGGGCGTTACTCCTGTGAGGTTTTTGAAAACCCGGTTGAAAGTGGCTTTGGAGTTGAAACCACACTCATAAGCTATTCCCATTAAGGTGAGGTTTGCTGAATCCTTTTCGCGGCAGCGGCTTTTATACTCCTCAGTGCGGTAACGGTTTACAAAATCAAAGAAAGACCGGTTGAGATGGGTGTTCAGTATCTTGGAGAGGTATTCGGGGGTGACATCCAGCTGGTCGCTGAGCCTGGCCAGGTTCAGTTCCGGATCAAGAAAAGGCTTTTGTTCCTTCATATGCTCCAGAAGGCGATGGATAAACGGCTCTTCCCGGCTGGGAGTGGTTTGCTTTTGCTCTTCCTGTTTAGCCAGTGCTTGCTCCAGATTCAGGTTGATTTTTTGAGTTTCAAAGAGGTTGCCTTGCCTCAAACCGAAAAATCCAAGAAATACAATGTAAATCGCGCCCAGTGCAAAACTGGCCAGTTGCAGCGCTCCAAAGGGAGCCACAGGTACAAAAAAATCGATAATGTAAACTGTATTGATGATGCCGTATACGACTAATGCGGCCTTAAGTAGGATTTTAAGCCACGTCAGGTCGATGTTTTTGATATCCGAAAAATAGGTTTTGATCTTCCGTGTATATCGCCGCAGCATCATCAGACCCCATGAAAAGTATCCGAGTGTGGAAATGGCAATGGCCACTACAAAGACTTTGTAAAAGATTTTGTCTGTCACGTCTCCTTCGGTAATCATCTCAATACGGGTTCGCGCCGGATAAGTGTAAAAGTTGAGCCACAACTCGGTAATCATAGCCAGAAAAGGCAGGAAATGCAAAAGGTACATCGGCTTAAAACGGAAATTCTGTTCTGTCAGCGATTTGATGTAAAACCACAGCGCCGGGCCATGAAGCAGGATGAATGGCGGAGCAGTGTTGATAAATAAAGGATACGGAAAACCCTGTGTCCGGTTGTAAAACTCGATATAGCTTAGGACGATATTGACAGAATACAACAGAAAAAAACCTCCCAGAATATGATCAGATAAACTCTTTTGCTTCTGCGAAAATAGCAGCGCTGCCAGAAACAAGGCCTCAAAAAAACCAATAATAAGTATGGCTTCCATCGTGTTAAACTATTAATTGCGGGCATAAAGATAGGGAAAACAGTAAAAATAAACGGAGCAGATTTATAGGCTTACCATGCTTTTTCGACATCTGATATGCTCTGTAAAAAGCCTCATTACCTCTTTGTTTTTTGGGATAACACATTCATTGACTGAAGAAAACGTCTCATCGGTATTGCAGATGTCATTTAGATGAATTAAGGTGGAATTACCTCTTTAGGATATGCCAGGCAATACCTGAACACAAACAACCGCTTCAGAAAATTAGCCAACGAAGCCATTTAACCATTTTATCTGTTGCATCAGCCCGTAATTGTTATGGCAGCTTATTTTGCAGTACAATGGGAAGTGTCTCTTATATGGAAGGATACCTTTATTATTGATTCATCATTTTCTGTCACGATTTTTATCTATTGGTATCTTGTACGTTCTTTTAATCTGATGCAGCAGCTTTTTGGGATGAAGAAAATCCCCAAACTAAATACCGAAGCAAAAAGTGTCTCTCGGCCGAATTTTCAACTGACAAAAACATCAAACCTGCACACTGAAAAAAGTGAAGTCTATCCGGGCTAACCAATTTGTTTCATCAAGTGTGGGTTCGGGAAACAAACAATCCGGCAGGATAAAAAATATTGGAGGTATTAACTTGATTACTTATTCTTACTTTACAAATCTGATAATAACCCCTTAAGGCGTTTTTGAATTTGTCCGGCATGAATGGAGCCTCCCAGTATCACTTGCTCATAATGGCTGAAATCGAATTTTGGGTTGTTTTTCAGGTTGAAAAGCTGAACCTTGTCTTCACCGAGGTTCTGCTGTATCTACCGGGCCACCTTTTCTGTAGTCCCGTGTTTGGATGCATAAACGATTACAGTTTGCATGACTATAAATTAATTCATCATTATTGCTTCTTACTTCCATGATGTTTTAAAGATAACATCGAAACCT
>CAYXJS010000276.1:0-3539 GCA_964465045.1 uncultured Bacteroidales bacterium | reverse complement strand
GATTTGCAGAAAGTACAAATAATAAAATTTCTAATCAAATAAGACACATTAAGAAACAAACCTTTTGGAACATGAGACAAACACAATTAATTTTTTTACGAGGCATGCTGTTACTAATCATGACAGGAATACTAAATGCAGCTTCAGCTCAGGATTATCATTCCTTTCCGGATAGTAATGCTATTTGGAGCGAAATATTTACCAGTGAACAACCTTTTGAAATTGATACATATCAATATGGTATCTCCGGAGACACCATGATTAACTCAAATTGGTATAAGAAAATATATCTATTGAACGATACTACTTATCCCTTAAATACCGGTGAATTTTGTGGCGCCATTCGTGAAGATGATCAGAAAAGGATTTTCGTAATTGAGTGTTCCTGCACCTACCCCGGCGTAGATGAAAACGAAGTGTTGCTTTACGATTTTTCCAAAACAACCGGCGATACGATTTATGTTGGAGAAGATGGTGTTGGACCATGGGGAGGGCCTTTGGTAATTAATCATATTGACTCCGTTTTAATAAACAATGAGTACCGTAAAACTTTTCATTTTTCTGATTACCTTCATTTTTGGATTGAAGGGGTAGGTAGCACAAGGGGCTTGTTTTCCCCGATATCATGGCAAACTACCGGTTATCAGGAATGGGAACTAATTTGCTTCAATGAAAACAATGAAGTACGCTATCTAAATCCCGACTATAATAGCTGCTTTCCACTAATAACGGGAATAGAAGAACACAATAATAATACCGGCGAAGTGCACATTCATCCAAATCCGGTTACTGATGTAAGTGTTATAGATTTTCAGACTACCAAAAGCACAGGTTATCAATTTCTGGAATTATATAATGTAACCGGACAAAAGATATTTCAAAGGGATATAAAAAACAATAAGAAAATCTATATCCATGCTGCTAATCATGAACCAGGTTTATATTTATTTCACATAAAAGGAAAGGGTACTCTTCTACATACTGGAAAAATAATCATCAAGTAACCAGAAAACACAACACTACAGATAAGTACTTGATATTTATTTCGTTATTAGCAACATGACATGAATTGTCATAACCTGAGTCTATTAAATGAAATTCTGACAAAACCTTCGCTGTCATTTCTTCTCTGCACCCTCTGGGTGAAATCATCTTTTTTTTCACGCAAAGCTCGCAAAGGGAAGAGTGCAAAGATCGCGGAGAGAAAATCATTTGCAAATTCAAAACTCTTCTCTGCGCCCTCGGCGTGTTCTTACTCTCTGCGTACTCTGCGTGAATCCTTTTTCCAAACTAAGCCCACAATGGAAAGAGCTCGTACCTCACAGAAAGGACTTTTTCATACTACAACACAAAATAAACCGCTTTACCCTCCCCTACTTTCGTATTATCTTTGTATTTAAACCAAAATAGCTTTACAATGAGAATAGAAAAACGGTTTAATACACATCACAAATCTGTATGGTTTCGTAAAAAGTGGCTTTTTATCCTGCTGTTGACTATTATGTCTTCTTTAATTTTTACCTCCATCAAACAGGATCAGGCTTATTTTATAACCCATAATGCATCCATTTATAACCCACAAGACGACCAGTCCTGGAAAAGCAAGGCAGAACGGATGGTGCGCGAACAGGTTGAAAACCGCGGTGTAGATGATGAAAAAGTGCTGGAAGCCATGCGAAACACGCCCCGTCATCGTTTTGTACCGGGCACATATGCTCAACATGCTTATGCTGATAGTCCATTGCCTATCGGGCATGACCAAACCATTTCACAGCCTTATATTGTGGCGCTGATGACAGAGCTTCTGGACGTGCAGGAGAGCGATAAAGTACTGGAAATCGGCACCGGATCGGGCTATCAAGCGGCTATTTTAGGTAAACTGGCCGGAGAGGTTTATACCATAGAAATCGTTGAAGCACTGACCAACCGCTCGAAAGTTTTGCTCGAAAAAATGAACTTCGGTAACATTCACGTAAAGCATGGCGACGGCTACAAAGGCTGGCCCGAAGAAGCGCCTTTTGATAAGATTATCGTCACCGCCGCCCCTGAAGAAGTCCCCAAAGCGCTAAAAGAGCAACTAAAACCCGGCGGAAAAATGGTGTTGCCGGTTGGTGACAGGTATCAGTTGCTGAAAGTTATCCACAAATCGGCATCCGGAAAAATCAGCGAAGAAACGATTACCGGTGTCAGGTTCGTTCCCATGATTCACGGCGAATAAGGTAATCAGCCTAACCCAAAAGAGATGCACATGAAAACCTCAGAAGATAAAAAAAGCCTGCGAAAAATCAGTGGGACGGTAGCCATGTCGCTGGTTGTGGCCAACATGATTGGCACAGGAATTTTCACTACTACAGGATTGCTGATTGAAGATTTAGGCAACCCTATGGTCGTTTTGCTGGCCTGGCTTGTGGGCGGAATTGCCGCACTGGCCGGCGCACTGACATATGCTGAGTTGGGCGTGCGTATGCCACAGAGCGGTGGCGAGTATTTATACCTGAGCAAGCTTTATCACCCCGCGCTGGGTTTTGTAGCTGCCTGGATTTCGCTGATTGTAGGTTTTGCCGCTCCGGTAGCCGCAGTAGCCGTGGCCTTTGCCAATTATCTGCAGGGTGTTTTTCCCGGACTGCCAGTCATTGCAACAGCTTTGCTGGCCGTAGCCGCATTCTCAGGGCTTCACCTTTGGAGCGTAAAGACCGGTGGCGCAGTGCAAAACATCATCACCTGGCTGAAAGTAATCCTGATTTTAGGATTTATTGCAGGTGGACTTATCGTGGCTGCACCTGAAAACAGCACGCCTGTTCTGAGTGTAGCGCCAGAAAAAGATGCTATTTTCAGTTCGGTTTTTGCATCCAGCCTGATTTTGGTGATGTATTCCTATTCGGGATGGAATGCAGCGGCGTATGTGGGTGGCGAAATAAGAAATCCGGCAAAAAGCCTGCCCCTGGCGCTGGTTGGCGGAACCCTTTTAGTTATTGCCATCTACCTGGCGATGAATTACATGTTTCTCTCTTCAGTGCCTGAGCAAATCATTTCCGGAAAAGTAGAAGCCGGACATTACGTAGCAAACGAAATTTTTGGGAAAGCAGGTGGTCATGTGGTTTCATTGCTGATTTCCGGATTCCTGCTCTCCACCTTAAGCTCAATGATTATGGCGGGCCCCAGGGTTTATAAGGCGGTGGGTGAAGATTACCGTCTGTTCAGGCGCCTGGCAAAAACATCCTCCACAGGAGCGCCTTATTATGCTGTTTTATTGCAAATGGCTGTCGCTGCCTTATTGATAGTCACTTTTACGTTCGAAACCATCCTTGTGTATACAGGCTTTACCTTAAGCCTGTTTGCCGGACTTACCGTAGGCGGCCTGTTTATCCTGCGAAAGCGCTATGGCAAAGGCAAATCATATAAAAACCCTGCCTACCCTGCCGCTCCTGTTGTTTTTATCATCATCACCTTATGGATGATTGCACATGCCCTTGTAAATCAACCTATGGCTTCTGTTGCCGGACTCGCCACGATTGCGGCAGGCTTGTTATTGTATATTG
>CAYXJS010000275.1:0-3563 GCA_964465045.1 uncultured Bacteroidales bacterium | reverse complement strand
GGAGTGAGAATGGTAAACTGGGACCCGGCTGCGCTTACGGCGCTTTCTGATGAGGAGGTGGTGTATAAAGAGCTGGATTCCAAATTGTATTATGTGAAGTATAAGGTGGAAGGTGAAGATGATTTTGTAACCATTGCCACAACCCGTCCTGAAACCATTTTAGGAGACACCGCTGTTTGTGTACACCCCGAAGATGAGAGATATAAGCATCTTCACGGAAAAAAAGTAATCATTCCGGTGGTAAACCGGCCTGTATCCATCATTCAGGATGAATATGTAGATCGCGAATTTGGAACCGGATGCCTTAAAATAACACCGGCCCACGATGAGAACGATTATCAGATAGGGCTAAAGCATAAGCTTGATTCCATCGATCTTTTTAATGATGATGGAACTATGAGTCAGGCAGCAGAGCATTTTATCGGCGAAGACAGATTTGTGGTGCGCGATAAAATGGCTGAAGAACTGAAAAAGCTTGGCTTGTTGGTGAAAGTAGAAAATTATAAGAATAAAGTCGGGTTTTCGGAACGAACAGATGTGCCTATAGAGCCGAAGCTTTCGCTGCAATGGTTTTTGAAAATGCAAGAGCTGGCTAAGCCCGCGCTTGAGCTGGTAATGGACGATACGATAAAATTTCATCCCGCCAAGTTTAAAAACAGCTACCGCCACTGGATGGAGAACGTACGCGATTGGTGTATATCGCGACAGCTTTGGTGGGGCCAGCGCATCCCGGTTTATTATTTGCCTGACAAAGAATTTGTTGTTGCCAAATCAGAAAAGGAGGCGCTGGAAAAAGCCCGGCGTAAATTCCCTGATTTGAATCTGACCGAAAAAGATCTGAAACAAGACGAAGATGTTTTGGATACTTGGTTTTCTTCATGGCTTTGGCCAATCAGCGTTTTTGATGGCATTCGTTACCCTGATAATGAAGAGGTAAATTATTATTATCCCACGGATGATTTGGTAACAGCTCCTGAAATTCTGTTTTTCTGGGTCGCTCGTATGATTATGGCCGGAAAGGAATATCGCGATGAAGTACCGTTTAAGAATGTTTATTTAACCGGGATTGTTCGTGATAAGCAAGGACGTAAGATGTCAAAGTCGCTGGGTAATTCTCCCGATCCCTTGCGACTGATTAACGATTATGGCGCTGATGGGGTTCGTGTGGGCATGTTGCTGACATCCCCGGCCGGTAACGATTTGCCTTTTGATGAAGTGCTGTGTGAGCAGGGCAGGAATTTCAGTAATAAAATATGGAATGCGCTCAGACTTGTTAAAGGTTGGGAAGTTGATAATGACATTGCTCAAACCAGGCCGCAGGAGATCGCCGTAGCCTGGTTTAAAAGCCAGTTCAGTAAAGCGCTTGAATCCATTCAGGCTGATTTTGATAAATTCCGTATCAGCAATGCATTAATGACGATTTACAGACTGATTTGGGAAGATTTTTGCTCCTGGTACTTAGAGATGATCAAGCCGGCATATGGAAAGCCGATTGATAAAGTAACCCTGGAACAGACTGTAGCGCTTTTTGATGAGTTGATGCGGGTATTGCACCCGTTTATGCCTTTCATTACCGAAGAAATCTGGTGGCTGCTTAAGTCGCGTAAGGACGGGGAAAGCATCATGGTCAGTGAAATGCCGGCAGCCGGAAAGTATGATGATACTGTATTACGGGAATTTGAAATGACCAAAGAAGTGGTTATGGCGGTGAGGAATATTCGCCAGGAAAAAAGTATACCGCAGAAAAATCAGTTGCAGTTGTTTACAAAGCCAAAAGGGAAACAGCTCGTGGATAGCGATTTCAGCGGCGTAATTTCCAAACTGTGTAACCTGGAAACATTTGACGTAGCTGAAGAAGAGCTGAACAACGCGATGTCTTTTATCGTAAGGTCTACTGAGTTTTTTATTCCGCTCGAAGGCGCAGTGGATGTTGAAGCGGAGAAGAAAAAGCTGGAAGAGGAGCTCAAGTATACCAAAGGTTTCCTGAAAGGTGTAGAGAAAAAGCTAAGCAATGAGCGGTTTGTTAACAATGCACCGGAGCAGGTGGTAGAGCGTGAGCGCAAGAAAAAAGCAGACGCAGAAGCCCGCATTAGTGTAATTGAAAACCAGTTAAAAGGTTTGTGATTTTAGTTTTATCTGATCAATTTTAAACAACTGCATATGAAAGGATACTTGCATGTTTATACCGGTAACGGCAAAGGCAAAACAACGGCTGCTTTTGGTCTTTCATTGAGAGCTGCCGGAGCAGAAAAAAAAGTATTCTTTGCTCAGTTTGTTAAAGGAAAGTCGTATGCTGAAATTGAGGCTGTGCGGCATTATTTACCCATGATTACCATAAAGCAATTCGGAAGAGGGTGTTTTATAGAGAAAGAACCAGCGAAAGAAGATATAGATGCTGCGAGGAAGGGACTCAACGAAATTTCTAAAATTCTTCAGTCAGCAAAATATGATATGGTTGTTTTAGATGAAGCCATCATTGCTTTATATTTCAAACTGTTTAGTGTTTCAGATTTGCTCAATGTATTGAAAGGCAGACCTGAAGAAACTGAAGTGGTTATTACGGGCCGTTATGCTCCTGAAGAGCTTTTGAGAGAAGCAGACCTGGTTACAGAAATGAAAGAAGTAAAGCATTATTATCAAAAAGGCGTTGAAGCCAGAAAAGGGATAGAATATTAACAAAACCGGGTATTCAGAAATACACTGAATCTGTTATTATTGTGCTTTATTCACTTCTTCCTGCTTTTCAAGACGAGCAATCTCCTGGGATAAACGTGCCCACTCGCGCATACCCTGAATTAATTCGGGATCGAAATCGGGTTTTTCGGCTTTTTCACCGGCTTTTAATTTCCGACTGTATTCCAGATATTTTGCTGCCATTTTCTGATAAACGGTAATTTCTTTATCACTGTATTGAGCCATTTTACGTTTTAACGTAAAAAGCTTGGTTTCAGGCCGCTTTCGGTCTTCATACTCTTCCACAAGATCATAAAGATATTGCAGTCGTTTTTCCTCACGGCTGCCTTCAGAGGCTCCATCAAGCTGCTCAATTTCTTTTACGGCTTTCTGATAGTCTTTTTCTGTTTCCAGTCTTTCTTCCATAATGCGTTAATTATTCTTTGCTATTGAACTGATGCGAAAATAAAAAAAATATAGCAAGACAAAATTAACAGCTTGTGAAAGTGAAAATATTAAACGTGTTTTTAATTTGATGAGCTGTTTTCTGCCTTTTTCCGGGCATATCGTTGCACTTCTCTGATAAAATAATCTGCCAGTTTTGGAGGTATAGCTCCTTTTTCATTCCTTTCGGGATGGAATTGAACCCCCAGGAAAAAATTCTTCCCTGCCGGTTTTTTCCATTCCAGGGCCTCTGCAAGTTCATCGTCTGAAAAAGCCACAGCTCTTAATTCCGGAGCGATTTCTCTTACCCCCTGGTGGTGATTGGAAACTACGTTTGCTTCATAGGTTTCTGCAATCAGATGCAGCAGGGAAGCTTGATTTACAGTGATCTGATGTAAAGTGTCCTCAAGCGGCGGGTTACGATGTGCCGTGGATTCAGAAAATTG
>CAYXJS010000274.1:0-3581 GCA_964465045.1 uncultured Bacteroidales bacterium | reverse complement strand
AGGGAAGCAATTATCGCTTTCATCAGATGAATGTTTTCTGGAATGTGGTTAACATGGGTATTGCAGCGGGTGGTTATTTCGGACTACCGGAATCTTCTGAAATACCACCATTGACGAAAACGGTAACAGAGTATCAGAATTTCAATAAGATATTGCTGTTGAATGCCGGCTTAGATGTAGCTTACATTATGACCGGTTTATATATGAAAGAGCGTGCAAAAAACGTAGAGAAAAGAAAAGCCATCCTGAAAGGTTATGGGAATTCGATAATTTTACAGGGAGGATTTTTGTTTTTGTTTGATGTGGCGTTGTATTATTTTAGTCAAAATAGACTAAATGAGATTTTTCAAAGCGATAATTGGCGTCTTATAGCAACGCCAGGAGGTTTGGGCTTTTCCCTTTCATTTTAAAGAATGGCGGTTAATCCTCAAATCTCAAAGTTACGGGCACAATTCCAGTTGAATAGGCTAAAACCACAGCTCCACCTGCAGGTGGAGCGTTTTCCAGATCCAATTCAAGCCCGCGATATAAAAGCATGTCGATTTCCGTAGCTCCGAATGTCATCAGGTCTCTTGATTGAATGGTTAAACTGGTGGCATCTATTGTACTTTCTGAAATCCGACGGAAATCCACTCCGGACTTTCCAAATTCAAGCTGAACCGATTCTTCTTCTTGTGTAATCGGTTCTCCGCTCCAGTTCAGCACTTGATTTTCGGTAATACCTAAATTGTTAAACCCTGCAGGAAATGCTATTGAGTTAACCTGAGTCATGTCAATCTGATATTGGTACAGGTTTCCTTCATGGTCGCGATAATCTATTTGCAGTGTATCATAATAACCTTGCAGGGTGGTGGTATAGTTCCATGGCTGTGAACTAGAACTGGTTAATTCCGTACCTTCGGCCATAACCGTTGCATCTCCGTTTAATTCTAATAGATCGCCGCTTCGTTCCTCTTTATGAAAGGTGACATTAATGAATGTTTCCTCGGAACGGTCAATATATTGAACATAGAGTTCGGTAAAAATATTTTCCGGATCAACCATATCATCATCATTCTTATTGCAGCTTGTAAGCATCAGAATGAATGGAAAAAGCGCTAAAAGAAATGCGACTTGCTTCATGTTGCTGAGTTTGTCACAAAATTAATAGAAAATCCTTAATTGCCAACCTTAATAATGGTATGAAAAATTAAAAAAGCCTGACCAAAAAAAGGATTAGTCAGGCTTTATAATTATATCTTTCGTGGTTTAGAGCAAACCTCTGTTTTTTAATAAAGGTTTTATTTCCGGGTCTCTTCCTCTAAAAGATCTGTATAGCTCGTCAGGATCGTCGATTCCGTTTTTCTCTAAAATGTGTTTTTTATATTTGGAAGCTGTTTCGCGATCATACAAGCCATTTTCCTTAAAGGCTTCAAAGGCATCGTTATCCAAAACGGCAGACCACATATAACTATAGTATCCTGCATCATATCCACCTGTGATATGTCTGAAATACGTGCTGCGATAGCGTGAATATATTTCCGGAATCAATCCGATGCTTTCAAGGTAATCTTCTTCAAATTCCATTACATTAAAAGGCTCTGCTTCTGTTCGGGTATGATAAGCCATATCAAGCAATGCTGCAGCTGTAAATTCCACATTTTTAAAGCCCTGGTTGAAAAGACTACTGTTCTCAATTTTTTGAATCAATTCTTGTGGAATCGATTTACCGGTTTCATAATGAAGTGCATATTCCTTCATTACTTCCGGATGGGTAGCCCAATGCTCCATCAATTGTGAAGGCAGTTCTACAAAATCACGTGCCACAAAGGTGGTGGGATAGGTGTTTTTTGCAAACAGACCATCCAAGGCATGCCCGAACTCGTGGAAAAGTGTTTCAACCTCGTCGAGACTAATAAGCGATGGTTTATTGCTTGTGGGTTTCGTAAAATTACATACCACGGTAGATAATGGTTTTACTTCTTTACCTTTTTCATTTATGTGGTATCTTCTGTAGCTTCCACACCAGGCCCCTCCACGTTTGCTGTTGCGTGGATGGAAGTCCATGAAAAGCACGCCAATGTGTTCTCCGTTTTCTCCGTTAACTTCAAATGCCTGGGCGTCAGGGTGGGGTAGTGGAATATCTTCAATTTGGTTGAAATTTATGCCAAATAATTTGTTGGCTGTTAAAAAAGCACCGTCGCGTACATTTTCAAGCTTAAAGTAGGGGCGTAGTTCACTATCATCTAAATTATATTTTTCTTTACGCAGTTTTTCGGCATAATACCACCAATCCCAACTTTGTAAATCAAAATCGTGCCCTTCGCGGTCAATCATTTTCTGCATTTCAGCTCTTTCCTCCTTAGCAACTGGTAAGGCTGCGTCCCACACGGTGTTGAGTAATTCCATTACATTTTCAGGCTTTTTAGCCATGCGGGTTTCCAAACGGTATTCAGCATGAGAATCATAGTCTAAAAGCTTGGCACGCTTAACGCGAAGATTCATCATTTCCTCCATAATTTCCTTGTTATCATACTCATTGTCGTTGTTTCCGCGATGCGTATAACCCATGTAAAGCTCTTTTCTTAAATCTCGGTTTTCAGCATATTGCAGGAAAGGGATCATACTGGAATTTTGTGTAGTAAAAACCCATTTGCCTTCATGATCACGCTCTGTAGCTGTTTCTGCTGCTGTTTGAATAACATCATCGGGTAAACCGGCCAGATTTTTTTTATCTTCTATCACAATTTCAAAATTGTTGGTTTCGTCAAGCACATTTTGCCCGAATTGGAGCGATAGTGAAGAAAGTTTTGAGTTGTACTCTTTTAGCTTTTCTTTTTCTTCATCGGGAAGCAAAGCGCCGCTGCGAACAAAACTCTTGTATTGATTTTCGAGTATATAGAGTTGCTCTTCGGTTAGGTCAGTGTTATCGCGGTTTTTGTAAACGGTTTTAATGCGGGCAAACAAATCCGGATTCATGCTGATGGCATCATAATGAGCCGACAGTTTGGGCGATAATTCCTGGGCTATTTTTTGCATCTCATCGTTGGTATTGGCGCTGTTCAGACCATAAAAAATGGTTGTTGTGCGGCTGAGCAGTTTGCCGCTCCGGCTGTGGCGGGCTATCGTGTTTTCAAATGTAGGCTCCTCATCGTTGTTGATGAGAGCTTCAATTTCCGCATTATGCTCTTTCATGCCTTTTTCAATAACCGGCATGTAATGCTCAGGTTTAATGTCTTCAAATGGCGGAGCTTTAAAAGGCGTTTCAAATTCTCCTAAGAGTGGATTATCCATCTGATTCTTTTCTTTTGTGTTGCTTTGGCAGGATACCATTCCTATCAGGCTTGCTGCCAGTAAATAAATAATAATTTTCACCTTGGTTTGTATTTTGGTTAACAAATTCATTTTGTTTGTGGTGGACGAAATTACTATATTTTAGAAATTTCTTATACAGGAAATCACGTATGTTCCTTTTTTAAGTTACTACGTTTTTAAGTTTTTATGTTAGTAAGTTTTTATGTTATTGGTTTGAAAGTCATTAATTTAATAACTTCATAATTTTTTCATCGAGCTGTTAACATAGTTACTTATCTGTACTTTCT
>CAYXJS010000273.1:0-3585 GCA_964465045.1 uncultured Bacteroidales bacterium | reverse complement strand
AATCCCTCATAATTATGACCGGATGTGGTTTTCTGTTGATGATCACAAGGAAGAGGAAAATAATACTGAAACCATTATTTATCATGAACTTACAGAAACCATAGGCTTGAGGCATGTAGATACTCAGTCCTGCAATTACCCAATTGATATCCATGATGATATATAATAGAAAAATAGCATTTCTTGTACTTAGGAATATTGCAGTTATAGTATTCCTAAGTATGGTAATGCTAAGCACAGCCCAAACACCTACTTATATTGATATTTTTGATGTTGAAATTCTTAACAGAACAACTGAACTCAGTGGTTCATATTATTCAGCAGGACTATTGCAATCTGATGATGATATCATAAGTGGCGTAGTTGTAAAGTATACAGACAATGACAATTATTCCTATGAAATTTTCAGCGCTCCTGATTCCAATATGTATTTTGCGGATATAGTAGCCCATAACGGTCGGTTGTTTGTTACGGGCGGGATTGGCTCTTTAGCGGAAGACTACTACAGTCGTTGTTTTATCGGAGAAATCAATGAAAATCTAGAACTAATCTGGAAGAAATCGTATCAATATGAAGAAAGCGCGACAGATGTGATTGGCGATCATGTTTTATTCAATAATGGTACCCTGTACGTAGCAGGACGCTTTAAAATTGAAGGCATACATTACGGCATGGTCAACTCCTATACCCTTCAGGGCGATAGCCTGGATCATTTCTGGTTTGAGAACCAGTATTCGGAAATTGATGATATGACACACAACCTGGATTCCACTGGTTTATTGCTGGTGGGCGAAAGGTTTGAACAAAGTGGTGGTTACCCGATGTATGCCGAACTATCGTATGATTTCGAGAATATTTTAATAGATGATATTGTATCTAACTATGGCAGGGACATATTAAGCGTTAAACAGGAAACAGACACATCCTATATATTGGGTTGCCGATTATCTGAAACAGGATTCCCGGGAGGAGTAAACGGATACAACCAACACTGCCTAAACCGGATGGATGAACAATTTAACACCAGTTTGCTAACCACACAAGGCGATTTTGGGGAGAACGAAGACCCCGCTTGGAACAACAGCATCGACTTCCGAACCAAAGACACCATATTTTTTGCAGCTACACATAACGGGTCGTTCACATACCCACCTTCAAATCCCAGCCAGTTATGGGTGGGGTTTGCCGACAACCAGCTCATTACTCAGGGGATTGTAAAACTGGGTAATGAAGATGACTATTTTAACACCAGAGATATAATTGCTACTGCCGATGGTGGTTGCGTTGTGGTAGGTGATCACTGGGATTTATCAGTCGATCCGGCAAAGTTAAATTTAATGATTGTCAAGGTTGATCCGGAACATTTTGGGCCTACCCCTGTGTCAGACCAGCCTGCATTATCTGCAGGTGTCAGAATCGCTCCTAACCCGGTAAAAGATAAGGTTAGGGTGGTTTTAACTGATATTCCGAAAACCGCTGTGATTTCGGTCTTTGATACCCAGGGACGAAAGATGGGCTCCTATGCCTGTTCCGAAACCAAAATCGCTATTCCGTGCAAGCACTGGAATAACGGTATCTATTTCTACTCGGTAAATAACCGGGGAAAGAGAATCGCTGCCGGGAAGATTGTTAAAGAAGAATAAAAGACAGTCTTAACCCTTTATCTGCTAAAAATGTAAAATAAATATAATCGCATGAGCTGCATTGTTTATGTAGCCCTGGAATGTAATAACTAATCAAAAACAACTAATCAAATGAAAAAAATATTACTAATCGTATCCTTGTCAATATTTTGTTTTGGATATGCGTTATCGCAAAATGATACAACTTCAGCAAAAAGGGGAACTCCCGACGAACCTTCTACGAGTTCTGACTGTACGGATTGTTTAGACGTCATTAAAATCAAAGGCTCCAGCGCTTTAGGCAAATTCACAGAGGCAACAGGCCAGTATTCCTTTGCATCCGGACTTAGATCAAAAGCCCAGGGAGATTATTCCTCGGCCTTAGGCTACAAATCTACTGCCTCAGGTCTTGGCTCCTTTACAGTGGGTAACAACAACAATGTAACAGGTGATTACAGCTTTTCACTTGGTTCAAACAGCATTGTTACAAGCCCAAGCAATGGAGCGGCTATCGGTTTATATGCCGTCTCATCCAGCCGGAACGCTTATAGTTTCGGAAGTTTTATAGAAGCTGATGCCCCCGGGGCTATGGTAATCGGAATGGGAGCCGGAAAAAGGACATGCTGAGAAACACCAAACAGGAAAGCTTAGTAGTGGGGTTTAATAGCATCCATCCGACACTCTTCGTAGGCATGTCTCCTACAATGCACCAAACCGGAAAGATTGGTATCGGCACTGATGAACCGGCCACCAAACTTCATATGTATAGTGGTGTTGACGAGGACGCTATCCTGTTCCTGCAGCCAAAAAACTATGCTACCAGTGACGACTATGCAGCTATACTCCTGGGCAATGAGAAAAACCAGATTAAAGTAGCACACCATGCCCCCATGGAGTTCCTCACCAGGTCAAAATTTGTTTTTAAAGGGAGTGATGTAGAAGTGGGGACATCAAGCAGTGAGCTTGATTTAAGAGTATTTGGCAAAGCAACCACAAAAACTTTACAAACCGGTTCTATTAATACAGAATCGATAAACACTAGTAATTTAAATACAGAATCATTTAAATTGACCAATGGCGCCCAGTCAGATTATGTATTAAAATCTGATGCTGACGGAAATGCCAGTTGGACAGCGCAATCCCAGCTCGATGATAACGACTGGTCTGTATCCGGCTCCAATGTCTATAAATCTGATGGGTTCGTAGGTATTGGGAATTCGAATCCTGAATACAGCCTGGATGTCAGCGGGCAAATTCGTTTCTCTTCGCTCACTACTACCGGAGATGATTCAAAAATGTTAGTGGTAAATCAAAACGGACTCCTCGAAAACGCTGATATACCTGAAAACAACATTTTCAGCGAAAATATCCAGATGCGGGGCAATTACATTACTAATGACGGAGATAATGAAGGAATATACATTGCTGCAAACGGAAATGTGGGTATAAATACCAATGACCCGAACACATTGCTTCATGTAGCCTCTTCAGGAAATACAGAAGCAAGAATCAGCGCCAACAACTCAAGCATTTCAAGGCTGTGGACTACCAATGCATTATATGCTTATGGTTTTGGAGTAGATGCTGACGGCAAAGGACACATTTGGAGTGATGTTAATAACCCTACATCTCTCCTTACCTTCTACCAGGGTAAAGTGGGAATAGGGGATATTACTGGTATGCCCGGTGACTATCGCCTGTATGTGGAAGGCGGAATTATGACTGAAAAAGTGCGGGTGAAACTGCAGGGAGATTGGGCCGACTATGTGTTTGATAAAGATTATGACCTAATGTCTTTGTCAGAAGTTGAGTCCTTTATAAAGGAAAACAAACATTTGCCGGATGTACCTTCAGCAAAAGAAGTGAAAAAAGAAGGTATGGACGTAGGTGAAATGAATGCCCTTCTGCTGAAAAAGGTTGAAGAGCTGACACTGCACATTATTGAGCTGGAAAAGAAAGTGAA
>CAYXJS010000272.1:0-3600 GCA_964465045.1 uncultured Bacteroidales bacterium | reverse complement strand
CTCAAATCAATCAGTGCAACAGGCGTCTCTGAAGTTTACGCCAGACAACCGGTTGAAAATGAAGTGTTAAAGCTTAATTGCAGCGGAGCTGCTACATTAGAGGCGGAAGTAAAGGTTAATGAATTGTATTCTGATTTTTCAGGCGCTGCTACAGTAAAATTAAGCGGCACAGCTACACAACACTTTATTGATGCCTCCGGAGCTGTGAATATAAAAGCCTACAATTTAAAAACACAAACCACAGAAGCTTCCGTAAGTGGCGCTTCTATGGCTTACGTAGCGGCGACTAAGAAGCTTTCCGGCGCTGTTTCGGGAGTGGCAAAGCTTCAGTATGACAACGAAGCTGAAGAAATGGAAATCAACAAATCCCAAACCGTTGAAAAAACCATTGAACGTGCCATGTCAGGAAAAGACTTCACCGACTCTGTTAATGTAAAAATGGGTAAGTTCAACATACAGGTAATTGATTCAGATACCATGACCATCAAAATGGGACGTTCTCAAATCAAAATCGATGACAAGGGAAATGTAGACATGAGCAAAAGCAAAGAAAAACCGAGCTTTGACGGACATTGGAGTGGTTTTTATTTGGGTGTGAACGGATATCTAAACCCGGACCATGAATTGGGTATTCCAGAGGAATATGCAAGACTTGATTTGAAATACGAAAAATCCATTGATGTACAAATTAACTTCTACGAACAAAGCTTTAACCTGGCCGGAGAAAAACTGGGTTTGGTTACCGGACTGGGCTTGCAATGGGATAACTACCGTTTTAATAATGATGTGATTTTGAGTATGGATGACGACACACTTGGCTTTGACGAACCGAATCCGGATCGGGATTATAAAAAAAGCAAGCTGTTAACTACCTACCTGAATGTGCCCTTGTTTTTGGAATTTCAAACCAACAATGATAACCAATTCGACAGCTTTCACCTTTCAGCAGGTGTTATTGGCGGATGGCGCATTGGTAGTCACTCAAAAGTGGTTTACAATGATCGCAATAAGAACAAAGAACGCGAGGATTTCTACACGAACCCCTTCAGAGCTGATGCTGCCCTTCGCATCGGCTGGGGCAAAATCAACCTGTATGCCGGTTATAACCTGATTCCGTTGTTTAAAGACGATAAAGGGCCTGAACTTTACCCCTTTAATGCCGGACTACAAATCGTTGATTTATAATTCCTGCTGCAAGGGTTTGCTCCCGCACGTTTAAAAGTATATCCGGTGATCTTGTGGTCACCGGATTTTTATTATTTTTATGCGTTCAAACCAAATCGTAAACAAACAAGCATATGGCAGGTCACAATAAATGGTCGAAAGTAAAGCATGTTAAAGGCGCGGAAGATGCAAAACGCTCCAAAATATTCTCCAAGTTATCTAAAGAAATCTCAATCGCAGTAAAAGAAGGCGGCCCTGATCCTGAAGGCAATCCTCGTCTGCGTTCTGCCATACAAAATGCCAAGGCGGTTAGTATGCCCAAAGACAACATCGAACGGGCAATCAATAAATCCGGCAAAGATGCCGATAACATCACGGAAGTCACTTACGAAGGCTATGCGCCCCATGGCATTGCCGTTTTCCTGGAATGCATGACCGACAACCAGCAACGGACGGTTGCAAGCATCCGGGCTATCTTTAATAAACATGACGGAAGCCTCAGTAAAAACGGCTCACTCAATTTTCTGTTTGACCGAAAAGGCATTTTTACGATTCAAAAAGATAAAGTAGAAAACCTTGATGATTTCGAACTGGAAGTAATTGATGCCGGTGTGGAAGACTTTGAAACCGATAATGAGTTCATCACCATCACTACAGCTATGGAAGATTTTGGCCCAATGCAGAAAAAACTGGAGGAACTGAACATTGAACCCGAAAATTCAGGACTGGAACGGATACCCAAAAACACGGAGAAGCTGGATACCAACAAAGCGATGAAAGTAATGAAAATCATCGATCTGTTTGAAGATGACGACGACGTGCAAAAAGTGTATCACAACCTCGAAATCGATGATGAACTGGTAGAGGAATACGAAAAGCAATATGGTTAAGCTATAAGAGCGCAGGGGAAAGAGCTAAGAGCGTAGAGGAGAGAGCAAAGGGAAATAGGGAGCAGTTGGCAATAGGATGAGAAATTGGTGTTTAAGTGCATAAGTGATTAGGTGTTTATGTAAGGGTGGTAGAAACAAAGTACAGTTGGCAATAAGTTCCCCTTCGCCCTAAGCTCTATGCCAATCAACTAATCACAAATTAACGAATCCACTATTCACCAATCCACTACTCACCAATCCACTATTCATCTTCTCCTGCATCATCCTACCAATAAATAGTCAGTGCCGGGCTTATACTTCAGTGCATTCAGAAACCTTACGATCTCTTTGCGTGCGGAAAGGTTTTTGGTGTATACCAGAATATAACAACTCCCTGCTTTCGGGATTTCTGTATGATGCAGCACAGGTTCAGGGATTTGTTTCTTTGAGACCACATCAATATATTTTTTAATCACAATCCCTTCCGCTTTCATCATCTCGGCCATGCGTCTTGTTTGTCGTGCCGCACCCCAAACCCACACTTCGGGATGAAACGGGTTTTGTTTTTCGAGGTGTTTTGCAAGATATTTCACTCTGACGCGATGAAAAGCTACCTTCGAATATGTTTCGTCTGTTCTTGTGAGTCTTTTGTCTGAGTCGTGCCACCGCAGAACAGGCTGGTTTACTTTGCCCACCCTGACACCTTCTCCCATCCACCTGAGCCACATCTCATAATCCTCAGGAAAGTCACCTTCGCGGTAAGCGCCCAAACGGTCAGAGATAGTTTTACGCCACATCGTAGTCGGGTTGATAACGGGCATTTCCACAAAGCGGTTCAAAGAAATATCCCCTACAGAAATCAGACTGTTAGACCAGGCCACGTATTCCTGAAATCCTCTGGTGTATTGATGATGAGGCACATACTCTGCCAATCCTGCTACGGCATCATAATCCGGGTTCTCTTGCAGAAAGTCATGTTGCAATTGAAGCCGCTGAGGCAGCATTTCATCATCGGCATCCATCCTGGCAATATATGGCGAAGAAGCTTCTTGCAGTCCTTTGTTAAAGGCGTGAGCCACACCTTGCTTCGGCTCTTTAAAAACCCGGATTCTGTTATCGCGAAAAGCGCTTTCGCGCGAAACCGGAAGAGACCGGTCCGTTGAGTTGTTATCCACGATAAGTAGCTCAAAGTCATGAAAGGTTTGATTCAAAACAGAATCGACAGCACGTTTTAAAGTGGTTTCGGCATTGTAAACCGGCAGAATTACAGTGACTTTGGGAGTTTTACTACTCATATGTGATTTAACCATTGTTTGCCCATAAGTATATATTCTTTTGTTCAAAAAAGCATCAAATAACAAAATACAAATCCCAAATAAATAACAAATTTTAATTGATCAAATTCGAAACAGATTTATATATTACTGATGTTTAATTTATTATGATTGACTTTTGTAAATTGTATATTATTTGTTATTTGGTGCTTGTTTTTTGGGATTTTACAAACTAAAAAGCTAATGACAGTATAGACAAACTCTTTTTAAATCCATCCCTTCAGCCAATAATA
>CAYXJS010000271.1:0-3604 GCA_964465045.1 uncultured Bacteroidales bacterium | reverse complement strand
AGTCGATGTTCAAGTCCGGGTCATTCCACCTGATGCTTCCTTCAGAAGCCTTGTTATAAGCATTCGTACACTTGTAAAAGAAAACCGTTTCATCCTGCAGTGTGGCAAAACCATGAGCAAAACCGGGAGGCACCCAATACATCCATTTGTTTTCCTCGGTGAGTACTACAGAAGTCCACTGACCATAGGTAGGGCTCTTCTTCCGAATGTCCACCGCCACATCCAGCACAGCGCCCTTCATTACTCTTACTAATTTACCCTGGGCAAAAGGAGGAGCCTGGAAGTGAAGGCCCCGCACCACATTTTTCACTGATTTCGATTCGTTGTCCTGTACAAAGTTTTGATCTAAACCGTGCTGCAGAAATTTTTCTTTATTGTAGGATTCAAAAAAATACCCGCGAGCATCTTCAAAAACCTGTGGCTTAATTATCAAAACGTCTGGGATGCTTGTTTTTATGATTTCCATGAAAATGTTATATTATTCCTGACTCCAAATTACAAAGTACGGGAAAAAACCCGAATGATTGAGTTGCAAGGTATGAAAAAATAGGGTTTCCTTTTTGTTGAATGGATTTTTATGGGATAATCACATAATTGTGCTGTAAATATTCAGCAGAGCCAAAAAAGTAAGATATGGATTTAAATACCACATTAAGCCTTAGCCTGAAACTAAAACTCCTGATACCATATTCACGGATCAGGAGTTTTGCATTATTATTAGTTTAGATGCCATTGAGCGGCATTCATTTCGTATTTAAATGTGTATCACCTCGTCGTAAGCGGCAGCTACAGCCTCCATAACGGCTTCTGACATGGTTGGGTGCGGGTGTACGGATTTAATAATTTCATGGCCTGTGGTTTCCAGCTTACGTGCCACCACAGCTTCTGATATCATTTCCGTTACGCTGTCGCCTATCATATGAGCTCCAAGCCATTCGCCATATTTTGCATCGAAGATAACTTTAACAAACCCTTCAGCATGGCCGGCTGCTTTAGCTTTCCCGGATGCGGTGAAGGGGAATTTTCCTACTTTCAATTCATAACCGGCTTCTTTGGCTTGCTTTTCGGTCATTCCTACTGAGGCTACTTCCGGCACAGTGTAAGTGTTGCCCGGGATGTTGCCGTAATCGATCGGTTCAGGGTTTTCTCCGGCGATTTTTTCTATACAGGTAATGCCTTCATGAGAAGCCAGATGGGCAAGCGCCGGACCCGGTATTGCATCACCAATGGCATAAATGCCATCTATGTTTGTCTTGTAAAATTCGTCTACAATAATTTTACCTTTTTCGGTCTTTACTCCGGCTTTTTCAAGCCCCACATCTTCAATGTTGGCAACTATTCCAACAGCAGAAAGGACGATGTCAGCTTCAGCTTCTTCTTCTCCCTTTTTGGTTTTGATTTTGGCTTTGATTTTTTCTCCGCTTGTATCTACTGACTCAACCGAAGAATTGGTCATTACTTTGATGCCGGCTTTTTTAAAGCTGCGGCCTAATTGTTTTGAAACATCCTCGTCTTCTACCGGCACAATATTCGGGAGGTATTCCACCAGGGTTACTTTGGTGCCGATGGCATTGTAGAAATAAGCGAATTCAGATCCAATGGCACCTGATCCTACAATCAGCATGCTTTCGGGTTGTTTTTCCAGGGTCATGGCCTTGCGGTAACCTATAACTTTTTCTCCGTCAATAGGGAGGTTGGGTAACTCTTTGGCGCGGGCTCCTGTGGCAATAATGATGTTATCAGCCTCGTAAGTGGTTTTTTTGCCGTCTTTGTCTTCTACTTCCACTTTTTTGTCTTTGGTAAGGCGGCCATGTCCTTCGATGGAATCTATTTTATTCTTTTTGAAAAGAAACTGGATTCCTTTACTCATGCTGTCGGCCACATCGCGGCTTCTGCCAATCATAGCCTTGAAGTCAGGGGTTATTTTGCCTCCGATCTTCACACCATAATCCTTGGCGTGATTGGCATATTCAAAAACCTGAGCGCTTTTCAAAAGGGCTTTGGTGGGAATACAACCCCAGTTAAGGCATACGCCTCCTAAAGATTCTTTTTCTACTACAGCCACTTTTTTCCCTAACTGAGATGCGCGGATGGCTGCAACATAACCTCCCGGGCCGCTACCAATAATTATCAGATCGTAATTCATATTTTTCGTTATTTTTTGAGTTTTAATGCACTTTGATGCGAATTTATTAAAATAATCGGCTTGTTACACGATATAGTTAACAATCCAGTTTCATTAAGGTTTGGGCGTTTTTACTTCCCTGATGCCAGATATACTTTTTTTATCCAAAGTTGGGTTTCCATGTTTCGGGGCATGTCGGGGCGGCTTGTCATACGTTGTTGCCTCTGCGTATTTCCGGGCATGATACCTCCGGTGCCTCCCTGTCCGGGCGTCCGTCTTCGCATGTTCTCATCGTTTTGATTATCAGGTTTTCCGGTGATCAGGCCTATACTCAGAACTTGATTCTCTAAATTTCCTTTGATGTTAAGCCTGTCTAATGGAACGGCCAGATGGTAACTCAGGTTTTCGGAGACATCGTAATACAACTTTGTTTCCACAGGCGCTTTATCCACAGGTAAAACGGTTTTATCAAACTCTTCTCCAAAGCCTTTTAGCTCCAGGTTTATATTTTCTTTGATTAGCCTTGAACGAAGCGAAGCTTTTTTATTGTCAGGATATTTCAGACGCTTGAAGCCATCTTCATCTTCCACTACTTCAGGAAGCTGCGATCTTTCTGATGAAAACCTGGATGTGTTTTTATCCCGCAAAGGAAAAACAATACCGTAATTTTGTTTTTTACGGGCTTCAGGATCAATCCAAACTGTAAAACCAAAGCGCCTTACTTTCATATCTGTAAATCTGTCAGTAAATTTTAAGTCCACAAAAAGGGTGTCTTCAGAGTTGGAAAAATGATACATGATACCTTCATCCTGATCATAGCTATAATTTTTGTCTGTATCGCTTACCAAACCATGCTTATCCTCAGAACTTCTCCATTTGCTTTCAAAGGTGGGTGAACATCCTGCCAATATTAAAATACCCAGTAAAACAGCATAGGTAAATCGTTTGTTGTTGCCATGAAGATTGTTTTGTGTTGTTTTTATGTTTATAAGTTTAATCATATTAAGTCATTCCTTTTGTTTGAATTTTTAACGACAATTATTGTGCCTGTATTCTTATTTGACTTTTATTTTTTAAAGTCTGACAGATCCAGTTTTTTGGTATGATTGTATCCCACTTCAAATAATTCATCAGCCTGGCCTGAATTAAGCAGATCGTAATCGCTGCATTTTTCCGGTGCAATTACCAGGTCGCATCGTTCACTGAGACCTTTTACTGTTGCGCCTACACTCAACTGGAAAGTACGCAAAGCAATCTGAAAGAGGTTTTCAATCTTATCCATCCCGGTGATGGGGCTGATATCTACGGCAATCGTTTTGTCACATATATCCTGCAAAGGTTCAACCGGAACATTATCCATCAAACCACCATCGGCGTAAAGATTGCCGTTTATTTCTACCGGTGAAAACAACACTGGGATGGCAGAAGAAGCCTGGATAATCTGATCGGCCGGTCCTTTATCCAGATACTCTACTTTGC
>CAYXJS010000270.1:0-3626 GCA_964465045.1 uncultured Bacteroidales bacterium | reverse complement strand
CCTTCAAAGTTGATGTTTCTTTTCGGACGGAAAGAAATGATGTAAGTTGTGTCTTTTAAATCGGATGTCAAAGTATCCTCCATAGAAAACCAATAGCGCGAAAGGCTTACCTTATTCAATGGGTTCACGAACTCTTCCCCCCCAATGCGGATTCTCTTGTCATAAAAGGAAGTTGACTGCATTTGCGAAAGCAGAAAGGAAAACACAGGATCCTTAAACCCGGAAGTGCGTGTTGACAATACTTCTTCCTGTTTTTTGCCAGGCTTCAGATAACGCACTTTGGTAATGTTTTCCATTAAAAACAAGTGCTGTTTATTAAAAAAACGGTTCAACTCCATAAAGGAACTGTCTTTCTCGAGCCTCTGACGATGAGCGGCAATGCTGTCCTCATGCACGGTAAAATACATTTTGTCGTATGCACGGAAACTATATGAATCATAATTGAAAGGATCATGCTGCTCCTTATTTTTTAGATGCCGGCGGATAATCTCTAAAGCCGGATTTTTTCCCGGCTGAATCACTACCTCTTCAAGTTCAAGTGTTTCCGGCCTGAGCCTGATAGTTTGTTCCCTGTCAGGTTCTGCTTTTACGGTCTGGGCTTCGAATCCTACATAGCTTACTTTTAAACTATCCACATCATTGGTAACCTCAAATTCATAAACCCCATCAATATCGCTTATGACTCCTTTGTTTTCATGATAACGGATATGGGCAAAAGGCACGGGCTGTCCGGTTTCAGCATGAACCACTTGTCCGCTGTAGGTTTGCGATATTGCAAGTTGCACAATAAATATTAATAAAAGTAGAATAATAAACCGCATAGCTGGATAAAGATTTGTTACTTTTGATGCAGATTTTCGCACCGGATACCGGCAATAACTGCAACCATTTTTAGTTTTATTTAAAACTGCAAATTAAGCAAATAAGGAAATAAAACAGGCAATGCCTGGAAGAATTGTTGAGGCAACCATAGTTACGATCTGAATTAGAGTAAAACAGTACATTGTTAGAAATTTTAAAAAGATGAAATCATATCCTTTAATGACAAAACTAACCATTGGGTTAGCCTTTGTCATACTTTTTTTCTATTCCATCATTGTGGCCCGCCATTTGCTGATGGTGCTCACTTTGGCAGTGCTTTTCAGCTACCTGTTATATCCGCTTGTGGTTAGGCTCGAGATGATCCGCTTTCCCAGGTTTTTGGCTAACCTTACCGCCATTTTATTACTTTTTTCAATTTTTACGGGTGTTATTTTTCTGATGTATAAACAGGTGGAAACTTTATTGGGAGATTTACCGGCCTTGAAAAGCAAGGCTTTACAGAATATTGACCAGATGGAGGTTTACATAGAATCCATCTCGGGTCTTGAAGTGCATAAACAGCACCAATGGCTCAAAGAAAATGTAAACAACCTTTTTGAATCGGGCAGCCGTTTTCTTTCAGTTACATTTACAGCTACCACTTCTACGATTGCTAAAATGTTCCTATTGCCTGTTTTTATTTATTATATGCTCTTTTACCGTCAGAAGTTCTTCATTTTCCTTCTGCGCATTATCCCCGCTGATAAAAAATCGGTTGCTGTTGTGATTATGAAAAGAATTTCTCAAATGGTACAGCGTTATATCGGAGGTGTATTTATTGTTGTTTTGGTGCTGTCCGTTTTAAATTCATTAGGTCTTTACATTGTGGGTATAAAATACCCTATCATTTTCGGTCTGATTTCAGCCTTTCTTAATTTTATACCCTATTTCGGGACATGGATTGGAGGCTCAATTCCACTCCTGTTTGCATTGCTGACAGGCGACTCAATTCAGCTTGCGCTTGGTGTACTGATTCTGTTTGCTATTATTCAGTTTACTGAGAATAACATCCTAACCCCAAATATTACGGGAGGCTATGTAGACATAAACCCGTTGATTACCATTTTAAGCATCATTGTTGGTGGAATGGTGTGGGGAATTATTGGTATGGTGGTTGTATTGCCTGTTGTAGCTACCATTAAAATAATCAGTGAGCATACTCCTTCCATGAAAGCGGTGGCCTATCTTATCAGCAATCAGCAAGAGCGAAAATACCTGGTTCGGAAACGAAGGGCTTACTACATCTGGAGCCGTATTAAAGTGGTTTTTCGATCAAACTTAAGAAAATTAAAAAAACAAAGTGATTAATTCACCTCAGCTTTTCATTCTGTTGATGACGATCCTTATCGCGGTTGGTTTTCTTTTGTATGGATTTTTTAAATGCATCTTCCAAATCCACGCCGGTTTGATTGGCAATACAGATAAGCACAAACAAAACATCGGCAATTTCCTCATCAATTGTGCTATTATCAGATTCTTTGAAAGATTGCTCACCATATTTTCGGGCGATGATTCGCGCAAGCTCTCCAACTTCTTCTGTAAGCACAGCCATATTGGTTAGCTCATTAAAGTACCGGACTCCGTGTTCCTGGATCCAATTATCCACTACTTTCTGTGCTTGTGAAAGTTCCATAAATCAGCGGTTGATCTCAAGCTTGAAGCCCGTTCCATGCACATTTACAATTTTGACCCGCTCATCTTCTTTCAGGTATTTGCGAAGCTTGGTAATAAAAACATCCATTGATCGGCCAATAAAATAATCATCATCTCCCCAGATGGTTTTTAATGCATATTCCCGGGTCAACAATTTGTTTTTATTTTCAGCAAGCAACCTCAGCAATGCGGCCTCTTTCTTAGTAAGCACCCTGCTGCTTTCCTTGGAAGACAAGGTCATATTATTCGGATCCAAAGTGAACTTCCCGATCCTGAAACTCTTCTGAGAGGGCTGCATTTGTGGGTTATCACGAATCTCACATCGTTTCAGTATAGCCTGGATACGCAAACTAAGCTCTTCACTGCTGAAGGGTTTCGTAAGGTAATCGTCGCAACCGGCTTTAAAACCACTAATGCGATCTTCTTTCATAGACTTGGCTGTTAAGAAAATGATGGGAATCTGCTCGTCTTTCTCTCGTATTTCCTTGGCCAGCATAAAGCCATCTTTCTTAGGCATCATCACATCCAAAATGCAAAGATCGTATTTCCCTTTCTTAAACTTTTCTGCGCCTTCCTGACCATCTACAGCAAGATCGGTATCATAATCCAGCATATCAAGATAATCTGTCAAAACCGAACTCAGATTTGAGTCGTCCTCTGCCAGTAGTATTTTAACTTTGTTGTTCTTCATAATCGTTATAATTAAATGGAATATACACTTTAAATGTACTACCTTTACCCGGCTCACTATCCAAATCTATAGAGCCGCCATGTGCTTCAATAATGGTTTTTACATAATACAGACCTAAACCAAACCCTTTAACATTATGAATGTTTCCCGTAGGAACCCGGTATAGGTTTTTGAACACATGTTTTTTGTTTTCAGCGCTAATCCCTATGCCATTATCGGAAACACTAACAATTATTCCATCATTTTTGTTGATTGTAGAAATTTTAAGTTTAGGATTTTCAGGTGTGTATTTATTTGCATTATCCAACAAATTTGAAATTACATTTTCGAGATGCACTCTGTCGCCGATTACATGGTGCGATGCGGCATTAGTAAAGCACTGTATTTCTCCGTTATTCTCCTTCAATGTTAATTCCATATT
>CAYXJS010000269.1:0-3636 GCA_964465045.1 uncultured Bacteroidales bacterium | reverse complement strand
GGAATAGTGAGTTGTTAATTCGTTGATTAGTTGATAGATACAGAACATTAAAAAAAGTCTAGACCCCAATCGTAAAGACGCGATTTATCGCGTCTCATATACGATATGCGTCCTCCCTGATGTTTAGAAGCAAGTAGGTTCAGAGGTCAGAGATCAGAAGTCAGAAACCCGAAACCCGAAACCCGGAATTACAATAAATGACTATTAAATGACCACTAATGACAATAAATTACCCCGTAGAAATATTGCTCCGCAATTTCACAGGGCAGGCAACCAATTACGCGAAGCAAATTACCATCAATTACACTTAAAATGACGCGCTTCAGCGCAAATGACTATTGCATGACAATCAATGACGCAAAGCAATTCCCCGTAATATTTCCTCAAACTTTGGTTAGAAATGAATTTTTCATTACTTTTGAAACGTCATTTTAACTAAAAATTTAATATTATGAAGAAGATTTTACTAATTGCCTTAGTATTAGGCTTTAGCGTAAGCTTAATGGCTCAGAAAGCAAATTTACAGGAAGATGCAGAAAAATACTCTGTGAAGGTTTCCGCATCTGATTTGATCCGCGATAATGGTTCAAATACTAATTCCGATTTCATGCATTCCTTAAGCAAAAAGTTTTCCATTGATGAAGAACAAGTCGGTAATACACAGTATGACCTGCAAAGTAACTCTGCGCTGTCAAACCGTGCACACCGCTATGAAGATGGCTCTATGGCTTTTGTTTGGACTATGGGGCTGGAAAGTGCACCAAACTTTCCTGACAGAGGTACGGGATATAATTTTTTTGATGGTTCATCATGGAACGACATGCCTACTGAAAGAATCGAAGATGAGAATACAGGATGGCCAAGTTATGCACCTCTTGGTGAAAACGGTGAAATTGTTGTATCTCATACCGGCACTAATCTTAAAATTTCTACCCGTGAAAATAAAGGCACTGGCGAATGGAATTACCAGGAATTTGCCGGCCCTGAAGGACATGACATTCTATGGCCAAAAGTTGCTACCAACGGCAATACCATTCACATGGTTGGGAATTTGCCGAACACAGCTAACGGAGGCTCCGTCTACGAAGGTTTAGATGGTGCTATGCTCTATTCACGCTCAACTGATGGAGGCGAAACATGGGTTGACGAAAACATTCTTCTCCCCGGCCTTACAAGTGATGAGATTGAATCCATCAACGCAGATGATTATATCCTTGAAACCAATGGTGATATTGTTACTATCCTGATTTCAGGTCCTTGGTTAGATTTAATACTTATGAAATCTGAAGACAATGGTGAAAACTGGGAAAAAACTGTTATCTGGGAGAATCTATACAACAATATTCCTTTAGAAGATATTGTTACCACTGATACAATGTGGGCACCGGATGGATCATTAACTTCTGAAATTGACAGTGAAGGAAAAGTACATGTAGCATTTGGCCTTACTCGTTATCTAAAAGAAGAAGCAGGTGATGAGTGGAGCTACTTCCCGTTTACAGATGGTATTATTTACTGGAATGAGAACATGGAACCTCTTGAAGATGAAGAAAACCAACACGATGCGCTTAGCTACGACAACCTTGAAGAAGATGTGAATTATGTGGCATGGACTCCCGATGTTGATGGCGATGGTACAATTGACATTGGAGAGAATGAGCTTTATTCATACAGAACCGGCGGCATGGCTACGCAAGTTTCGATGCAAATGGATGAAGATGATGATATCTTGCTGGTTTACACGGTTCCCCGTGAAGATTTGTTTGCAGGAGAGTTTCATTACCGCCACGTATATGGCCGCTCTAAAGCAGGTTCAACCTGGGAAGAGCCTTTTGACCTTACCGGAGGCGAAATTCACATGTTTGATGAATGTATTTACCCCCAGGTAGCAAACATAAATCCTGATGACGAACATATACACATTTTCTATCAAAAGGATAATACGCCAGGGCTTGCGCTCGATGAAGACCATGATTGGGTTGATAACCAAATTGTTCACTTGAAAGCTTCCTGGAATGAATTTGGAACAGTTAGTAACGAAAATGGCATTACCACTGCTGAAAGCCATAAAGTTTCTCAAAATTATCCTAACCCGGTAACGGGATCGGCTACAGTAGACGTTGAGTTGAGTGAAAAAGCCAACGTTAGCTTCAATATCGTAAATATGGTGGGACAATCCGTTTACACTGAAGACAGAGGCGCTGTAAATGCCGGAACGCATCAGTTTAACATAAACGCCCGTGATTTTGAAACCGGCGTTTATTTCTACAATGTAACAATTGACGGACAAAAAACCACGAAAAAGATGGTGATCCGTTAATCATAAAACACTTTTATATTTTGAAAAGCCATCCCTTGCCGGATGGCTTTTTTTTGTACGTAGAACAACATAGTTAATATTGAATTTAACTCCGTTTTTTTATTTAAGTTGTTTGCAGTATATATTTTTTATATATTTGAAGTCGAATTCAAACCAATTGTCTAACTAACAAATATTACAATTATGAAAAAAGTTTACCTTCTTATTTTACTATTAGGCTTTAGTGTCAGCCTTTTGGCTCAGAAAGCAAATTTACAGGAAGATGCAAAAAACTACTCTGTAAAGGTTTCTGCGTCTGATTTGATCCGCGATAATGGTTCAAATACAAATTCTAATTTTATGCACTCCTTAAGCAAAAGATTCTCTATTGATGAAGAACAGATTGGCAATACGCAATATGACCTGCAAAGCAATTCTGCGCTGGATAACCGTGCATACCGCTATGAAGATGGCTCTATGGCTTTTGTTTGGACTATGGGATTAGAATCGCCAGGTTTTAGCGATCGCGGTTCGGGATACAACTATTATGATGGCTCAGAGTGGGGACCAATGCCAGAGGAGCGCATCGAAGATGAACATGTTGGATGGCCATATTATGCGCCACACGGAGAAAATGGTGAAATAGTAGTAGGCCACACCTCAAGTGGATTGAAACTCTCTTACCGCCCAGACAAATTTACCGGCGACTGGCAGTATTCAATGCATATGGGACCTGATGAGGCTCCTGGGTTAACCTGGCCAAAAATTGCCAGTTCAGGTGAAAATCATCAATACCTTCATATCGTTGCCAACTCTTACGATCCTTATGAAGGGCAAGACAGAGCATTGCTCTACTCACGTACGACTGATGCCGGTGAAACCTGGCTCGATGAGAATATTATTCTTCCCGGTTTAGGCAGCGATGACTTAGACCAGATAAATGCCGATGACTATATCTTTGAAACCAGAGGAGACGTTGTGGTATTAATTGTTACCGGAGCCTTCAACGATTTGATTTTAATGAAATCAGAAGACAATGGTGATAACTGGGAAAAAACAGTTATCTGGGAAAACCCATACAATGGCATTCCTCTAAACGATATCATCACTTCAGATACGATGTATGCTCCGGATGGTTCATTAGGGGCTTCAATAGACAGCCAGGGTGATGCTCATGTAGCATTTGGCCTTACTCGCTATCTTAAAGAAGAAGAAGGAGATACCTGGAGTTACTTCCCGTTTACCGATGGCATTGTTTATTGGAATGAATCCATGGAACCTTTTGAAGATGAAGAAAACCAACACGATGCGCTTAGCTACGACAACCTTGAAGAAGA
>CAYXJS010000268.1:0-3648 GCA_964465045.1 uncultured Bacteroidales bacterium | reverse complement strand
GGATTCAGCGCATATTTTTTTATCAGCTTTTCAAAAAGATGCGTCTTGCCGTTGCCGTAGTGGTCTTCAATACCCTGAACCTGCTCAAACCAGGATTTTACACCATAATGTGCTGTAAGCTTATGCAGCAGTTCGTTTTCCATGGCGCTTATCAGGTATTGCTGTTTCCTTTGATTCCGAAGCTTATCAATTACATTTTTAGCGCCTTTTTGGATAGTAGCTTCATAAATATCATTTTCATAATAATCCATAAACTCAACGCCAATATCCCGGAAAGGATGTTTCTGAAAATCCCAGCCAATATTCCGGTAATAGTTTTCTACCGGGAAATCAAAAGTTTTTTCATAGATACTCCGGTCTATGGGCTCATACTGATATTTTTTCCTCAATCGGTTCATAGCATCAACACATATCTGAGAATCATTGAGGAGCGTACCGTTCCAATCCCAAAAAACGGTACTTTTTGTTTTTATACGTTCGGCAAAATCTGTCATTTTATTTTTTCCTCAAAGCTAAAAAGGTTTTTTGAGGTAGGAAGTTTTTTAAGTTTTTACCCCGCTCAGGGTTGCATTTCAACTGCAGGAAAACTAATTTTGAGCCCAAAAGCAAAACGTATGAAATACAAAGAGCCGCCGGAACCATATAAATCCGACAATCCAAAAGCAAAACTGACCTCCATTCAAGTGTTTTGGATTTTTATTTTCTCCGTGATTTTAGGGATTATCTATACTTTCGTAAATATTGCATAGTTTCTGACCATAGTTTTGAATGCCGGGTTTTAAGTATGGATGCCTGGCTTTTCCCTTTATCCCTAACCCTTTTCCTCAAGTAGAAGGGAAATGTGATGAAATTTAGCTTGTTACTGGCTAAAGAAAGAACAATCTATCACCCCGCAGGTAATGTTATAACGAACTCGGTTCCTTCATCTTTCGAAGACCTGAATGTAATTCTGGCATCTAAAATCTGGGCTAATCTTTCGGCAATCAACAACCCGATTCCATGACCTTGTTCTTCTTTTGTGCCCTTTTTGGCAAATGTCTCATCAATTTTAAACAGCTTTTTCTGTTCATTTAAAGTCATTCCCAACCCATAGTCCCTTACAGAAATCCACACATCTCCGTTTTCGTGTCCCCATAAAATATCCACAGGCTGCTCTTCATGTGAAAATTTAATGGCATTCACCACAAAAACAGACAATATACGTTTTAAAATAGCTTTATCTGTCTTTATGGAAAGCTTTTGAGCATTAATATTAAAGGTAATTTTTTTTGATGCTGAATAATTGTGGTTTTCTTCTAAAACTGCATCTATCAACTCTTGCAAATTAAAGCTTTCCGGTTGCTTTTTTAACCTGCCCTCATCAATTTTAGCCAGGTGCAGGATTTCATCTATAAGCTGATAGGCATTATAGGCCTGCTTTGCGATTCCATCAACAAGTTGCTTTTGCTCATCTTCACCAATTTCAGAAGAAATTGACAACACGTTTGACACTCCGATAATGGTATTAAAGGGCTCGCGGATATCTGTAGAAAGGAAATCCAGCAACTTATTTTTAAACTTCAGCGTATCTTCAAGCTTTTGTTTATATTTTCTGAGTTGGTCCTCGACCTTCTTCACCCTGGTGATGTCACTGAAAACGCCACTCATGCGTTCTGGATTATTTTCGCTGTCGAAGGCCGTAATTCTGCCCTTATCCATTATCCACACCCAGTCACCGTCTTTGCGGTGCACTTTATACTCCATGTAAAAGGAATCGGTCTCTTGCTTAAGATGCTTGTTCAAGGTATCAAAATAATCATCACGAAATTCGTGGTGCAGCATCTCCCTCCATTTGGTAAAGCTCAGGTTAGCCAACTCTGCCGGCTTATAACCTAAAATCTGACACGCTGTTTCGCTAAAGAAAAGTTCACCCCTTTTGATATCCCAATCCCAAAATCCTTTGTCGGAAGCGGCAAAGGCATTAATCAACCTTTCATCCTGGTTACGGGAATCATACTGGCCCTGCATGGGTTTATTTACACCTTCAAGGGTGCATACAACCCCTTCAAAGTCTCCCGCATGGCCGTATATGGCTCTGAGTGATAAAATAACTTTTGTATTATTATCAAATGCATCTTTGACATTTGTTTTGATATGATGCATGCCATACCTGCCAAAGCTTATCAACTCATTCAGCGACATTCTCAGTCCCGGCATTAATTTTCTGATATACATACCATTAAGCTCTGAAGGACGATATGCCGTGATTTCTTGTAAATACTTATTGTAATAATTGATTCGGCCATTATCATCCATCAGAAATACCGGCGCCGTAAGATGTTCCAAAATATTCTCCGACAGAATTGAAGAAGAAAATATGATTTGTTTCTGTTTGATTAAACTTACAAACACGAATGCGAAACCAACCAATGATACGAGATCATATATGTTGGGAGCAATTTTTTCTTCATACAGAATATACTGAAATTGATTGAGCAGGCTGTACCCAAACACAACTATAACAGCTACCGAAACACTTTTGGCTAATACCCTTATCCGGTAATCAATACTCTTAAGTCCGAATCTGATTATCACGACTAAAGACAGTAATCCATTCAGAAAAACATATAAGAACAAACCAAGTCTAACAAGCAGGTTGTTCCAGAACAAGTATCCTCCTAAGGAGGGTTCAAATAATAATGATGTGGCATCCTCCACAATGAAATGATACATTAATAGCAATGAAGGAACTGCAAACAGCAATCCAAAGAAAAACCCATTACGTATTATGCGGTACTTTTGTGAGAGCACCAGTACGAACCATGTGAAAATGGGAGGAATGAATAACTCCACAACCAAAGATTGTGTATAAAACAACCTACTTATATTAGAGCGTTCTTCAACCGTATCGGTAATTAAAAAGCTTAACGACTCCCAAAAAAACAATAACATGATCAGGCTGAACAACTGATAGTGGCGTGCATGGCGGTTGCGCATAAGCACAAAAACCCCAAACGATAAATATATAATGGCACCGATCAGATGTAAAACAGATAAATTACTCATGCTCTCCTTTTGTTGCGGGCTGCAATTTACGATGCTATTCTTTATTAACCAAAAAAAGAAATCACATTGAAAATAGCAGCATATTTATTTTCAAGTCAAAAAAACTTTTATCTTTGCACTCGCTAAACAAGCCGGTCTCGTAGCTCAGCTGGATAGAGCAACGGCCTTCTAAGCCGTAGGTCCCAGGTTCGAATCCTGGCGGGATCACTATTTTTTCCCTCAACTTTTTTTGTGAACTGAATAACAGTACTTCCCTGTAATGCCATTTCCAGCCCCAAAAATACGAATGGAAAAAAGATCCCAACACTTATACTCTAAATCCTAACGAATATACTCTATTTCTTAACGGATCGCATTTCAAGGAAACAAATGCCTAATTTCTTTTGTATATTTGTGAAACAAAATTGGAGCAGAATAGTATAAACATATTGAAAAAATTAATTAACACGGCTTTAAAATGGAGCAGTTTTAAGCCTGGAAAGATTTTTTACACCAATTAACAATCAAAAATCAATTAGTCATGAAAATTTTTACATTTCTTAAGCGAACGATGTTAACAGGGCTGCTTGTGGCTTTGTTTTCCGTTTTTGCACAAGCGCAAAC
>CAYXJS010000267.1:0-3649 GCA_964465045.1 uncultured Bacteroidales bacterium | reverse complement strand
CATCCATACAATCAAAAAAGGGGATGGAAACCCTGGGCCGAACTGGCAAATTAGCTATCTGATTTCAGAAAAAAATGATTAGATTTGTACTGATTTATTAGTAGACTAACAAAACAGTACATTATGTATCTTCAGCGCAAGATTTCAAAGAAAGTAAAAGAAGCTTTGGAGCAATTTCCGGTCGTTTTTTTAACAGGTCCGAGGCAATCGGGCAAAACGACCCTGCTAAAAAAAATATTTGCTGATTACAAATACATCAACCTTGAAGACCCGGAAATAAGACAGTGGGCTACAGAGCAGCCCCGTGATTTTCTGGATAACAACCCATGGCCGGTCATCATCGATGAAGCACAATATGCCCCTGTACTGTTTTCTTACATCCAGGAAATAGTTGATGAAAAGCAGAGTCAGGGCATGTATCTGCTTTCAGGTTCCCAAAATTTCCTGCTCATGGAAAAAATTACGCAATCATTGGCAGGACGCAGTGCCATTCTTACACTATTGCCCCTGTCATTCCCGGAACTGGATTCTTTAGATACAGATAAAGAAACAAACCGGATGATTATCAATGGATTTTTCCCCAGGATATATCAATCCATTAAAGATGTTTCTTTGTTTTATAGAAGTTATTTGAATACCTATGTGGAGAGGGATGTTAGGCAATTGGCAAATATCGGAAACCGAAACGATTTTGTACGGTTCACGCAATTATGTGCAGGTCGAAGCGGGCAATTACTAAATATATCATCATTGGCCACAGAAGCCGGAATCGCATACAATACCTGTAAAACATGGTTGTCCTATCTTTCCACCGGATACATCATACAACTCCTTCAGCCTTACTATAAAAATTTCAATAAAAAGATCGTCAAAGCTCCGAAGTTATATTTTACCGATACCGGTTTGCTTTGTCATCTTCTTGGCATTCATTCAAAACAGCATTTGGCGCTTCATCCCCTGAGAGGGGCAATATTTGAAAATTTGATTTATAATGAACTCCTTAAAAATAATTTAAACCACGGTAATCCATACAATATTTGGTACTGGCGTGATAATCATGGAACCGAAATAGATTTTCTTTTGGAAAGAGCTACTGAAGTGACTGCCATTGAAGTGAAGTCGGCTACCAATTTTCATGATGAATATTTGAAGCACCTGTTAAAATTCAGAAAATACAACCCGGATGTCAAAAAGATGTATTTGGTCTATGACGGCCAGGTTGAACGAAAAAAAAATAATATACACATCATGAACTGGAAAAACGCCCAATTCTTAACTTGATGAGAGGCTAACTGAGGTGAAAGAGCGATGGCGCGAGTTGGCGAAAGAGGTAAATGGCGAAAGCCCTGAAAGGGCGCCATCAAAAACGGAGACTTGAAACCCTGAACCTCAAACAAGGGGTTGAAACCCCTTGCTAATCAAAAATTATTTCACTTGATATACTCTTCTGAAAACACTGTCTTTGTTCGGCGTCATTTGCAATGGCGCCGTATCTGTTTCAGGCAATTTGCAATTGCCGCATCATGAAGCTTAGTATCGTAATACGAATTCCAAATTCGCTAAAGAAAAGCAGCGGAATTACAAATTCCGCTTAACCAGCTAATAGAGAAAAAGACAACAAGCGCCAACGGCGCGCTAATCAATAGTTTACCCCGTTGATTCTATTCTTAATCAACTGGGGCCTATGGTGAAGCCATAGGTAAAGTGCTATTAAATCAAATAAAGCCCTGGAAGGGTGAAATATCCTTAGCCCCGGGTTTCAACCCGGGGTTTGATAGCGCCCCAGAACCCCCACCGCCGTCGCCGCCAGCCCAATCGAAGCCCCACCCTCAAAACAGGCGGAACCACCATAAAGCGTGAAATCCCTACTTTGTTCATCAGTATGTGAGTTGAAAGATATCCAATCCGTTAATTAAATGATTTTTATTATATTTGTGAACTATAGGTTTAAAAAAACAAAACTTTTAGTTCACAATAAATGAATCAGAACTTGATTTATAAAATATATAATGATAAAAGAACGGTTTTTACGTTACAGGAAATTGCAATGCTGGTTGACGAACCTGACTTCAACAAGCTTAAGCAGCGTATTAACTATTATGTGCGTACCAAAAAAATAAAGAATCTACGGCGCGGCATTTATGCCAAAGAGAATTACGCTGTTGAAGAACTGGCATGCAAGATATATAAACCTACTTATATATCACTGGAATATGTTTTACAGAAATCCGGCATTGTATTTCAGTATAACTCCCGGGTGACAGCCATAAGCTATTTAAGCCGTACGATAAATATTGACGGGAACGAAATGGCATACCGAAAGATTAAAAATGACATATTATACAACACTGCTGGGATTATAATGTATGATAACGGGATAAGCATGGCTACTGCTGCCCGTGCTTTTCTCGACACCTTATATTTTAATAAAGAATATTATTTTGATTCATTAGAACGGTTAGATAAGGAAGAGGTTTTAAAGATACTTCCGTTTTATCAATCCGGTCGTTTATCTATGCAGGTTAAAAAACTCCTGAAAGATGCTTGATATCAACAAACATAAGTTTTTTCTGGTTACGCTGCTTAAAGATATTTATGCCGATACTGAATTGGCATCGTTTTTAGGGTTTAAAGGAGGCACAGCCCATATGCTCTTCTACGGACTTCCCCGGTTTTCGGTTGATTTGGACTTTAACCTTTTAGCTCTGGATAAGAGTGAGGTTGTATATAAAAAAATCAGGAAAATAATCCTGAAGTATGGTAAAATCCGCGATGAGGCAGAAAAATATTATGGTTTATTGTTGGTCCTTGACTACGGCGAGCAAGAGCGGAACCTTAAAATTGAGATTTCAAACAGAAAATTTCCGGATAGATATGAAACCAAACATTTCCTGGGGATAGCCATAAAAGTCATGGTTAAACCAGACATGTTTGCACATAAACTCTGTGCGCTGCTCGACAGAAACATGGTAGCGAACCGGGATGTCTTTGATGTTTATTACTTCTTAAATCAAAAAACACCCATCAACAAAATGATAGTGGAAGAAAGGATGGATATGCCTTTTGAGAAATATTTAGATAAGTGCATTACCCGAATCGAAAAAATACCTCCGAAAAGATTACTTAATGGGATTGGTGAGCTGGTAGACGCCAAAATGAAAATCTTTGTCAGGCAAGAAATGAAAGCCGAAACCATCAAGTTACTGAAGATATACCGCGAATTTCCACTTTTTGAATAAAATGCCCTTAGCGACGTGTTTAATAAGTTGCGATAGTACGTCCCGATTGGATGTGCCGGCCCCCCTGGCACGCCACCCTAAAAGACCTGACAGCGTGGCCGCAGGCCTCCTGTCAGCGTCTAAGATAAACGATACATTATATAATCCATTAAAACAGTGAGCGCTTTTAGACTCAATAGTTATTTGTTTATTCCATCCATTTAATCATAAAAAAGGGGATGGAAACCCGGGGCCGAGCTGGCGTCCCGATAGTTATAGGGATGGCGAAGGTGTGAATCGGCAAAAGGGGCAAATAGCAAAAGCCCTGAAAGGGCGATATCAAAAAACGGAGACTTGAAACCCTGAACCTCAAACAAGAGGTTGAAACCCCTTGCTAATCAAGAATCATTTCACTTGATATACTCTTCTGA
>CAYXJS010000266.1:0-3649 GCA_964465045.1 uncultured Bacteroidales bacterium | reverse complement strand
GGATTAAATTTTGCTTCTATTTAATCTTCTTGCAGATAACTTTTTCCAAATACTATCAGCAAGCCTTATTTCTTTATCCGTAAAACCATATCTTTGTTTGAGAATTTGCTCATTAGTGAGTTTTAAAATTTCATTAATAGATTTATTGGTTCTCATCATTTTATCAACCTGACCGAGCAAAACTGCATTTTTTTCTGAGTAAGGAAGCAATATTTTACTGGCTTCACTGGGCATTAACTCTAAAACCCCTCCTCCATATGAACGTCCGGAAATCTCGGAAAAAGCCAATGAAAGAGAGTTGTAAAAGCTAGCAACGAAAGCTTTTATATTAGTATTTGGTTTTACAAACACTCGATGCATAGTATCAGTAGTATAAGCGCCTACTTCATTTAAAATCAATTTAGGAAATAAGTTATTTCGCCTGATAAAAAGTGCTTCTGACAACCTAATGGAAGGCACAACAAACCAGTTATCACGAATACCTGTTTTATAACCTTTATTTATTCCCTGAGTCTCACCCATTGAGATATAAGATTTTGCCCCTTTATGACCGTTTAGTTTCTTTTTTGGTGGAAAAATCAGCAGGTGAGAACGGGCTTTGGTCAGGCGGTTTCGCTGCCAATCTTCTTCGTTGAAAACAATGCTATTTACTTGCACGCTCCGCCCAACCATAGGTTTTGCAAACTCCTGTAGGTTGTAACCCTCCACTACAGACAATGGCACAGTAAAATAGTCATTTGCTCCGGTAGTAATACCTACTTCTACTTTAGCATAGTCTGCAATTTGGGGAATGGACTTTTTCTGGGCGATAGTTTCCAGAAAGTCAATTTCTTCCTGTTCTAGAAAATAAAATGTCTACTTATTACTTTTAAACTAGAATAGTTCATGTGTAAAGTTTGGACATGAGAGGTAATTCATGTCCGAAAATAATGATTTTTTGGACATGTGTTGAGTGTGATGAGTAATATTCACACATGAGTAAATCATCCTTTTTTTAGCAATTGATATAGTTTGGCATTAATGAATATCAATTCCTTTCCTTTTTCTTCGGATTGCAGAATTCTTAGGTCTACTAAACTCTTAAGATAATTTGAAGCGGTTTTTCGATTCAAGCCCATTCCGTTTACCAGGAATTCAATTTTACAGTATGGATGAATGAAGAATTGTTCTATCAGGTCTTTCGAATAAATACGAGGCAAGTTTTTCTGAACGGCAGCTTGAGTATCCGCAAATAAGGTATTGATTTGTGTGATTTGATCAATGGTTTGTTTTGCAGTGATCTCAATACCTTTCAAAATAAATAATACCCATTCTTCCCACTTGTTATGTGTTCGCACTTCTTGCAATAAACGGTAATAGGTGGCTTTGTTACGAATAATATAAGCACTTAAATACAATACCGGATCGTCCAATAAATTTTTTAGAATCAGATAAAGCACATTAAGAATTCGACCGGTTCTGCCATTGCCATCATAGAAGGGATGAATACTTTCAAATTGATAGTGCTGCACAGCTAGTTTGATTAGAGGAGAAACCTCACTCTCATCCATGTTCAGATATTCTTCGAGGTTTTTCATCAATTTGTTAATAGCTTCCTGACTATCTGGCGGTGTATAGATGGTTTCATTTGTCAGGTCATTTATAAGTGCTGTGCCAGATAATTTTCGAATACCAGCATCATTTTCCTCTAATTCCTGCTGAATGGACACAATTCCATTGGTGTTTAAAAACTCCTTTTCTTTGACCAAACTAAACCCATACAATAATGCTTCCCTGTAACGAAGTACTTCTTTGGTTGCTGGGTCAGGTTTAGCGGCTTTGGCTGTCAATGCATGGTATAGCTTATCTTGTGTAGTAATGACATTTTCGATTTCTGAGCTTGCCCTGGCTTCTTTTAAAATAACAGCATTCAGTAGAATTTTTGGGTTTGGTAGCGTTTTGGCTAAGCCTTTTAACTCAGCTAGAGCAACAGCTGATTTACTTTCCTGCCTAAGAATAGGTATTGTTTCAATCAACGATTGAGTTGGTGGAAGTAATGGTAAATTATTATATGGTTTCTCAGGATTAAAAGCCATGTGAGTTAGTTTAAAAGTTGATGTACCCCATTTGGCAATTTTTCATCAAACCAATGCCAGATTTCAAATTGAGTAGTGCCTTTTTCAAAATGTTGAAAATCTCTTACGAGTTCTAATTCTCCCTTTGTATTTTCAATAAAAAGCACATCTTCTAGTTGTGCCCATATTTCAAGGATATTATCATTTTTCATTTTTAAAATCATTTTCTATTATGGTTAAAAAATTCATAAGCTCTTGTTCTGTAGTAATAAAAACTTCATAACGTTCGGAACCAATACTACCTTTCTTTTTACCGTTAGGACGAAATCTATCATCAACAATCGACCCGAGTTCGATTACATCATTGATGTCAGTGTTGATTACCAAAAAGCATTTCCGCCCGGTTTTACCTGCATATCCAATTACAGAAAAGCTTTGTTTCCCAAATGAAATTTTGATCTTACTTGCCTGAACGTCTACAGACGTTGCTTTTAAATTGTTTAAGTACTCATAGAATATTTTAAAAAGACGCTTTGCTTCTTTTTTGCCATATAAGAAAGCCTCTGCATCTTCCAGAATTGATTTTTTATTGTCTATTATATTCTTGATTCTTTTAAGCTTCTCAGCATTTTCTTTTTCTATTAAGTCGTCAGGATCGTTGTTGATATAATCAATAAGTAACAATTCATTTTCGAACCATATATAACGGATTAGAGTCGTCAAATTCTTGCTTTGACTTTTCTTTACTCTTTCAATATCAGTAGATGAAAAGCTCTTGGCAATCATGACAACCTCAATTGAATCTTGAGGTATATCTTCAAATAAGGGTAAGGCTACTTTATACTTTTGGAGAGCCAACAAATAGATTTGACTAAAATTATCTTCGATGTAATCCCTGTAATCGCTTACCTGATTTCGAATATTTTTGTCTTTTTCCTTTTTCAATTCAATAACAACAAACTTCCTGGACTTGGGGTTGAATGCCAGAATATCAATCCTTCCAGATGAACCTCTGCTCCTGACGTTTCCATCCAGTGTAAACTCGCTTTTAATGAATGTATATTGCGGGAAAAAGTCCTTCCAGTTTTCTGACAAGAATTTATTCAATTCTGCTTCTGACTTTTCTATTACCTTAATGAGTTTTTTTGATTGTGTCGAAAATAACTTTAGCATATCTATTTTATTTATGCAGCAATCTGCGTTAGGGATAGGAGCGACATCCTTTTTTCTGTTTCGGAACAGAAAAAAGATATAGCGGATAGCCCGACCCGCAGGGAAACGCCCAAATAATTTTGCTTCATGTCTTCCGATTTCATATATGGAGGGTTGCCAACGATTACATCATATTGCTCTTTACCAAAATCAAATGGATTTATTTCAGATGAGGCCTTTTTACCTTTGACATCTTTTGGTGCAATTAATGTGTTTCCAAAATGGATATTACTACTTAGATCAGGAAGAATCGGATTTTTTGAATGGATTGAACTATTATCCTCCCCTTCAAGAAGTTTTAGTAATAACCCGAATTTCGCAGCTTCAACGGCATTATAGTCTTTATCAGCTCCATAAACGCAATTCAAAAGCAGTTCCCGCTT
>CAYXJS010000265.1:0-3655 GCA_964465045.1 uncultured Bacteroidales bacterium | reverse complement strand
TTGTAGCTACCTGCCTTGAACTTGCTCAGCAGTTGCGGTAAACGCTCGGCTTGCATCTCTGCTGACTACGCAACACTCGGTTCTGGGGGCGGGTTAGGCTTTCCCAGGCAGGATGGGTTACCTACAGGTTTCTTAAAATAAGTTTCAAAGAACGCTTCTTATCCCCCTATTACGGGCTTTGCTTGGCGCAAGATTTGTACTGCCAACTTTTTCATAAACACATACACACCTAAACACCTATCAAATAACTTACAAACCTAAAAACATAGTAACCTACAAACTTAGTAATCTATAAACTTAGAAACTTAAATTAATTCTTGCTATTTTTGTAAAAACACCATTTTAATTCATGCATATTAAAGAAAACCTTACGAAATTACGAGAAAGCATCCCTGAGCATGTAGAAATCGTGGCGGTTTCGAAAACCAAACCGGTTGAGGATATTCTTAAAGCCTATGAAGCCGGTCACAGGGCATTCGGAGAAAACAAAGCTCAGGAACTGATTTCAAAACAACCAGAGTTGCCCGAAGACATTCAATGGCATTACATTGGTCATTTACAAACCAACAAAGTTAAATATATCGTTCCGTTCGTAAGCCTGATTCATTCTATTGACCGCCTTAAACTATTCAAAATCATCAACAAAGAAGCCCGCAAAACGGGCCAGGTTGTGGATGGTTTATTGCAGTTTCATATAGCAGAAGAAGACACCAAATTCGGTTTGAGCCTGAATGAAGCCCGGGATATCCTATCGTCAGAAGTCTATAAAAATGCTGAAAACGTAAATATCAAGGGCGTTATGGGAATGGCGACCTTTACCGACGACAAAGTGCAAATCCGCCGTGAGTTTAAAGAGCTTAAGCGCATTTTTGACACGCTAAAAGCCGAATTCTTTACTGATAATACTGAATTTCAGCATATTTCTGCCGGTATGTCCTCAGATTATCCGATTGCTATAGAAGAATCCAGTACTATTGTAAGGCTGGGTAGCGTAATATTTGGTTCCAGAAAATAACCTTTTTAAGAAACCGAGATTAATGAATTGATACACGAATTTTTAAATAGTACCACAAAACGTACAAACCAATGAAAAACTATATTCCTTTCTTGTTTCTTTTATTTCTTATTCATTCGGCTAATGCCCAGGACACGATCCGCTATTTGGAATACAAGGAAGGTAGCGTTCATTATTCGTTTCACCAAAACAATAACCAAATTGAAGGCTTTGTTTCATCAGACACAGGTTTTCAGGCATTTACCGGCAAAAGAATTAATGAATACAGGGTTACCTTGTTTGATGCTTTTACAAACAAACCATTAGATGCATTGCCTTTTGATCTGAGCAAAGCAGATAAAACAAAAGTATTCTTCCGCAAATTTTCAGATTCGGCAAAGTTCAGTCTCAACAGCAATGATTCGAGCCCGTACGGTAATTTCAAGATGACCTTTATAGCGCCGATTTATCCCGATGAAGCCGGCGCTGATAAAATTTACAGACATATTGTTAATACGTTAACTAATAATACAACGTCTGCTGACAAGGCTTTTAATGACCTTTTCAGCAAATTATCAAATAAATTTAAAAAACAATACCTTTCCGCGAACCAAGAGCTCTACAAAAATTACGGAGACGAATGTTATGCTTGTAATTGGAAAAATTTTTATCATGTGTCTCCTTTATATTTTGATGATCACCGGCTTTCTGTAAATATCTCAAAGTATGCTTTTACCGGCGGTGCACACGGAATGCTGCACAATACTATAGTTAATTTTGATGTGAAAACCGGTGATTTGATATCACTGGACTCATTGTTTGATAAACCGGCCCTTGACAAACTCAATAAACTTATAAACCAGAGCCTCAGGGAAAAAAACACCCTTCAGCCAGGTGAATCGCTTCGTTCTGTTGGTTTTTTTAATGATGAAGTGGAGACCTCATCCAATTATTGCATTACCGGCAACGGAATTCATTTTATCTATAACCCCTATGAGATTGCTTCCTATGCAATGGGTACAGTTACCGTTTTTATTCCATTGGATAAACTCAATTACGACAAACTAAATAATTAGTTATGGCACTTATTGATGTTTTTGAAAAATTTAAAGAAGCACTGCAATTTACATTGATAGACACGGAAAAAACCACAATTTCTGTGCAGAGTCTCCTTTATTTAATCATACTATTTATCATCACAAGAATTGTGATTTCCCTGATTAACAATATATTTCGAAAATCCGGCCAAAGCCGGACCTTATCTTCGAGCCAGAGTTACCTACTGCAAAAGTTATCAAAATATTTCATCATTATAATTGCCATTCTCATAGGGCTAGAAAGTTTAGGTTTAAAGCTGACCTTTTTTCTGGCCGGTTCGGCAGCGCTGTTTGTGGGTATTGGTTTAGGAATTCAGGATGTTTTTAAAGACGTTATTGCCGGATTTATTTTGCTTTTCGGAAAAGCGATAAAAGTTGGCGATGTTATTGAAGTGGAAGGCGTTGTTGGAAGAGTTACAGACATTGATTTCCGGGTTTCCAAAATCATAACTCGTGATGATATTGACATGCTGATTCCCAATAATAAGCTAATCAGCGACAATGTCATCAACTGGTCATACAATAATGAGTTAACGCGCTTTTCACTGGCTGTTGGCGTAGCCTATGGCTCAGATACAGCCTTAGTTAAGCGCATTCTGCTGGACGAAGCCAAAAAACACTCCGGTATTTCTCAATCTAAAGAACCATTCGTCAGATTTGAGGATTTTGGAAACTCATCGCTGGATTTCAGGCTCTTTTTCTGGTCAGAACAAACGTTCAGAATAGAAAATATTTTAAGTGATCTTCGTTTTAGAATCGATCAGGAATTCCGTAAAAACAATGTTACTATACCATTCCCGCAAAGGGACGTGCATTTCAAGAATTCTCCGGGTAAAATTTCATGAAAAACTAGCTATTAAAATTCTGAGGTGTTAAGATATATACTTATTTAGGAGCTTTGATTGTTTGATTAATATAATTTTTGCATTGATTCGTTAAAGGTTGATAAGATTTCTCCTTCGGTCAGATAAGTTTGAAGTGCAATTTTACATTTTGAGAAGTATAATTCTTTATAGTTCTCTATATCAATTAGATGACCTCAGTCGAAATGACCTATATTTCGATAGTCAGAGGCAAAAGGGACGCGCTGACGTCTTTAATGAGAAAATTATTACGTCAGCGCGTCCCTTTTGCTTAGTGTGTAACCAAAACCCCGTCATTTCGAGCGCGTAAAGGCCCGGCTATTGCTATCAAAGCAGTGGTTCGAAAATTGGCTGAAATGTATTGGCGAGTGATGGTTAAAGGACTCGATTTTGTTGAATTCGGTATCAAAAAATATGAAGAGCAACAGTTTAAAAACAAACGCAAAACACTCGAAAGACTAGCAAAAGAGTTAAATATGCAATTGGATGAAAAACAGCCTGTTGCAACATAGTTGTCATTGGTAGCATTAGATCAAAAAATTGCTCCACAACACATAATGACAATAATGAATCAATATCCTTTGCCGTTGGTTTTAACCAACGGTTTAAAGGTTATCTCCATAATCTGCCGGGACTTTAGTCCCTTTATTCTGCTCCGATTGCTGGGGCTATAGCCTCGGTTTGTATGGCGGTTGCAACAT
>CAYXJS010000264.1:0-3656 GCA_964465045.1 uncultured Bacteroidales bacterium | reverse complement strand
TTTATGGATTGTATACCCTTAACGGGGATGACCATTTTGAATACGGCAATTTTGTTACCGGTGATGTTTTACCAGCAGAAACGGATTCTCTGCCAGATAGTTCCTATTACCTTGATACTGTTCCGGAATTCTGGCCGGGCTCTATGCCGTGGCCTTCCATCGGAATTCCTTTGCCTGCCGGTGAATATGATATTCCGGCAAAACACCGGTATTTAGGTATTAACACACATCAGCAAAACATCATCAACGATGCCATTAAACTTGCTCCCAATCCCGCCAGGGATTATTTTTACATTCAGGGAACTGCTAAAGCACAACTTGATATCAAAATTTACAACAGCTCCGGAATTCCGGTTTACTCAGGATCGGTTAAGCCAAATCAGCCAGTTAAGGTAAGTCATTTGTCGGCAGGTGTTTATGTTGTCAGAGTTCAGGGCAAATCTGCAACCACTGCTGCAAAACTGCTTATCAGGCATTAGCAATTATTCCTGAAGACAATTTTTTACAGGATGTATTTTACCAGTTTTTCGCCATCGCCGGCAATCACGGTGGTTTTTCCATACTGCTTTAGCTTTCCGATATCAAAAGACGTAGTGGCCTTCAGGCCCGTTACTTCTTCAACCGGACCCTCTTGTGTAACCAGGTAGCATTGCTCTTTGGACAGCGAAGTAAACCTGATGGCTGTTTTTTGATTGTAACGAATAACCCCGGGTCTTGTAAAAACCTCATCGTTAAACTGTTTTTGCAGTAAAGCCTTTTTAAACCGGTCATAAACCACCAGATTTCCTTTATCAAAATAAATAAAATCATAATGCCGGTCGTCGTTGAAACGTTCATAGAAAAAATGATGGTCATTTGAAAAGCGATCGAACCGGGTTTCAAGAACGCTGCCGTTTAACTTTAGGTATTTAATAGCGCCACTGACGTCAGCCGTAATAAAAGGCGCTTTGCTGTTGGTTCTGTTTACATAGATTTGCGATTGCGGTGCGCTTACAAGCTGGTCGTGAATATTTACGCGGATGCTTCCGCGGCGATTCAGGATGAGTACTTTGCCGTTGTCGGTTTGGGCAAAGATGTAATCGCGTCCGTTGTAAACATGATGCTGCAGCGGCGCTGTGATTTTTCCGGGGGTTTCCGGTTTTGCCCATCCCTTCACGGGATTTCCCTCTAAGTCATAGTTGTATATTTTACTATCATTCCCGGCTATCATGATCCGGTAGTCGTGATAATCAAAAACGGAAGCGCCGTTAGTGGCCTTTGCGGGAAGTTTTACGGGGAAATCGTCTACATCGCGCCCCAGCACGTCGATGAGGTAAATGTGGTTTTCCGTATTGAGCAGATATTGCACTTTGTTGTTGCTGAAGGCATCCACCAAATGTACCTTGCAAAGGGGCCGTCCGGATAAGGTGTGTTTCCAGAGGATTTTGCCGTCATGGCTGATAAAGTACATGTTGTTGAGGGCGTCAAAAGCAATAATGCGTTTTTCAGCGCTGAGGTGGTCCTTTACAATCTGAGGTTCTCCAACCACTTTCGCATCTAGCTTGAGTTCCCAGCTTTTTTCTTTTTTTGCTTTTAGGGCTTCGCCGGCGCTGCTGTACATATTGGTAAAAAACAAATCGCCATCGCGTGCAAAGGTTATGGCCAGCCCGCTGAATTGGGCGAAAGCAGATTGGTTTCTTTCAAAGGTTTCCTTTAAGGCAGGGTTCATGTCTCCGCCTTGCGGTAAAGCATGTTTCATGTTTACATACAGCGCTATGTTGTTGTTTTCTGAGATGCCGGCTGATAACGATTGATATGTATCATCGTGAGCAATTACATCTTCATTTTCCAGTTTCCGGAGGGTTTCGGTAAGGTGTGTCAGACTTGCGGAAGCTATGACCATGTTTTCATGCACTGTAAAATACGGTGATTGGAAATGCATGAATATTTTTCCGAAAACATTTTCCATAAGATTTTCTGAAGGAATGCGAATAATGCGCTTGTCGTCATCGCCGGTTGTATCATAAAAATCATTTCCGGTTTCAGAAGCTATTGCCTCAAGCCCCTGATAAGCCTGCTCGCTGTCATCAGCAAAGAATATTGCGGCAGATTCTCCTGAGAGGTTTTTCAGACTTGAATTATCAAGTACCAATGCGTTGGTCCCCGAATACCAACTAAAGAAATTGTCCCGGAGATTGAATTTGTTATCGGCATCATTAAATGTGTTGTTCTTTTTAAGTTGACTGTAATGCATTGTTCCGCTGTGATAGTTTTGCAGTAAAGCTATGGCTGCTGTTGACGGGATGATGTTTTGCAGGTCTGTGCTGCCCGGTTCATGTTTAAAACTGTTTAAATAGTGCGATGAATCATTTTGCGTAAAACCATTCAGGATAAGTTTGTCTTTGCGTGCAGTTAGGTCAAGGGCGGCCCATCCCGCAAAGGAATCCAACCGCTCGATCAATTCTCCATATTGCGAGTAAGTGCCACTAAGGAGCATACGATGAATTTTTTTAAAATTCAAATAGACGTTTCCTTCTGAAAACTGCCCTGCCGTTTTATTTACCTCTTCAAATCCGGGATCATCCAAAATGCTACGCTTCATTACATTTTGCTGAAATGCACGTTCTATCGCTGAATCATCGTAACTCATCAGCAAAATGCCGTTGTGTATGGCATAGTAAAGGATGGCATCGCGGTCAGAAAAAACAATGCTGTAGTAAGGCGTGTCCAGGTAGCTTTCTTGCGTTACTGAAGCCAGCTTGGAGAATTCGGAACGGATCATTTGCTCAATCTGATTGGTTGTGAGTGAGGTTTGGGCTGCCAATATCAGGCTTGCCTTGTAGTTTTTACTGACGGAAACCGCCAGGGTAATTTTTCCGCTGCTGAAGGTGTTGCTGATGGCGGGGTTTTCTTCTGCCAAGAGTTGCAGCTCCATCATTTCCCTGTGTACTTTCTGAAAATCCGGGTTTTCGTTACGGATAGACCAAATTGATGACTGGGCGTATGTGTCCCACAATGAAAGCAGGTTGTTTGTGGTTAGGATAACCGGGGCATCTTCGGGGATGTATTTCAGCGGATTTTCCTGTTTTTGGTTAAACTGGTTGCAGGCGCTGAAAAGCAATAACAGGGTAACCCATCCGGTAAAAACGATTTTAAACATGTGCTGTCTGGTTTTTAGTGATGCCTTCAAAATTAATGAAAAGCCTTAACAAAGCTGCAATTCCTTCAAAAAATCATCCGCGAAAGCGAAAAAAATGCAATGTATTCAGTTTAATAAGTTCATCGAGCTGTTAACATAGCTACTTATCTATGGTTACAGAATGATAGACTTTTATGACTTTCATTTAGATTTTTAAGGTGATCAATGAAGTTTCGACATTTATTAATTTCTGAATAATAGATTCCCGCCCGAACGTGCCGTTCGGTACGGGCGGGCCGCACTGCATCACTACGCTATCGCTTCGTGATTTGAGCGGAATGACCTGACTATAGGGGTCAGCAAAGAAAAAGCCCGCGACGACCCATTTTAAATTTTTATGATGTCGTCGCGGGCTTTTTCCATGTCTATCAGTAAAATACCGTCATTTCGCTGCCCATGTTTCGCGCTATAAAAGTTTAGCCATTTTTAACGGAAGTTCACCCAATATACTATAACAAAACGGGCTCTATAAAGCTGT
>CAYXJS010000263.1:0-3678 GCA_964465045.1 uncultured Bacteroidales bacterium | reverse complement strand
TGAAGTTATGGCATCTGAAAAAAAATATTTGCTCGCATATAAGAAAAATCCTTTTTTAACAGATTGGAAGTATTTCTGGAAATCCATGTATAATATTTTTATAAAAAATGCGCGGAGTTCATAGAATAGGAAATCAGGTGATTAAAAGAGTGAATTTATGCTAATTAGTGACTGACCATAAAGTTATGAGAAAATGAAAACTTAAAATAACAAAACCCAAATTACAAATTGCAAACGGACTCAAATTAGATTATAAGGGAATTAACAGAGAATCGTTACCCAAAACATCATATGTTCTTTATGAAAGATTTTTAATTCAAAAACCTCAGAATATGACACATAAAACAAAATATTTCCTTGCTTTCGTTTTCCTTTTCAGTACGTTTCCCTATTTAAAAACTGATGGGCAGACAGTATTCCAGCATATTTCTGATGAAGCTGTTTATGAATTTCTTGACGAACTGGCTACAGAGCAAATTATCGAAATAAACTCAGCAGTAAAACCTTACAGCCGGTCTTTTATCTCCCAAAATCTTGAAAAGGCACTTTCGTCAGAGAAACTCTCAAACAGGCAAGAGCAAGAAGCCGAAAAGTTTTTGAGAGAATATAATCCAGAAAAAACCTTCGCTAAGGACAAAAGCAACCTTTACCAGGATGATAATACTGTATTATCATGGCTTCCTCCCACTTTCCGATACAAAGATTCAACCGGTCATGTTACAGTCAGGCCTGTTTATGGTATTCGGTATTTTACAAATGAAAACAATAGCTTTTACCACTCTTACGGTGGCGCTGAAATGTGGTCTCAAATAGGTGAAAACTGGAATATTTATGCAAGCCTCAGGGATAATTATCAGCAAAAGGAGATTCTGGCTCTCCCGGGTAATCTAACCCTTGAGCAAGGTGGCGCTTACAAGATAAATGTACAGGGCCGGGAAGGCGGAGATTACAGCGAAATGAGAGGAGGCATCACTTATTCGGGAAATTGGGGGCACGTAGGGATAATAAAAGACCACATAGAGTGGGGTACAAACATCAACGGAGCCAACATTTTTTCGGGCAGAACGCCTTCTTTCGCAATGATAAAGCTACAATTAAAACCGTTCAAATGGCTTCAGTTCGATTATCACCACGGATGGCTCGTAAGCCAGGTTACAGATAGCTTACGTTCTTATTATACCAGCAATGGCGACTTCAGAGCTGTTTATCGTGAAAAATACATCGCAGCAAATATGTATTCAATCAAACCTTTCCCCGGCTTCTATTTTTCTTTTGGGAATTCCATTGTTTATAGTGATATCGATTTTCAACCCGCCTATCTCATTCCGTTTTTCTTTTTTAAATCCATTGATCATACCATCAACAGAGGTATTGAAAACCAGAATTCTCAAATGTTCTTCAATATTGATTCAAAAAACCTAAAGCACACACACTTATACTTATCCATTTTTGTTGATGAATTTAGCATAACCAGAGTAAATGATCCGGAGAGGCATAATTTTTTCAGCTACAAAGCCGGATTAGGACTATCAAACTGGCCTGTAAACAATGTTGGTTTCAAAACTGAATTTACCAGAACATCTCCGGTTACTTATAAACACAGAGTGCCTTCCACAACCTTCGCTTCCAATCAATATAACCTGGGCCACTATTTAAAGGATAATTCCAGCGAAATCTATGCTGAAATCTGGACAAAACCTCATCATAACTGGAAAGCAAAACTAAGCTATGTTTATTCAAAGCACGGCCGGGACCATGAATATGCGTTCGGAGATACGCCAATAGATGAATTCTCATTTTTAGATAATAAGACCTGGGACCAAACCCGACTAAAGGCATCTGTAAGCTGGTCTCCTCATGCTGCCTTTTCAATGTTCATGGAATACCAGTATTCTGACATACAAGGATATAACCTTGACGGGAACACCGCTGAATATTATTTAAATAAGTTTACGCCCGATTACCTTCATGGTGAAACTTCCACATTCATCATGGGTTTCAGGTTCAGTCGTTAAACGTTACAAAAGCAAAGTCTTACATGGAAATTTCCACAACCATAATCAACAACCCAAAAAATACTACAATTGAAGAAATTGAATCTTTTTATGATAAAGTCTCATATCCCAATTATTTCCATTCTTACGCTCATTATCTAAGTGCCAAAGCAAATCCGTCAACAAAACCGGTTTACATTATAGCTAAAGACAATAATGAAAACATTACAGGTATAGCCTTAATTGTAACGCATCAGGCGTCTGGTTTTCCGCTTAACTTTCTAACCCGCAGGGCTGTATTGTATGGATCGCCATTGGCGGAGAATAAAGCCACCCAAAAAGAAATTATCAACAAAATTCTGCAATATGTCAAAAGTAAACATCTGTTTGTGCAGTTCAGGGTGAACATGAATAAACATGAAGTACTAAACGATTTCGACGCTGCATTTAGTAAACAGGATTACTTAAACGTATTGGTTTACAATGAGGGCAAATCAAAAGCATGGAAATCCCTCAGTCGTTCTAAAAGATGGCAGATCAAAAAAAGTACAGCAAATGGCGCACACATTAAAATAGCTGAAAACCAAAAAGAAATTGATGAGTGGTATCAAATTTTAAAAGACCTTTATCATTATCGTATAAAAAAGCCTGTGCCTCCATTTCAGTTTTTTAATGCTTTAATAAACTCGAAGTCCATAAAAAACGCATCAAAACTGCTAGTTATAAAACACAATAACAAGGTCATTGCAGGAATACTCTTAACATTATCCGGACAAACCTCTGTTCATGAGTGGTATGTTTGCGGAAAAGATGAAGCGTATAAAGATCTGAACATCTATCCCAGCGTAATGGCAACATGGTCGGGGATTGAATACATGATTGAAAATGACTTTGAATATTTTGATTTTATGGGAGCCGGAAGGCCTCATGTGCCATACGGAGTCAGAGAGTTCAAGGAGCGTTTTGGAGGTGAACTAATAGATGTTATGAGATATACTCATTTTCCTTCAAACATTTATTCCAACATTTTTCAAAAATTTAACTTTATATAAAAAAGACTATGAAGGAATTTTTAAATAAAGCAAAACCTATATTTATGCCTTTAAGAGGCATACTCCTGTTTATTGGCATTACTTTACTCATTCATTATTCGTTCCGGTGGTGGGCATATGACTTCAACTTTTTTCCCTTTCAGGAACCCGTAAGTCAGCTAAGAATCTGGATGTCTGAAGCAGCCTTTATTCATACCTCATTTGTTATGGACTTCTTAGGGTATACTTTTGAAGGCCGAAACAACACAATTGTATTTGAAAATGGCGACTGGCTGGCTATTAACTCCGGATGCTCCGGATTCAAACAATTGTTGCAGGCGTTGTTCCTGTTTATGCTGTATCCAGGAAAGCTAAAACACAAATTCTGGTTTTTACCCCTTTCAATGGTTTTAATGCATTTCGCAAATATTATCCGGCTTACTGGCGTAGCTTTAACTCTGTTTTATTTCCCTGAATGGTGGGATCTTAGCCACGATTATGTTTTCCGTTTCGTTTTCTACTTAATCCTGTTTTTGCTCTGGATATGGTGGGAAGAGAAATTCAACCCCAGGTTTAAAAGTATGAGAAATGTGATTCATTGATTCGTGATTGGTCGAATCGTGAAGTGTGAATTGTTGATTGGTTTTAACAAA
>CAYXJS010000262.1:0-3694 GCA_964465045.1 uncultured Bacteroidales bacterium | reverse complement strand
TCACGCTGCGACTGATGGGTAAGAAATCATACGCAATACATCAAACTTGCAATAAATTGGATAATCTGATTCGATTTGTGCCTCCATTTTCAGTTCAAATTGTGCCGCTGTTAAGTTGAGAACAACGAAAATCACTAAAATCACGAAAGAAGGGTTTCTCGCAACGAGCGCTACGGGAATATTACGCTAAGACCGCAGCGAGTGCTTACGTTGCGGGCGTTGCGGATTCTTTGCGAGCGCCGCGTGAAAAAAGAGGTGTGCATCTGGAGCTATGGAAAGTCGCGGTGTGAGTTCCTGAATGAACCGGAATGGCGGTTTTCGCTTTATGCCTGCTGGCAGAAAACCTCACGCTGCGACTAACGGCCCAATAAATTCTCTCTCAGAAATTGACCAAAACCAGACCTTCCAACAATATTCACATCTTTTATTTTTATTGATTGATCGCCCGGATGTATTAAATATTTTTCTATTGAAATAGCACTATCTGGCAAACGATTCAGATTTTTCAGGTAATCTTTATTAAACGTTGCGCCGCCTTTTATTTCAATAGCCATAATGGAATTAGTGCCTTTTTCTATTATACAATCGATTTCGGTGCCGTTACTTTCGCGCCAATAATAAATGGATGGAGCCATTCCTGCATGATAATATGCTTTCCGAATTTCGGAAATGATAAAATTTTCATAAAGCGCCCCGTACAAATAATGTGTTTGCAGCATGGAGGCATTATTTATTTTCAAAAGCGAACAAGCCAATCCGGTATCGTAAAAATATAGCTTTGGTGACTTAATAAGCCGTTTGTTGAAGTTTTTATACCAGGGTTTTAATTGATACAAAATAAAACTTGATTCCAGTAATGAAAGCCATGACTTTGCTGTATTGACCGAAATGCCTGTGTCGTTGGCCAGCGAAGATAAATTGAGCACCTGACCAATTCTGCCGGCACAAAGACTAATAAACCGGGTAAAAATATCCAGATTTTCGATGGTTTTTATGGAACGCACATCACGCTCAATGTACGTTTGGATGTAAGATGGGTAAAAATCACCCGGTAGTATGTTACTATCGTGCAACCGCGGATAAAAGCCGTTGAAGATTGTTTCCAGGTAGTTTGCCCCGTTTATCTGCAACTCATTAATGCCGAAAGGTAACAAGTGAGATACATAGGTGCGTCCGGCCAGCGATTGTGATATCTGTTCGTTCATTAAAAAACTTTGCGAACCCGATAAAATATATTGACCCGGTTCATTTTGCTCATCTGATACAACCTGAATGTAGCTGAATAATTCAGGAATGCGCTGTGCCTCATCGAAAATTACGTTGGAGCCCTGCGCTTGTAAAAAGCCCATCGGATCGTCCAAAATCATTTGCCGATAATCAATTCTTTCAAGGTTGAAATACGTGTAATCTGGAAATGCATTTCTAAGTAGCGTGGTTTTTCCTGATTGCCGCGGCCCGGTTAATGTCAATATGGGAAATTCTTTTAACCGGTTTTTTATTATGGGGGTGATGTTTCGAGGTATCATTTATGTAATTTTAGAATTCAATTGCAAATTTACATAAAATGTTGGTTATTAGAAAGAATATTTTTAATTTCTCGTAACAAGCACTACGTGAATATAAAGTAACGAACGCAGCGGGTTCTTACGTTGCGTTCGCCGCGCTTTCTTTGCGAGCGCCGCGTGAAAATGTAAAAAGGCAACCTCCCAGCGCGCTGCCCTTTGATTCCCTTCTATGTTGTAATCCAAATTTCTTTGCAACTTTCTTTTTCATTATTAGGTGTTTACGTTTTTTAAACTTTAACTATCGGGTAATGCAGAGCCAGAGGGTTTTCCACTTGGTGTAAATATTACCGGGTTCAATACCCGGTAACTTGAGTTTGGCTAATTCCTCATATAGCAAATAGCAGATGATAAGGCAGGAGCATAGTTTTTCCGGCTTCGTGTTTCAAGTTCCCGTTTCACGAAGCCGGAAAAACTCCCGCATCCCAGAGCCTTTGCCCAGAGCTGGCTGCGTAGCAAGTTTATTATTTCCCCCGTTGACAGCCTTTGATTGTCCTTGAGCGGGTACCATTTGGGTCTCGGTATGAGTATGTTTTTGTTAGTTTTTCGATAGGTCTTATGGGCGGCAATAAGCAAATAAGAATAAATTGCTGCTATAAAGCCTGGGACATTGGCAGAGGATTGCTCATTTCTTACTTGTGCTTTACCGGAACCCAATAATGTTTTTTCATCTCGGAAGTTAACTTCAATTTCCCATCTCCATAAATATGCCTGAAGTAATTTTTCAATGTCCAAATTATTATCTGTACAAATAAGATAAGCAGGTGCTTTATAAAGTAATTTTGAACTTTTGGTCAGACGGTAGCGTAATGGCCTAATGACAACCAATTGTAAATTGTGTTTACCACCGGCACTTTCCCATCGTAAATTTTTCACAATTTTGACATTAAATGTATGTTCCCTGCCCGCGGCCCATCCCTTAACCTGCTGCCACTGGATATCTTCAGATTTCCTAATCTCTTCGGGTGTCGGAATCCTTTCTCCATATACTCTTTTCCGCCCTGTGGGGTTTGATTTTTCAGGGATTTTATGTAATCGTGTATCTTTTCTGATCCGTCCAATAATTGTTACCCTGTCCGGTAAATTTTTCAACACATTTGAATTGGTAAAGCTACCATCAACACTTAGGTAAAGTTCTCTTTCTTTAGCACCTTGGTCATCCAACGATTGCCTGAGTTTTTTGAGCCTTTCAACCCCTTGAATACTTAAATTTAATTGTTTGGATGCTTCTTTGTATTGCTTGATATCTTCCACAGAAGCTTTCTTGCCCGGCTTTTGGGCTGTAGGACAATGATGGAAATCAACCGGTATCCCCCTTGATTGAGAAAGACCTTCTTTTGAGGGCAGTGCCAATGACAACTGTAAAAATCGTTGCCCCCAAATAAAATTGGTCTGGAAAGGTGGCCCTAGCGGGTCTCGCCGCCATGAGGTGCCATACACCTTTCTTCCTGTTTTTTTCAAAAGCGTATCATCCATATGTGCTACTAATATTTGATCTCCTGTAAGTTCTTGTATTACTTCTTTTTGAGAAATTTCAAATAATTTGTCAATATCAATCCTATTTTCACTAAAAAGCCGATAAGCAGCAGACCAATCCTTGAATTGCTGCCCACTTGCAGTTAAAATCCCGGAAACGGTTTGCCTACCTAAACAGGTCAGCGCCCCATAAGCAAGGGTACGCAACCTTTGCATGATTCTTTTTTGCCCACACGCTTGATCGGCTTTACTGAAAAGCGAATCAAGTTCAGTTATTAGACTTTTGGTTTCTTCTGCAGTTTTTTTTTCAACGAAGCAACTGCCTGGTCGCTCCTTTGTAGTACCAATCTTTGATGATCGTCTATTAACCATTCAACAACTTCACCTTTTTCAAATTCCATGGCCTGGGCCACAGCAGATGGAAAATTTATGTACCACTGCTCACTTTTTGCCCTGTTAATCAATTGAATTTTAGTAGAATAACCCATAATTGTAAATTTTAATTAGAATAATCTAGTCATATAACTAGATAAAAATAGTAAAAAAAATCACAACTTCCAAAAAAAGTCGTGATTTTATCTAGTAAAACGCCAAACTCAAGTGTTCCGATGAAATCGGAAACAAAAGAATCTGTAGATTATCAGTTTATAAAGATT